>JAQVXE010000117.1 GCA_028709305.1 Bacillota bacterium | reverse complement strand
AGAATCCCCCGTTCGCCCGGCCCAACGTGGGCCTGGGGGAGCGGGGGATGATTCACCTTTGAACATCATGAAGACGAGCCGCCGAAGCGGCAGCCAATCGTCTATCCAAACCTCGACAGCAAAACCCCTGCTACAATTGCAGAACCTATGACTCCTGCGACGTTAGGCCCCATAGCGTGCATGAGCAGGAAGTTGCCTGGTTTCTCGTCCTGAGCGACGGTTTGCACCACACGGGCCGCCATGGGAACGGCTGACACGCCGGCTGCTCCGATAAGCGGGTTGACTTTGCCCCCCGTCAGTTTACACATTAGATTGCCGAGCAATACCCCGCCTGCTGTGCCGCCTGAGAACGCCGCAAGCCCCAACAGGATTATGCTTATGGTCTGCCACGATAGGAAGCTGTCAGCGTTGGCGGTGGCTCCTACAGTAAGCCCTAGGAAGATCGTGACTATGTTGATCAACTCATTCTGAGCTGTTTTGGAGAGCCTATCAACAACTCCGGATTCGCGGAACAGGTTGCCCAGCATCAAGCATCCCACGAGGGTCGCCGCTGATGGCAACATCAGCCCGACTACAATAGTGACGATGATCGGGAACAGGACCTTCTCCTTCTTGGATACGGGTCGAAGCTGTTCCATCACTATCTGGCGATCCTTCTTGCGTGTGAGGCCTCGCATGATAGGCGGCTGAATTATTGGAACTAAGGCCATGTAGGAGTAGGCCGCGATTGCAATCGGCCCGAGCAATTCCGGCGCCAGCCTGCTGGTGACGAAGATTGCCGTGGGGCCGTCTGCCCCTCCGATGATTCCGATCGATCCTGCCTGCGCTGGTGTGAAGCCCAGGAGTAGTGCGCCCATGAATGTAATGAAGATTCCAAACTGGGCAGCAGCTCCCAGAAAGATCGTAGACGGATTTGCAAGCAGGGGTCCGAAGTCGGTCATCGCTCCCACGCCCAGGAATATGAGCGGCGGGTATATGCCTAACTTCACGCCTTGGTACAGGTAATAGAGCAACCCTCCGACAACGCCATTTTCCGGTCCGGCCATCAGGCCGGCGGCTGGCAAGTTTGCCAGTAGCATTCCAAAAGAGATTGGAAGCAGGAGCAGCGGCTCAAATTTCTTTACTATCGCCAGGTACATTAGGCAGCCTGCGATAGCGAACATGATGAGTTCTTTCCACGTCAGGACAGCAAAGCCTGTACTGTACAGGAACTCGACGACTGCTTCTTGCACGGAAAGTCGTCCCCTCCTTTATGCCGGGTCGATGGATACTAGGAGATCTCCGGTGTTGACCGAGGCTCCCTTCTCTACTGCTATATGCGTTACAACGCCTGATCTACCCGCAAAAATCTCATTTTCCATCTTCATGGCTTCTAGCATTGCTACTACCGTCCGGGGTTCGACTTTGTCGCCCTCTTTGACCTTGATGTCAATTATCGTTCCTGGCATGGGCGCTGTGACCGATGAGCCGCCACGTGGCGCCGCAGGCTTAGGAGCAGCAGCACGTTTTGCAGGGTTGGCCGCAGGCGCTGGTGCGCTGGGAGCGGGCTTAGCAGTTGCAGGCTGCACTGGGCTGGCCTGCGGTGCTGTTCCGCCGACCTCTTCCACTTCAACTTCATAAGTGGTCCCGTTAACTAGAACCCGAAACCTTCTCACTTGAGCAATCCTCCTCGAAATCGCATTGAACTTTTTGTTGTGATTCCCGTTACGCCTTGGATCGTCCAGACATCAGCTCTTGCCTGCCGGCGAGCCCCCAGAGATTTGCGGCGCGCGGGCTAACTTGTGTAATAGACCTGACGCGGACAGGAGCCGCGCCCTCTTCTGTCAGAATAGCCATCACAGCTGCGATGGCGGCAACGTGTTCGTCTGATTCATCGCCTTGATGCACAGGAGTCTCGGGCTCCTCTGGCATTTCCAGCCCTTCCGGAACCTTGGATGTTACGGCCACGCGATTGCGGTCTGAAGCCCGCCCCATCAGAATCATGATGATCTGGAGGACGGCAAGGCCGACGAATGTGACTGCCATTCCAAGAACAAGAGTTTGAAGGCCGAGGATAAGTTCTTCAGCTACGGTCATGAAATCCGCCCCCAATCATACCGGGATGTTCCCGTGTTTCTTGGGAGGTCGAGTCTCCCGCTTTGTCGAGAGCATGTCCAGCGCGTCCATAAGCTTACGACGAGTTTCGGCCGGGTCGACTACATCATCCACATACCCGCGCCTAGCCGCCGCATACGGATTGGCAAACTTGGACCTGTACTCGGCTATCTTTTCAGCCCTAGCCGCTTCCGGGTCGTCGGCGTCTGCGATATCCTTGCGGAAGATGATATTTGCAGCTCCATCCGGACCCATAACAGCTATTTCGGCTCCTGGCCATGCGTAAACAACATCAGCGCCCAAGTCGCGGCTGCACATTGCGAGGTACGCTCCTCCATAGGCTTTGCGCACTATCAATGTGATTTTAGGGACAGTTGCTTCGGAGTAAGCATAGAGCAGCTTTGCTCCGTGGCGTATGATGCCCCCGGTCTCCTGGTTGACTCCTGGGAGGAAACCAGGCACGTCCACGAGATTGACGATGGGGATGTTGAATGCATCGCAGAATCTGATAAACCGCGCTGCCTTGTCGGAAGCGTTGATATCAAGACAACCAGCCGCTATTTGGGGCTGGTTTGCGATGATCCCGATGGGCCGTCCTCCCAAACGGGCGAAGCCCACGATGATGTTTCTGGCGTAATGCTGATGGACCTCAAAGAAATCGCCGTCGTCTGCGAAGCCAATGATCACATTGTGCATGTCATAAGGTCTGTTTGATTCTTCTGGCACAATCTCCCTGAGCTCAGGAATGATGTCGGCTGCCGACATGTCCCCAAGAGCTTGGACAGGGGGATCTTCGAGATTGTTTGCGGGCAGATAGGAAATGAGTTTCCTAATGGCCAAGAAGCAGTCGCTTTCTGTGTCGTACATGAAATGTGCCACACCGCTCACAGTATTGTGAGTGGTCGCGCCACCTAGTTCGTCTGCGCTGACTTCTTCTCCCGTAACAGTCTTGATGACTTGCGGGCCTGTGATAAACATGTTTGCGCCTTGAACCATGAATATGAAGTCCGTCAGAGCGGGGGAGTAGACCGCGCCGCCGGCGCATGGACCCATGATAACTGACACTTGCGGAACAACGCCCGACGCTATCGTGTTTCTGTAGAAGATCTGCCCATACCCTGACAGTGCGTCGACGCCCTCCTGAATCCGTGCTCCACCTGAGTCGTTGATGCCAATAACCGGCGCTCCAACTTTCATGGCCAGATCCATGACCTTGCAGATCTTCCTTGCGTGCATTTCGCCGAGGGATCCGCCCATCACCGTAAAGTCTTGAGCGTATACGAAGACTTTGCGACCGTCTATAGCTCCATAGCCGGTTACAACCCCTTCGCCTGGCAGCTCTTGCTCAGGCATCTCGAACTCCTGGCACCTGTGCTCCACGAACATGTCCAACTCGACAAAACTGCCTGGATCCAGGAGCTGCTCAATTCGCTCCCGTGCGGTCAGCTTGCCTTTGGCATGCTGCTTTTCGATCCTCTTTGGACCGCCTCCCTGAATGACCTTTTCCCTTTTGGCCTTCAACTCGCGGAGCTTGTCGTGATCGCCCACATAAACTCACCTCGCATCATTGCTCGAACAGGCCGTTGTATCTTGACACGATACACCTGATACATGAACAAGCCACCGTGCATACGCACGGCGACGTATGAATACCGTCTACATTATACACGTAAGAGGCGGTTACGGCTAGGAGCTGGGTCGACTGGATGGAAATAACCGTGTAAATACGATGTTCCCCATCAACCGGCATTTAGAAACCTGTTTTCAGTTGAGATAGAGGAATGGGGGAGGGTTGTGAAGTATCATTCCATTTAAATGCCGAGCCTTTTCAGGTTCAGGCTCCAAGCGAAGGGTGGCCAGTTAAGTGAAATGGATTGAGCTTCGAAGTGATACTCTTACGCTTCCAACTGAAGAAATGAGAGATGCTATGCGAAACGCCGAGGTCGGGGATGATGTGTGGGGCGAGGATCCCACTGTGATCAGGCTCGAAGCTTTGGCTGCAGAGAAGGTCGGAAAAGAGGCTGCCCTTTTCCTGCCCTCCGGAACAATGGCGAACCTTGTGGCTGTGATGACCCATTGCAGCAGAGGAGATGAGATCATCCTCGAGGCCGAAAGCCATATCTACTATTACGAAGTAGGGGGAATGTCGGCTGTCGCCGGGGCGGTGCCACGGCTCGTGTGCGGGAAGAACGGTGTGCTCGACCCGGATGATGTGAGGGCCGCCATTCGCGAGACGAACATTCACTATGCTCCTACAACGTGTCTTGCTGTCGAGAATACCCACAACCGCGGCGGCGGAACAGTTACAGACCTTTCTACGCTCGCAGCCCTCAGAGCTGTTGCTAGAGAGCGTGGGATTTCGATCCATATGGACGGTGCGAGGATCTTCAATGCGGCGGTTGCCCTTGGAGTGGACGCATCCGAGATTGCCCAGTATGTAGACTCAGTAATGTTCTGCCTCTCCAAGGGTCTGTCGGCGCCAGTCGGGTCGATGCTTGCCGGGGACGCTGATTTCATCGCCCGTGCCAGGAAGAACAGGAAGATGGTTGGCGGAGGGATGAGGCAGGCGGGAGTGCTTGCGGCCGCCGGCATTGTGGCGCTGGAGAAGATGGTCGACAGGCTTGCTGATGACCATGGCAATGCCCGCGCGTTGGCGGAAGCTTTGGTTGATGTCGCAGGAATCGAGGTTGACCTGTCCACCGTTGAGACTAATATGGTCGTGTTCGACATCGGGCGCCTGGGAATCGACTCTGATCAGTTCGCCGCGGAGCTCAGTGCTGAGGGAGTGCGTGTGAGCACGAGGCCGCCCCATGGCATGAGGGCAGTCACCAACAGGCATTTCACAGCTGACGACGTAGAGCGCGCCGCTCGCGCCATAAGGATGGTCTGTGAAAGACATCTGGCTCTGGGCAGGCACGCATAGGCTGCTTGTGGTTACTCCTGGGCAGGCATTGGCAGAGGGCTAGTTATGGCATGCAGGGTTTGAGAGCCGATGGACCTGTAGTTACAACCCGGGCTCGGGGGAGGCGATCCTGAAGTGGGTGGATACCTGTGGATCATCGCGTTCATGGCAGTAGTTGCGCCGCTGCTGACGCTCATCCACGAGCTTGGTCATGCAGGCGCCGCTCTCGCCCTCGTTCCGCAGCATATTGAAGAATGCTCTTGGTGAAGGGCCCTCTCTTGCGCGCACTCTGGTCAATGCGTCGATGTACTACAACATGCTCCAGTTTGCGGCTACCGTAATACCACTATGTCATTTCGTGCAGAACAGAACGGATGCGATCAGGGCGTCCGAGGCAGGAGCATGCCACTGCTCCTAAGTGTATCTTTGTTTTGCAACCTTCTTCATTTCGGCGGAGCGGGATGACCCGCTGGCGGGTCAATTCTTCTAGGCCCCCTAACTCAAGTGGAGGAATCTGGGTCATTAGATGTAAACT
Source organism: Bacillota bacterium (assembly GCA_028709305.1). Taxonomy (GTDB): domain Bacteria; phylum Bacillota; class DTU025; order DTU025; family DTU025; genus UBA10085. The sequence goes on along the minus strand of JAQVXE010000117.1, from coordinate 308 downwards.
TGAGTAGGGGTGATTAGCGGTGGCAGCTATCATCTTCAGGCGAAACGCGTCACCTCGAAGGCTCGTGATTCAATTCAGTTATGCCTTGAGCGAACATCGCGTTGCCATAATCTATATGTGGGATAACGGCTCACAAAGTCTGCCTTTGCTTCAGCCCAAAGCCATTGATGACAATGCCTGGCTGACGACGCAGTAACAATGCATCTGGCATATGCTACATGCGGAATGTGGGTTTCGGTCTGAGGTTGCTTGTCCATAGATTGAGCATGGGTTGAAACTTGCCCGCATCTGCTGCTCATGTGGCGAGA
>JAQVXE010000024.1 GCA_028709305.1 Bacillota bacterium | reverse complement strand
CTCATCGCCTGCATCGTTGACAAAGCCCATGGTGACCTCGTCGCTTTCGGAGATGCCCAGTCCGCGAAGGATGTACGGCACGACCATGTAATTCGTCACCAAATACTTGAAGCCCGCTTCGTTGTCGCATGCGATGACTGGCTTCAGGGCATCCACTATTTCATGGACAGGCATTCCGCACACCGTCTCAAGCTTCAGGTTGATTATCTCCCCATGCTCCTCCGGTGCATCGAAGGCATATATCCCTTCTTTGAACCAGTATAGCCTCACAGGATACGTGAATTGGAAATCGGGGTAGGCGATTGTGTGGCCGTCGCCGACTGATGCGATGAGCCGACTCACTGCCACTCGAAGCTCACCGTCGGTCAACTGGTCCACAGCGTGTTTGATGCGTTCTGCCTCTCTGTAGAAATCAGCGCTATCCAGCTTGAAGAAGAGATTCTTATGCCTCTTTGGCAGTTCCTCCGCAAGAAACGTGATGTCGGTCACCCACTTGTCATGCCTTGTTTCTGCAAGTGGTGATTGTATGTCTGGCGGGGTGCAGCCGCTCAGCAACAGGCATAATGCAGACAAGATGATCCAGGCCGCGGCTTTCTTGTATGTAAGATCCTTCATGGTTCAAAAAGCCTCCTAACTCAGCGGGTATGCTAACCCTTGAGGGTCTGCTCTGGTGCCTTCACGGTCTCAGGCGGGAATCTCTTCTCACGGATTCGTCGCCTTGAAGCGTTGTCCTCTAACGGCATCACACATGTGGGTCTGCGGCAAGCCCGGGTATTGCCGGGCATCCAACGCCTTTCCCGCGCAACGCGACACCGGCCCTACGTTCTGCAACAACTGGGCACTAAGGGGCTATGGAAAAATGGCACCTGCTGGTGTATGATGTGTACACATTGCCAGGAGGGTTTTGGACTATGACGAGGCTGCGCAGATCAGTAATAAAGGCATTTACATTCAGAATATTCATTGCAGTTACACTTGCCATGGCTTTGGCTTCGCCGCCAGGCTCCCGGGTTGTCGGCAAGCCCACAGGGTTGCCTGCCCGCGATGAAGTGGTGGCTTTCTTCTCCTATGATTCGAACATCGCCCTGGATGTCACGGAGACGCCGGTGGTGTCATCACCCTGGTATCGGGAGTATGAAATCAGCTACAGTAACCTCGGGGACATGGTCTACGCACCGTTCATGATTCCTAACATTGTGGGAGATGCTTCAGAGGGCATGCATCCGGTGCCCTGCCTTGTTGGCCTCCACGGTATGTTCTCCAACTCCGCCAACCAATTCTGGAGCATCGCCGACTTCTGCGCCAAGCGGGGCATTGCAGTTATGACCCCCAGCCTTCCATACCATCACAAGCGAACGAAGAACGCGCTCTACGTGCAAGGGCTACAGCTGATCATAGGTTCTCCGGAAGAGGTGAGAGACAATCTCCGCCGTGCGGTTATAGATACCCGTCGCGCGTTGGACTGGCTCGCCACGCGTTCCGACATCGATCAGAACTGCATCTCCATTGCAGGGGTTAGTCTGGGCGGTATTGTTGCTTCACTGGCCTTCAAAGTTGAACCGAGGTTTGCAAATGGAGTGCTGGTGGTGTCAGGGTCAGGGGCGGGAGGAATATTGGAGAATGGGGACACAGCGATTCTCAATATCTTTCGGGCTGCGGCTAAAGCGAATGTGGTGGACCCGGAGGACTTTGTTGACGCGCTTCAGATCGTCGATCCAATCAATGTTCCGGACCTGCAGCCACGCCCTGTACTTGTGATGAACGGAATGTCTGACGTTATCATGGTGCCCGAGAATGCGGTGCGGCTTCGTGATTCTTTCGTCCTGGCTGAGCAGATATGGACCACAGGCGGGCACTACTTTCCGCTGTATGTTTCCGAGTATTTGCTCATGGATTACCTGTCCAAGCAGTATACGAAATCTCCGTCTTTCGCTCATGGCATTCGTGTAGATGCGGGCCTGGGATTTCGCTTCACGGAAGAGGTAAATGCGCCTGAGATCGGAGCCGACAACCTATGGGTCGACGTAGCAGTTGAGCTGCGGCGTCCCGACAAGGTTGCCGCCCACAGGGTTTCGGTGCCGATGGTAAACAGGGCAGTTCCGGTTATAGCCTTGAGCAAGGAGACTTATTCGGCCCTTGCTCCGTACCTTATGGGACGGCATCTCCCGGCGTTTATCTACATCATCAACCACGATTCACCGATTGAACTCTGCGCTGCTCTGGCTTATGCGCAGGTGTTGGGGCTTCCCGCAAGCCCGCAGTTCTATTACATTTCTCCCCTAACGGGTGAGGCAGGGGGATACTCCATTGGCGCGGCATTCCCAATGGATGTGAGCCGCATCCGGAATATGCTGGAATCGGTCGCGCGGGTGCCTGGGGCCAACGGTGTCGCAGGTTCGGAAAGTAAAGCGAGTTCGCAAATCCCGCTTGACGTTTTTGCTGAGATTCAGGATTTCCCGGGCCCTGCCGCGCCGGAGGCTATTGGATCATGGCTTGCCCGGGAAACAGATGTGAGTAGACTCAAGAGCATACACTGGTTTCCAAACTATCCCCATGACGATCCATGCTGGTCGGCTGGACCAGGCATGTAATTCCAGGCCCATTCGGAAGGAAAGCCAGGTGGCCACGGAGATCGGGGCACATCTGAAGGCAGCGCAGCAGTGGCCGACCCCATACTGCGCTGCCTGCTGATTAGCGTGAGAACCGTAGACTCATGCAACGGCATGCCGGCAGGATTGCCCTCAGGCTACTCAAGGTCGTTCGGAACCGGAAGTACTCCAATCTCTATGCTGCATACATTCTCCAACGGTATCAGCACAAACCTGGCATACTCAGTATCTATTACGCCTTCTTCGCCGAATAGTTTAATGACTACTCCGCAACGATCGAAAGGCGCAAGAAGCAAAAGTCCATTACATATTCCCACGACTCTGGCGTTGCACGCCTTCTTACAGCACTTGCCACACTTGAACTCCACTGCCCAGGGCCATCCGCATGCGCCTGGACATTGAGCCGTGAAGGTTCCAATTGCGTGGTCGCGCAGGGACTCTTCAAAGAGAAGCTCAGCTTCCTTGGAGAAAGGAGCCTCCATATTCTGTCTCCACCTTTCTGTCTCCTGTCCATTATCCGACTGAACTACTACCAACGTATGCACAGGTGAAGAAATAAGCCACTGCGTCAAGTCACGTCTTGAGTGTGCCCTCCAGCGACGCCGACGCACCCTGCTTCGATCCTGCCAGGGCCGTCCAGCCTATTTGCGCCCTGGCGGTATTGCTGATCGGTGACACTCCCTAGGCTCAACAGACGTATTGCCGTCGTCATCAATCGGTACAGGCCGCCATTTGCCGGTACGGCAGCACGAGGTGGGCCGGAGATTGTATGGGAAGGCCATGAAATCTCGGGGGTTTGCGGCATTCGGACACCGAAAAGACCCGCGGAGCCTTGAGTTTGTTTGAGTACTGCCCAAAGATTGAGGAATATTGCGCAAGAGCCAGGATGCACTAATCCCCCAGGAAAACCAGCATACCCCATGCGAGTGTGTCGAAATTCCCCTCCTGCAAATCCACAACATTCGACAGCTTGTCAATGAGACTTACTATAGACTTCTGTTGATTTCATCCAAGATTCGCACAAACAAACGGGGCAATCGATGTTGGGGTAGGCAGGGTGGCCAACTGCATGCTCCAGGTTACACATAGTTGAGAATAGGAGGTTTCTTGCGGATGTCAAAGAGAAACGTCTTGGTTGTGCTTTTCCTGGTGGGCCTATTGTCATTCCCAGCCGTGTCGCATGCTGCCGATGCTACGAATCCCTACGCTTCAGACATGCAGGTGGTTTCACTCGTGGTTCCGGAAGTCGCTCAGATGAGATTCATAACGGGAAACAGCTTTAGTATGGTGTTTGTCTGGGAGGAGGCATCATGGGAGCTGGTAGCCCCTGAAGATGTCATCCATACGCTCAGGTATGCGACAAACGTCGCTGGGCGAAGGATCACGGTGCAGGCGGGAATCTGGAACGGCAATTACCATGGCAGCAACTTACATCTAAACGTGACACCGGCCGGAGGAGATCCGATCCACATTACCGGACCCTCGAAGAACTTCATAAACCCTGTGCTGTTGACAGAGGGATATCAAGAGATAGACCTAACCTACTCTGCCTCTGGAGATCTTACTGTCGTTCCGGGTGAATACGCATTCTCGGTACTCTACACAATGATAGACCCTTGATTCAGCCCGGGTGAGCCATGAAGGGGAAAAGAGGCCGAGGGGAAGCTTCCCCTCGGCTTCGCCGTGGTGCGCTGTATCAAGCCCATGCGCCTTGTGGCAATTGCAGAAAGCGAACCTCATTCCACACGCGCAGTAGAACACTGCTGCCCCAGGCAGCTCTTGAGCAGGTCCCACCTGGGCCTTCAATCCTGGATACGCCATGTCTGCCACGGCTTTGGGGCAGGTCTGCACACTCCTCAGGGCGGGATCACGCCAGCAGCTGGGTCTGCGCCTAAGACCCAGGCTGCTTCATGCAATTATCCGATTGCCCTCTGTTCTGCCACACATATTTGCCGATTTTGTTAACCGTTGTTACCCGCAGGGTTAAGATGTACAACCCAATCGTCATCAGTCGACACCCTCCTTAGATTACATGCATTTTCCTGAGTTGACGCATGTGGCGGATCGCTGATCTTGCAGAAAAGCCAGGCGAAACCGGGCAATTCCGGTATTGAGGGGTCGACAAGAAGCGAAGGACGTTGCATTCTCCAGCACCGCGCACAAAGATGGGGAAATATCGCGCAAAAGGCAGGCTATCCGAACTGCCAGCTAAGCCCCTGGTTTGCGGAGTACATGTATCGAAATGCCTCGTTTGACAACCCGGAGAATTCGACAAGCTGTCAATGGGATTTGCTATAGACTTCGGTTGGTTTCATCTTAGACTAGCACAATTCAGAGTTTTCCAAAGAGAAGCCGTGCTCCCGTGTGAAAAGGAGGTTGAAAACCTTGACTAGCAGGTTAGCAGTGGGTTTGGCGATTCTTCTCTCAATTGTGACAATGCCGTACATTGCCTGTGGCGCGGTTCCACAGTCTGTGAGCCATAATATCATAATCTCCGTTCCAGCAGTGGATGTTGTTCGGCTGAGTTGCCCAGGTCTTTACGCGGCTCTGCAGGCACGTGATATCTCCACAGGGTTTGATGCGCACTTGCTTGAGGCGGGCGATCTCAGATGGATAACAAACGATTCCCCAAGGGAGATAACAGTGAGTGCACAGCACATTCCAAACGGCCTCACACTTGAGATACTCAAATCGCTCAATCCCTCCAGCAAATGGCTGGAGCTCAGCGAATCCCATGCGGTTCTGATAGGTGATGCATCGTGCCCCCGAGGCACGAGCTTGCCCAGGGAATTTGCACTCTTTTACAGGATCCTGGCTACGCTGGGGCTTCGTCCTGGTGCTTATGAGATTGATGTTATCTACACCTTGACAGTCTAGGCCCACTGGACAACTCGGCGGGCAACGAAGGCGTGAGCTGGCCTGATTGCGCACTGGCGAGGTCTAAAGGTATTGAAGTGAGCGGGGTGGCCAACTGCGAACTTCAAGTTGAGAATAGTCTAGAATGGGAGGTCTTTTGTCAAATGTCCAGACGGAAAGTGATGTTTTCGGTCCTACTCGTAGTGTTCATGGGGCTTTCGGCGATTTCGTACGCCAGCGATGAAGCCTCGCACACGGTGACTATCGCGGTCCCGGAAGTCGACAAGATTTGGGTTGACGGAGGCGGCACTCTGGAGCTCTATTGGGAGCCATTCGACATTGATGAGGAGAACAAGATTGCGTATCCGAACGCGCTCCTTGACGCTTTGCTGAAGTACGTCACCAATGCCTCTGATAGGAAGATAACGGCTGAGGCAAGTGGACTCATTGAAGGATTGAGCCTGTCCGTAAACGGCGAGGACCTTACCGGTGGGGCTGTGATCCTAGTACAATCCTGCGAAGCTGGGTCCGTGCAGAAAGTGGAGCTCACCTACGACGGCAAAGCCGACATTGTAGTCCCGGCAGGCAATCACGAAGTGCTTGTGACCTACACGATCACTAACTAACAGGCAAGGCCGCTGGGCCTTTGCATCGGTGAGGGAGGCCGGGGATCTTCCTCTGGCCTCTCCCATCGGCAAGCCTGTGAGGGTATCGGCTGAAGAGTGAGGATGTTTCCATGTACGGTTGCAGCGAAGGGAGCGATGTTGCCATGATACGTCCAAACCCGAGATGTGTGGCGAGGGCCACTATCCTGGCTTTGGCCGTTCTGCTTTGCGTGATGATGTCGCCTGGGGCCCATGCTTCAGTCAACGTGCTGAGCGGTCTCACTCAAATCCATGAGGTCGCTTTAGGCAGGGAGTATGATGGGGTCATAACACTGGAGAATCTGGGCGATGCCATTGAGAGGGTGGAGCTTTATCAAACGGACTATCGGTTCACTGCGGAAGGGTACACATATTACGAAGAGCCTGGTACGGCCGATCGTTCCAATGCATCATGGATTCGCCTGGGACAGTCTGTTGTAGAGATTCCGCCTGGATCCAGAATCAGCGTTCCCTATAGAATCCAGGTTCCCGATGATGCTGGGCTCGTCGGCACTTACTGGAGTATGGTGATGGCGGAGATGCTGGGCAGCATAGACGAGGCTGAGCCGAGTGAATCTTCCGGCAAGGATGAGAACACGATCATCCTCGGGGTCAAACAGAGGTTTCGATACGGCATACAGATAGTGACCAACATCGGGGCTAAAGGCAAGAAGAGAGTAGTCTTCAGCAACCCGGCACTCAAGCGCATCGAGTCTTCTGGCGCACTTGCGCTCAGTGTGGATCTGGCGAACGCAGGCGAGCGGCTGGTTAACTCGTCTGTATGGGTTGAGGTATTCGACAAAACTGGAATGAATATAGGACGGTTTGAGGGCAAGAACGTCAAGATGTATCCTGACACGTCCGTTCGGGCAACGATTGAGCTGGGCGTGCTTGAACCCGGAAGTTACAAGGTGATCATAGTGGCCGACAACCACGACGAATACGTGGCGGCTGTTCGGTACAGCCTGGAGGTGTCGGCGCCTTGATGGGTGTGAGGAGGGCCGGCTGCCTTGTGGTAATTGCTCTTGTGCTCTCCGCAGCTTGCGGTTTTCGGGCCTTCGCTGAAGAATCGGGCGTCTTGTCGATTCGTCCTGTCAGTCGATTGATTCAGGCAGATCCGGGCAGTGTCGTCACGATAGTGGCCGCGATCGAGAATCACAGTGCTGAAGTGGTAGACGTTGACGTCAGTCCGGAACTGCCTCGGTCTTGGTCTGCGTTCTTCGGAGACGAAAGGGTAAGGCTGGCACCGGGTGAAACTGACATTCTGCCAATATCGGCCGTGATTCCGAAAAATGCGCAGTCTGGGAGCTACGAGATTCCCGTCCATGCAAGATACGCCTGTCCCCGTACGGGCCATCATCAGTCCTCAACTGTGGTGTTCACCGTGGCGGTAAGCGAAGTCAGAAGTATCAGAGTTGCCCTTGTCAATGCGCCGGACTACGTTGTAGACACCACTTACACAGTTTCATTTCTCCTGAGCAACCAGGGCAATGTCGTGGAGGACTTGAGGCTTTCGGTTCGCGATATTCAGGGGGTGTACATGAAGCTCAACCCTGATAGGATCTGCTTGGAGCCGGGCGCGAGCGTTCCGATAGACGTGCATGTGACATTGAATGCCGCTCCGGGAAGGGTCCTCGATCATACAGTATTCATTAAGGCAGAAAGCGGAGATCTGATGTCGAACTCCGCGTCGACCAGCGCCCGGGTGAAGGTGCTTCCGCAAAAGTTGAGCGATTCCGATGCCTACCACCAGTTCCCACTCAAGATCCAGCTGAGCGCAGGTGCGCTTGGGATATCCGATCGGGCGCATCTCAAAGTAGCTGGGGCGGGCCCGCTCTTCTACGAGGGAAAAGACAGACTGCGCTTTGATCTATCAGATACGGGAGGGGTTGTCGAATACCGTGCTCCCGGAGTGCGTCTGTTATTGGGCGACGGCAAGTTCAGCCTATCTCCATTGACCGAATGGCAGGCCAAGGCGCAAGGCATAGGGGCGGAGATTGGCCGGGAAGGGTCAGGACTTGTACTGTATACTCATGACGGCGCCGGTTCTCCTAGGTTGGGGCTTAGAGCTTACACGGCTTCCAGCAGCGGATATTCGCTTTCTTTTCAGCTTTTGACACAGGTAGAGCCCGCGATGAACATCCTCACAGTAAAAGGTGGGCACAAGACGCCGGGCGTGGAAATCGATTTAGAGTATGGAATGCTGGCTAATGGGTCGGGTTCTGGCGCACAAGCGCTGCGTGCAAGTGGCAGGGCAAAACTCGGCCCGGTTGAGGCAATTCTGGCTGTGCAGAATACGGATAGAAGCTATACCATAATAGACAACCCCGGACTCGACATATCATTGAAGCTCAAAAGTGTTTCAACTGGGCCCGTATCAGCCGGCCTTCTACTGCAAAAACATGACGGCGGGGAATTGCATAGCCGCAAAGTGCAAGCTGATACTACGTGGAAGTTAGATTCGACTGAACTGGGACTGAAGTATTCCGGCACGGCGAAATGGGACGGGGGCTCGGATGCTTCCGGCAGGTCTAGAGAGGCCTCAGTTTTCCTGAACGTCTTCGATAGCAGCAATTCCTCTTTCAAACAGGAGATCTCTGTGCAGAACAAGTCCAGTATGTTGGGGGACCACGAAAGCTGGACGCTGGTATATGCTCTCAAGAGGCAGTTGACTGAAAGCAGGTGGAAGCTGACCTCCTACCTGAGCGCAGGTATGCCGCTGGGCCAAGGCGCTTCGGCACGTCTAGGCCTGGGTGCCGAAGCTTCATATCAAGTTGCGCCCGGATTGGAAATGAGGGGCAGTTTTCGTGCAGGCAATATGGGGCAGAGCGGTTTGACTATGTCCGCGGGGGCGACGTACAAGCCATCTGATTGGGCGGCCATATCGGTCGATGGATCCTGCAAGATAGTGGGTGGCGGGGTACGTGACTTGGGAGTGAAGGTGTGCCAGACAGCGTTCTTCGATGTTCCCCTGGCCCGCCGCTCAGACGCGGGGGAGATAGCCGGAGAGGTTGCGGGCGTTGACGGCCAGGGTGTGCAGGGTATCATAGTGAATGTGGGAGGGCTTTCAACCGTAACGGATTCATCCGGCACTTTCAGGTTCCCTGCTGTGGTCCAGGGCGAGCAGTATGTGTCGGTCAGCGTGCGTGAACTGGGCCCTGGGTATCTGGTGATGCCCTCGTCTGCCGTCGGTGTGAAGGTGGAGCCGAATGCCGTATCCACAGTGCAATTCACTGTTGCCAGATCGGGAAGGATCGAGGGTATTGTTAGATTCTCGTCTGGCGAGGGAAGTTGTGCAGAGCCTGACGAGATGATATGGCGCATTACAGAGGGGATATCGGCCCAAAGGGCGCCCAATCTGCTGTCGGGGCTGCTTGTGGAAATATCCGGAGCCAGGCGGTACGTGGTCCCGCTTGACTCTGAGGGCCGCTTTGCCATCGACCATCTCCCTCCCGGGGATTACAGGATATCTGTAGACCGACGCGCCATACCTTCCCTTTACGAGGCGGCCCCGTCAGCGATGAACATATCCTTGGGCGAAGGTGAAAGGGCATCAGTTGAGTTCCTTATCTACCAGGTGGTTCGGGAATATGATTTCACTGAAGGCGGTGAAATTGGAAACGAGCCAATAACAGAGGGACAGCTGGGAGAGTAGTCGGTGCAGGCGGATCATGCGCGGGAGCTGAGGCAGTTAGACGGCGGGGCGTTAGCCTCCTCAACTCCTGGTGTTCAGCTCAAAGGCCGTACCATGTTCTGCATTGGGGACGGCCTTGTTCACGCGTTGCGTCCGGGGTATGATAATAATTGGCATCAAATGATGCATTTCGCTGAGCGCCCTCCTCGCCTTTGAGGAGCCGCGTCGTCCGATGGGAGGAACACCACAATGTCTGTGATCGAACTTCCAGCGTGGTACGCCCTGGCTGAGCACCGGCTGAAAATGGGAAACATCCACATGCGCGAGCTGTTCGCATCTGAACCGGAGAGATTCGAGCGGTTTTCAATCAGGCTTGGGGATCTGCTCTTCGATTACTCCAAGAACCGCATTACAGACGAGACTATGTCTTTGCTATTTGACCTCGCCAAACAGGCTCGCCTCGCAGAGGCAATAGAGGCTATGTTCACTGGCGAGCGGATAAACACGACTGAGAATCGCCCAGTGCTTCATGTGGCCTTGCGGAATCGATCTAGTCGGCCCATTCTGGTGGATGGCGTGGATGTTATGCCTGACGTAAATGAGGTGCTCTCTCAGATGCGCCGGTTTTCTGAAGCGGTGCGCAGAGGTGACTGGGAGGGTTACACCGGAAAGGCCATCACCGATGTTGTCAATATCGGCATTGGAGGATCGGATTTGGGTCCGCGCATGGTGGTGCACGCGCTGAAGCCTTACGGCCATGACCGCTTGCGCGTGCATTTTGTATCGAATGTGGATCCCACCGATATTTCGGAAACCCTCTCAGGCCTTGATCCAGAGACGACCGTCTTCCTTATCGCTTCGAAGACATTCACCACCCAGGAGACTATGATGAATGCCCATACAGCTCGGAGCTGGCTCTTGGACCATGCCCGCAACGATGCAGCTGTGGCCAAGCACTTCGCGGCGATCTCCACCAACCGAGATGCGGTTGAGGCTTTTGGGATCGACCATCAGAACATGTTTGTCTTCTGGGATTGGGTTGGGGGTCGGTATTCTCTCTGGTCGGCGGTTGGACTCTCGATAGCGCTCTATATAGGAATGGATAGTTTCGAGGCGATGCTGGCGGGCGCATACAAAGTGGACGAACACTTCCGCACTGCGTCCCTGGATCGGAATATCCCCGTGATCATGGGGCTGCTCGGCGTCTGGTACAACAACTTCTGGGGTGCGGAAAGCTGCGCTGTCCTCCCATACGATCAGTATCTGGCCTATTTCCCTGATTACCTGCAGCAAGCGGATATGGAGAGCAACGGCAAGCGCGTTACTAGGGCGGGGGAGCCTGTAGGCTATCAGACCGGGCCAATACTTTGGGGGCAACCAGGAACCAACGGGCAACATGCGTTCTATCAGCTTATTCACCAGGGCACTAAGCTTGTTCCTTGTGATTTCCTGGCTGCAGCCCAGAGCCATAATCCCATCGGCGACCATCACGAGGCGCTAATAGCCAACTTTCTGGCGCAGACCGAGGCGCTCATGAAGGGCCGAACTTCCGACGAGACCCGGGTGGAGCTTGCGGCTCAAGGCTACACTGGCCAAGAGCTGGAGTTACTGACTGCTGCGAAGACCTTTGAAGGGAACAAGCCCACTAATACGTTCCTATACAAGAAGCTGACCCCTGAAAACCTTGGCATGTTGATTGCCCTCTACGAGCACAAGATCTTCACTCAGGGCGTCATATGGAACGTGAACAGCTACGACCAGATGGGGGTGGAGCTGGGGAAACAACTTGCCAGAAAGATACTGCCCGAGTTGAGGGGTGGCGGGCTCGCAGCCGGCCATGATAGCAGCACTGTTGGGCTAATCAATGCGTTCAAGAGCATGAGGTAGCCGATCTAAACACAGCAGGGATGTCGAGCTAATCAGCTGTCCCGTTCCGAAAGATCGGGACGGCTATCTCCCATGCAAAGGCGGGATCTTCTTTCATGCCAATACCCCTACTTCAAGAGAGGACACTTGCACCGGGAACAGATGTCACCTGAAATGTCATGAATTGCTCCGCATGCAATGCAGAAGATGATAGTATCCTTCGACTTGTCGTATTTCTCGTACCCGTCAAAACCCTTGTGATGCCGAACCTTGTCTCCGATGTCAAAGTAGTTGAAGACGGTGTCATAATCTTCGTGCTGGTGCGTGTATACCTTGCCGCTGTTGCGCTTCACCTTGCACTCGTAGATCGTATGAGTCGAATGCATATCATTGGTCTTGTCGTACGTTTCACGTTCGAAGACCTGCTTTCCGACTACTACGCCATCCCACGTCGTGTCACGGCCTCGGACTGCAATCTGCACAAGAGCTATCGCAATGAACATCCCGCCTATGCCCATGCCGTAGTAGAGCGACGTGGGCATCTCGAGCTCTCCGCTCATGCGGCCATAGATAGGGAATCCCACAATCGCTATGAGGGCGAGAGCACCTGCAAAGATCATAGCCCAACTGCTGGATGCCTTCTGGTACCGGGCAAACGCCGGGTCATTGATCTTAGGCGAAAACCCGACGAGGCTTTTGCTTTCTCTCCGAGTGTTCTGAGAGGACTCAAGCAGAGGCCTTCCACAGGCCGGACAAAACGCCGAGCCCGTGACGATTGCTGAACCGCACTTTGGGCAGTGCATAGTGTCACTCCTTTCCAGGGGTAATTCTACAGAATAGAGATGCGGAAAGGATTCTGCCTTTATTGCCATATTCCTTGCGCCCAGCCGCGGCTATTCGCGAAAATAAAATGGCGCTCTCGGCTATGCTGCCCGTATGCGATGCGTGCAACGTGAATCGGCCCAAGAACTGTGAACGGGCCTGGCCACTCAAGGGAATTCGGCCCCACAAAATGTTTCATGTGAAACATTTCTCTGCGCAGTACAGCATGCAGACGCACAGGGGCATGTCTTGCGGTCAGAAGTCCCAGTCTTCTCTGGCAAAGCGCCAATCAGTCCTGTCCATTTCCTTGAGGAATCTGGCCAGGTAGCAGGAGAGAGCCTCTATCATCTTCTCTCCTTGCTCCCGAGTGGCGCCGGTGGGATCCCCGGTTGCCCCTGTCTTGGAGATCTCGGGTATTGTAGTTCTGATGCTGACTTCAGTAGGCCTGGCAGGCCACTCGCCCTGCGCTGCGTCCATGTCAACTAGTTCAGGCACGATTGCGAGCCCTGCAGCGGTTTCGGCTTCGCCGGCGTGGCCCAGGCCGTTTTCGCGGCCGAACGTCCCCGGAGGGCAAAGGCGAGGCCCTGATATCCACCAGGCATACGAGACTGCCACTTTCGCCCCGGGGTGCTCCCTACGAAGCCAGGTCAGGGCGACGTCAATGGCGGAGTTGTTTCCGCCATGGCCGTTTACGATGAGCAAGCGGTCGATGCCCTGGACGATGCAGGACTCGAGGGCATCGAAGATGACTTTGGCCAGGGTTTCGGGGCGCATAGTGATATTGAACGGGTACGGCATCAGTCCATCGCTCACTCCAAAGTGGATGGGGGGCAGCAGAAGCGTGCCCTCAACTTGAGCTGCTGTTCTTTCAGCTATTGCGTATGCGGCATAGGTGTCCATGCCCATAGGAAGATGGAACCCGTGATTCTCTGTGGCACCTGTGACGAGAATGGCTTTGTCGAAACGGCTCGACTCAAACCGTGTCCGATTGAGCCTTTCCAGTCGGAATTCGCGGATCTTGTACACGGAAACACCTCCTACCTATCAAGCCTGGCGACGACCATCAGCTCCATCTCGTCCATGAGAATGGGACGGCGGCCCCAGTTGCCTGCGGTTCCACCCCATATGTGCTCCACGCTGAACCCGGCTATCTTGAGCATGAGTGTGAGCTCCATCGCCGTGAATGCCTTCTCCCTTATTACTGACGAGAGAACGTCGTCGGGCAGTTTGCCGTGGTTTTCCTCACCCAGGCACGAACCTACAGTGTGAACCTGGCAGAGGGCGATGTTGTCGAATTTGCCTGAGGAAACATCGTCATCGCTGTACATGCGGATGGTCCTGAGCGCGTTGAGGGCTGTGAGGAGAAATGGGCTTCCCGGAGCAAGGGCCGACGCTATGCCCCGCAGTATGGAGATGTCGCGGACTGTGGCATCCTCGCCCGAATTGAGCAGGCCGAAAGCTCCTTCACACAGGCATATGCAGGCATCGTAGGTGCGGTCCAACTTCAGCCTGGCGGCATCCTGGCGTATCCATTCGACATCGACTGCTGCCTCTTCGGCCCTTCGGGCAGCTTCACTAAGCATCCCCTCGGAGATGTCGACGCCGGTTACGTTGTATCCCCGCTTGGCAAGCTCAATGCTGTGCCGTCCTGTGCCGCAGCCCACGTCGAGCACTGATGCGCCGGGCTCAAGTGACATTACCTCGATGAGGAAGTCCACCTCTTCGGAGGTGTTCCGGGTGAAAGGCTCATTCATGTAATAAGGGGCATATATGTCGAAGAAGCTCTTCCATTCACTGGTCGGATCGTGCTTGGGCAAAGCTATTCCTCCTCGCGTTACCTTTACCCTGTTTGTTCTGTGCATGCGGGGTTCTTCCTGCATGGCTATGATGATGCTGATGCCATCGCGGTATGATGTCATTTCGCCTATGATGCCGTATGGGGAGAAAGATGTGGAACCAGGGTGGAAGCTTGGAGGATCACGCGGGTCTTCATCTATGCCCTGAAAGCCTTGAAGACTGTGGAAGATGGAACCATCCGTAGATGCGAGAGCATGTGTTCTCTGGCGGTCAACGGCGGATTGTGAATAGGCGGGCCGACTCATTGCTCTGCACCGTGCTTCGATAGATTGGGATTACCTCAAAAGCCGGGCTGAGCAGGAACGGCTGGCTAACGCCCTCGGCTCGTTGCAGGACGAAACCTGCGAGGAGTGACGGCCATTATTAATATGGGGCTGCCGTCCATCGACTGGACTGTTGCTGGTGGCGCGGAAACCCTATCGGCGGAAGGGGCGGCAGATAGAGCTGTGCCGTCTCGGCACAACGATGGACGGTCGCGAAGCTAAGTGTTCAGGCCATCCCAAACAGGCGTCCCACTTGATAGACGATGACTGCAAGGGTCCAGCCGAGCACAAGAGTACATGTTACTGCAAAGGCGGTCCATGCCCAGGACCCGGTCTCCCTGCGTATGGCAGCAATAGTGGCTGCACATGGTATATAGACCAGGGACATGACGAGGAATGAGTAGGCTGCAAGCGGTGTCCAGCTAGCTCTAATTGCTGCAATCAGTCCGGCCTCTCCTGTTGTGCCGTAAAGCACTCCCAGGGTGCCTACTATGAGTTCTTTGGCTACCACGCCGAAAAGCAACGCTGCCGCTGCCTGCCAATGGCCGAAGCCTGCGGGCTTGAAGATCGGGGCTAGAGCCGACCCTATCCTTCCTACGAGCGAATCGGGGCTGCCTGAATCCACGCCCAGTGGCAGGTTGGATAATGCCCACACTATCACAACTGCTAGCAGGATGACTGTAGCTGCCTTTTCGAGAAACTCCTTTCCCCTTTCCCATGTCTGAACGAGAACTCCAGACAGCTTCGGCATGCGGTAAGGCGGCAGTTCCAGGACGAATGTGGCAGTCTCTCCGGGTTCGACAAACCGGTTTAGTACTTTGGCCACAATGAAGGCCAGCACGACTCCGAGCGCGTACAGAGAGAAGACGACCAGCCCGCGATGGCTGTCGAAGAAAGCGGTCGCGAACAGGACGTAAACCGGCAATCTTGCTGCGCAGGAGATAAGCGGATTTATCAGTATTGAAATAAGGCGGTCGCGTTTGCTGTCAAGGCTTCTTGTGGCCAAGATGCCTGTAACATTGCAACCGAACCCGAGAATCATCGGGATGAAGGCTTTTCCGTGAAGCCCGACTGCCCTCATTAGCCTGTCTGAAAGCACTGCAGCCCTGGCCATGTAACCCACATCTTCGAGAAGAGAGATCATCAGAAAGAGCATGAAAACGGGCGGCGCGAATTCCAGCACGGCCCCGAGGCCCCCGACTACGCCATCGGCGAGCAGGCCGCGGATGAGATCCGGAGCTCCCGCGGCTTCCAAAGCCCCTGCCAGCCAGGTGCCGAATCTCCCGATGAGGCCGCCCAGCGCCAGCGCAATCGGCTCGCTGATGGTAAATGTCGCCTGGAAGATCAGCCATATCACGGCGAAGAAGACTGGATACGCGAGCCAGGGATGGAGCACGATCTCATCTATGCGCTGCGTCGGCGTAAGCTCTGCTTCATCCGGGCGCGATACTGTGACAGCTGATGCGATGCTTGCCGCAAGGTCGTACCGTCTTTCGGCTATCGCATCGACAGGCTCCCGGCCCAATTCGTCGAGTATGCGAGTGGAGGCCTGTCGGACGTGGTCCTTGAGGACTTCGATGCTTTCTCCCTGGGCCATGCCTGTAAGTTCCTTTGCTGCGTTCTCAAGCTCCTGCACAATGTCGGCATCTTCTTCGAGGAGCTTGATGGCTATCCATCGCGCCGACCGTTTTCGGCATAGTCCGGGCACCTCGGCAAGCGCCTTCTCGAGCAGCGCGATCTCCCTCTCCAATACGGAACCATAGTCTACCTTGCATGAGGGCAGAGCGGCATTGGCGGCCGCGTTTGCCCTTGTTGCACCCTCGGGCCACTTGATTGTTTCGTGTGTGCCTGCGGTTTCGAACGCGAGTGCGACCAGGTCTTCTACGCCTCTACCGTGAACTGCGGCGGTGGGTACGATCTCTACCCCAAGGAACCCGGAGAGTTTCTTTGCATCTATGTCAATGCCGAGGGCTTCGGCCTCATCTATCATGTTGAGGGCCACTATCAGCGGCACTCCCATCTCTAGCATTTGGACTGTGAGATAGAGGTTTCTTTCGAGATTGGTGGAATCCACGACATCGATTACGACATCTGGGTGTTCGTGCATGATGAAGTTGCGGGCGATCATCTCGTCCAGTGCACGCGAGCTGAAAGCGTATGTCCCCGGCAGGTCCACGACTAGAGCCGAAGCCTCGCCCCTGGTTACCGTTCCTTCTTTCCGTTCCACTGTGACTCCGGGCCAGTTGCCCACATGCTGCCTTGACCCTGTCATTGCATTGAAAAGGGCCGTCTTCCCCGAGTTGGGGTTGCCTGCAATGGCTATGACAGGTGTGGATTTTGTGACAGAGTTATTCATCTCATTGTTCCTCCGCAGATAGTTTGCAAAGCGTTCATGTGTCCGGATATTCCCAATAAGTTAACCCAGACTAACTTCATTGCCAAAATAGATTGCCCCGCCTGCATGGATGCCTGCGTGAGCATTATCCTATTCGTCGGTGCGGCGCATCCTTCCGCCGCGGCGACGTCGTTGCCTGCCTGCCCCTGCACGTTTCTCTCCCGGGAACTCTCCTTGTTTATGCCTCTGGCGCCATCCAAACCGGCCAGGAGCTTCGGGAATGCACACTGCCGCACAAGGTTTGCCGGGGCAGGGCATGACTGATATGTCTGCAGCTTCGCTTCTGCGCAAGCTGAGGCGGCACCCGCGTACGCACACGATGAGAGGATCCCCGAGGGGAGCGGTTCCTTCTACGCAAACTGTTGTTCCTGGCGTCAGGCCCATGTCCATGAGCCGCCTCCTGAGAGGACCTTGGCAATCGATGCTAGTTATTGTTGCTCTGTATCCTGGACATACTTCGCCCAGGGATATCCTCTCATTGGTGCTGCTCATTCCGTGTCGCTCCTCTCCGTAAACGAGATCAACGCGTCCATTGTCTCCTTGCTTACGACGTGTTCTATTTGACATGCATCCTCTTCTGCTATGTTTTCGTCGATGCCGAGCACTGACACTAAGAAGGCTTTGATGGAGCGGTGCCGTTTCAATACGGCTCGCGCCTGGGCAGCACCGGAATCTGTGAGATAAACCGGACCGTATTTCTCCCGTTCGATTAGGCCGCGCTCGACCAGAAGTCCCATTGCCTGATTAACGCTGGCTTTTGATACGCCAAGCCTGCCTGCTACGTCGGTGGTGCGGGCCGCTCCCGCCTCGTCTGCAACTTCCAGAACTGCCTCGAGATAATCCTCAAGCGAAGGCGAGATCGAGGTCGCATTCCTCACGGCGCTTCCCCTCCTTTGTGCGCTGTCCAATACGCACGGGAATCAAAGTAAAGCACGCCTAACTTTCTCTAATACAAATCTACGATATTCTTGAGAGACTGTCAAGCTCTTCTTGACCATTTCTTCACATAAGAATCCTGTATGAGTCAAACCCGGCAGAATGCCGGTGGAACGGAGGGGGTTGGAGGGAGCCTGGACTTGACGAAACTGCGATATCTGATATGATTAGACTGGACGGTCTAGACCACACGGTCTAATTTCCTGGCAGAGGGGGCGATCTCAGTGATCAAAGTGGAAGGCTTATATCACGACTACGTCGGGAAGGGAGAATATGCTGTCTCCGATGTTTCCTTCACTATCGAGAGGGGAGAGATATTCGGATTTCTTGGTCCCAACGGAGCCGGCAAGAGCACGGTCCAAAACATCATGACCGGGCTCCTAGATCTGCAAAAGGGATCGGTGATGTACGATGATCTTTCCGTAAGAGACCTGACTCCTTCTTTCTTCAACCGGGTAGGAGTCTCTTTCGAACAACCCAATGTTTACCTTCGCCTTACAGGTTTGGAGAATCTGGAGCATTTCGCAGGCCTCTTCTCAGTGCCCACATTGGATCCAATGGTGCTCTTGGAACGGATGGGGCTGCGCGATGAGGCGCGCAAAAGAGCCGGCGAATATTCGAAAGGCATGAGGCAGCGGCTTACTCTCGCTCGTGCTCTCATCAATCAGCCCGATATCTTGTTTCTTGACGAACCGACCGGAGGACTTGATCCGTCCGCCGCTGCGTCCATGAGAGACCTGATTTTGGAGCAGAAGGAGCGGGGGGCGACGGTCTTCCTGACTACGCACAACATGTACCTTGCGGAGGAGTTGTGTGACAGAGTAGCTTTTCTGGAAAGCGGCAGGATCGTTGCCATGGACAGTCCTTCGAACCTGAAACTCAAACATGGTCAGCACGCAGTCTCCGTCGAATATGCCGATCACGATGGTTTGGCTTCAAGGACTTTCGAGCTGGACAATGAGGGCAAGCAGGCATTCACAGATTTCATTGCCCAGGTTGAGCCCCTCACAATCCATTCTCAAGAGGCCACGCTTGAGCAGATCTTCATCAAGCTTACGGGGAGGGGGCTAACCCAGTGAATCGCGTTATGAGTCTTCTACGGCAGGATTTCAAGTTGCTCCTTCGAAACGCGCTCTTTTGGGTGCTCACGGTTGCGCTGGTCCTGATCGTCGTCACCGTCTGGTATCTGATCCCCCGTGAGCAGACCGGGTTTGAGACTCGGCTTGCGGTATACGGCATGGAGTTTCCAGGCGGGGGAGTAGAGATAGTCGCAAGTCCGGGCAAGGTCGAACAGATGGTGCGCGAAAAGGGAGTCCTGGGAATTGTGCGTGAGGATGGTGCCTTAACTGTGGTCCATGATGGGCTGAGCAAACAGGCCGTAACTGCGTTCGTTGCTCAGATCATGCCGCCACAAACGCCGCTTTCACCCATCCAGATTGAAAGGTTGAGGGAAGCGCCGCAACCAGTTCCATATAATCTGCGGTTTGTTCCGATATTCATAGCTTTCGAAGCAGTGATCGTAGGATTCTTTATGGCCGCAATCCTGATGCTCGGAGAGAGGCAGGAGGGAGTGCTTGAAGCCTATCGCGTCTCTCCGGGAGGAGTAGTGCCATATGTGGCGAGCAAGTCTCTTCTCTTTGCTATTGTAGGGACGGTTTACGCCTTATTGATGGCCTTTGCCACTGTGGGGTTTGTGTTCAACATCTGGCAGTTCATCATCCTGACCGTACTGGGCTCGCTGTTCTATACATTGCTGGGGATGTGCGTGGCTGTTTTCTTTGAAGATATATCCAGCTGGTTTCTGGCGGTAGTCCCATTATGGGCTCTCAACATGCTCCCTATGATCAGCTTCTCTGTTCCGACATTCTCGCCTCCATGGATAGAGTGGATTCCCTCCTACAGCGCTCTGTTTGCATATGACGAGATACTCTTTCCCACAGGAAAGAGCCTTCTATCAGTGCACTCGCTCCTGAGTGTGGAGACTATCGCTGCATTCTTTGTCTGCGCCGCGTTGGTCAAGCGCAGGCTGCTTTCGGCCAGGGGGTGTGTATCATGAGAGGCATACTGCGATACATGAAGACCGATTTCGTGCTGATTGCCCGGAACAAGCTTACGTTCTATATGGTCATCTCCCCTGCACTCTTAGCACTTGTTTTCCTGGCCGTGGTCGGCAGGGCAGGGCATGGCTCCATGACGTTTGCCGTGTCAGCCGATGTTCCGGCGCAACTCGTGCGCAATATCGAGGAGTTCGGGAAGGTAGAAAGGCTCGCTGATTCAGATGCTGTCAGAGCCCGGGTGGAAAGGATGGATAGTGCGGCCGGGGTTGTGATGGCAGACGGAGCACCAGTCCTCATTGTGGAGGGAAATGAAGCTGAGGGCTTCGCTGAGCGGGCCGGCTACTTAGTGCAAAGGGCGGCTGCAGGCGACATTCCGCACTTTGAGGAAAGGAAGGTTGCTTCAAAGGGCAACCGTGCTCTGGAGCTGACAGCCACTTCGCTGCTGGTTCTTGCCATCTTCGTTGCCGGTGCAGTGCCTGGAATGAATATCGTTGCAGACCGGGAAAGCAAGGTTTTGCAGGCGACGGCTGTTTCGCCACTGGGCGGCAAAGGCTACATCGCGGCCCGCGCTCTGACAGCATTCATCTTGTCACTGGTCAATACTGCGGTGGCAATTCTGATAATCGGAAGGACGGACGTGATCGGTCAGATGATGGTTGCTGCGGCCTCATCAGCTGCTGTAACATTGCTAATGGCTCTCCTTCTGGGTTGCAGTGCCGACAACCAGATCAGCGCCATTGCCTCGATCAAGCTGATAATGCCGGTTGGCCTCGGGCTGCCCATTACTAGCACATTCGTCTCGGAGAAGCTCCAGTTCCTCTACTACTGGCTGCCTAACTACTGGCAGTTCAAGGCTGTAGAAAGTGCCTGGGCCGGAAGGTACGACGTATTGTCGTGCTTCTTGGCGCTGGCAACGGGAGGAATATGGCTGGTTCTGCTGCGCAACTGGTTTGGGCAGAAGCTTGGGTTGAGATAGCGACAGGGCTAGCGCATGGCGGAATGGAGGAGGACAGGTGTGGACAGCGAGTACAGATTCGTTCGTCCATCGAAAAGAGCAGAAGGCAATCCCCTGCTTCATATGGACGAGCTCTACGAGGCAGCTCTGGATGAGTTCAGCGAGAAATCGTACGACGAGGCCTCGCTGAACAGTATCATCAAGACTGCGGGACTCAACAAGGGAAGATTCTACTACTGGTTCAGTGACAAGATGGACCTCTATATATGCATGATAGACAGGATTTCACGAAGCAAGCTGGAGCATTTCGAGGCAGAAAAGCTAGAGCACGAGTTTCCTGAAGACTTCTTTGAACAAATAGCTCATCTGGGAAGGGCGGGGCTTGAGTACGCCTTGCGCGAACCGAGATACTACAAGCTTTGGAGACGGTTACTGGCTGAAAGCAATGCGGTCAAGGATGCTGTCAGTACAGCCTTTCCGGACCGGGGCGAGGACAACATGGGAGCCTTGGTGGAGGTTGCGTACTCAAAGGGACAGTTCAAAGAGGGATTCTCGCCCAGGTTCATCAGGACCGTAATCGACGTGCTTTTGAGGAATGCAGATTCGATGATTCAGGCCGACATGAGCGACGATGAGATCATTGAAACCGTCGATGATCTCATCAAGATGCTGAAAGGCGGAATAGCGAAAGAGGACAGATAGATGTTGACACATAGCTGAAGAAGTAGAAGAATAGTTATGGGCATATGACCGATAAGGGGAGTTGATACCATGGCGAGGCCTCCCAAACGAAGAAGAGTCGAGTTCGTGCCGGAAGTGACTGTTTTCAAGCCTGCCGGTATTCCATTGATAGACATGGAAGAAGAGACCCTCCTCCTGGAGGAGTTGGAGGCATTGCGCCTCAAGGATCTTGAAGGCCTGGAACAGGAGGAATGTGCCGACAGGATGCAGGTTTCCAGGCCTACGTTTCAGAGGGTGCTCTCTTCGGCCAGAGAGAAGGTCTCCCGAGCGCTAGTAGAAGGCAAAGCCATCCGGATCGAAGGCGGAACCTACCGCCTTGCCGCATGGCGGCTGCGATGCGGGGATTGCAGCTACGAATTTGAAGCGCCCGCCGCAATGTATCACCGAGGAGCCGGGGCGGCTTGTCCCAGATGCGGCGCACGTCACGGTCGGCGCATTGACGAGGATCCCCGGGCTGCGGGTCGCCGGATGCGCCGTGGGCGTTGCGGCAGGGGATGGGAGACTGATGAAGAGGGCTAACAGGAGGATCCGGGCATGAAATACGTCTTTGGTCCAGTCCCTTCAAGACGGTTGGGCCGTTCGCTGGGAGTGGATTTGGTCCCTTACAAGCATTGCTCCTTCGATTGCGTCTATTGCCAGCTTGGCGCCACTAGGCACAAGACGGTAGAGCGCAAGCGATTCGTGGACATAGGCGATGTCATTTCCGAGCTCGAGTTGGTGGTGCCCCATGTGAGAGCCGACTACATCACAATGTCGGGGTCGGGAGAACCCACCCTCTTTTTGGGCCTGGGCGAGTTGATCCAGAGGATCAAGAGACTTACTGAAATCCCCGTGGCGGCTATCACCAATGGTTCACTTATGGCCTGCCCCGAAGTGCGGGAGGAACTGCTCGGTGCAGATTTGGTGATCCCCTCTCTTGATGCGGCAACGCAAGACGTCTTTGAGAAGATAAACCGTCCATTCCCCGGGATCAGGATAGAAGATATTGCACGTGGCATAGAAGAGTTCTCTGCTGAGTACTCAGGAAAGCTATGGATCGAAGTGATGATGGTCAGGGGCATAAACGACAGTGAAGATGAAATAGACAGAATGTGGTCTGCCCTGAAGCTCATAGGTGCTGAAAAGATCCAGCTTAACACCGTGGAAAGACCTCCCGCTGAAGCTTTTGCACGTCCGCTGTCGCGAGCAGAAATGGAAAGGGTCAGAAGGCGATTTGGCGATCGGGCAGAGTCAATTGCGGCCTCCAGGATTTGCGGGGACGCGGAGAAGCTTCTCGATAGGCCGGCACGTATTGGGCAGGATAAGCCAGAGGAAGGTGCAGGCTGCGAGCGGGTGCTCGAGCTTCTCAGGAGGCGGCCGTGCACTGTGCATGACATAGCTCGCGGTCTCGGGATGAACATCAATGAAGCTGCCAAGTTCGTAGGAATCCTCATGGAGGGCGGCCTCATCAGCGTGCGGCGCCAAGAGGATGGAGAGGCCTATTTTCTCGCGAATGAGGCGAACTGAACCATTGCCGCATTGATGCGGCATATTTTTTTGCCCGGGTTATTGACATATGCTCATAACAAGGGTAGACTAATAATGAACCTATGCCCATAACTTCCGTATCAGTATTCATGGTTTACATGCATGTGAGTAATACTGGTGGGCGGAAAATGGGTGTGGGGGCAATCTGTGAAAGAGGAGGTGCTTGATATGCCGAGAGGAGATGGACGAGGACCGGCTGGTTTTGGCCCGATGACAGGCAGAAGCGCAGGCTTCTGTGCTGGGTACGGTGTACCTGGATATGCTAACCCTGGGGTTGGCGGAGGAGCAGGCGCAAGAGGCGCTCGGTGCTTCTACGGGGGAGGCGGATTCGGCCGGGGCTATAGAAGAATGTATTATGCAACCGGGCAACCGGGATGGATGCGCTTTGGAAGGCCGGGATGGGGTCCGGCGGCCGGTGCATATGGGCCCGATTATGGCAGCCCATACGCGGGGCCTATGCCTGCAGATGCCATGAGGCCATCCAGAGAAGAGGAGATGGCGTTCCTGGAAAGAGAGGCCGGGCTTCTCAGGGAGGAGCTCGATACTATCCAGGCCCGCCTAAGCGATCTTTCTGGTTCCGGGGAGGGCGCTGAAGAGTAGTTCCTCCGAGGCGAAGGAGCGAGGAGGGCCGAACAGGCCAGTAGGACACTATCTGGCGAGTGGCGCCGCGCTGGCCACGAGTTCCTTCGCCGGCTGACAACTTTTTGGAGGCAATCCGCGCACGCCATGGCAGACTGGGTGCCGGGTAAGTCATATGTGCGCCAGACATCAAGCCGGGGTTGTCCGGCATTCAAGGGAGATGGGAGTTTGAAGCTGGCAGTAACATCGCAGGGAACTAGTCTTGCGTCCCCACTGGACCCGCGTTTTGGAAGGTGCGAGCATTTTGTGATCATAGATGCTGACACCGAAGAGTTCGAAGCATTTTCTAATGAGAGCGTGATGGCATCAGGCGGGGCGGGCAGCCAGAGCGCCCAGTTTCTCGCAAACAAAGATGTAGAAGCAGTAGTCACTGGAAACGTTGGCCCTAATGCCGCCATGGCTCTGGAGGCAGCGGGCATAAAGGTCTACAGGATGGGCTCAGGGACAGTCAAGGATGC
>JAQVXE010000116.1 GCA_028709305.1 Bacillota bacterium | reverse complement strand
CCGGAATTGGGCGGACCAACGACAAATACCTGACCTGCCCCTTCCCTTTCGACGCGGTAGGGATCACTCTTCCCCTTCTTCCGCAATTCACGGCCTTCCGCGCGCAGCCTGGCAAGGCGCTTCCTCAGGTCAGCTTGCATCTTCTCAGTGCCTTTGTGCTTTGGAATAGCCCTCAGCATCTCTTCGACAGCGGCTATTCTCTCATCAACGGTGGTTGCGCGCTTGTACGCCTCCTCCGCCTCTATGTACTGCGGGGTGAGGTTGGCGGGCATGCGTGCTTCCTCCTTTTCAGGGGCTCCGCTGCATTACGTGTGCAGGATAGTCGTTGATATAGACTTCGCTACGACGACAGCCCCTCCTTCATGAGTACGCAGTCCGAACAGATCAGGGTCGAGCGGTTCCACTCCAGCCACGGTTCCTCCGACAACCACCTTCCACCCTTCCCTGGCAGGCAGATCTATCGTCACATCATATCTGTTAGGATTGTGGATAACCACAATGTCATCCCACGCATCTCCACATGACGCGCCATCCAACATGAATGCTACAACATTGCTTGCAGGAGTCGGCAGGAATCTCACGAAACGCCGAATCTCATCTGCAGACCTCATTCGAAAAGCGGGATGAGCCCGACGAAGCTGAATCAGGCCTTTGTAATAGTTGAAGACCCCCTCATATTCCAGCTTCCGCGCCCAATCGAATTGATTGACCGAATCCCCCGCGCGATAAGAGTTGCGGTGTCCCCCTTTTGTCCTGAGCATCTCAGCGCCGCCCTCGATGAACGGAATGCCTTGAGAAGTCATGACAATGGACTGCGCCAACATGTGCATCTTGATTCTGTCTTCTTCAGGATCGGATGAAGCCGAGCGAGCTATCTTGTCCCACAGTGTGAGATTGTCATGGCAAGACACGTAGTTTATGCATTCTCTCGGCTCTGCTGCAAAATCAGCTATGTCAGCGGAGTAAGGTATGGCTCCGACCACGCCCTTCTTGATTGCATGCTCCAATCCGCCAGCGCCGGTTGCGAACCCCCGCCTGACTCCGTCATTATCGCCCTTTATGGCGTTTCTGAACCCATCGTTGAAAACGCCTATCTGCAGTTCACGCTGTCTACCTTTTGTGAACATTCTGTGATATGGCAATCCGGACAACCCGCCGGACCACGGTTCTCCGTAGAGCAAGAGCGATGGTTCAATGGCGTACAGCCTTGACTCGATCTCCCTAGCCGTGTCATAGTCCATCAGAGCCATGAGATCGAACCTGAATCCGTCTACATGGTACTCCTCAACCCAGTATCTCAGGGAATCGAGGATAAGCTTGCGAACCATCGGTCTCTCTGTTGCCAACTCGTTTCCACACCCGGACCCGTTTGTATATCTGCCCGCGCAGTCGGTGCGGTGATAGTATGACGGCACAATCATATGAAGCGGCGAATCCTCAACAGACCACGTATGATTGTACACAACGTCCAAGACGACGCGAAGCCCAGCCGAATGCATGGACTGCACCATCTTCTTGACTTCCATGATCCTCGCAATGCTGCTCTCAGGCGCGATGGAATACGACCCCTCCGGTACGAAGAAGTGGTACGGATCATAGCCCCAGTTGTAGTCATCCCTGTTCAGCTCATCCACGGAAGCGAAGTCCTGAATGGGCATCAAGTGAACATGAGTGACTCCGAGCTCTACCAAGTGGTCAAGGCCTACACTTATCCCCCGAGGCCCTTTGCATCCCCTAGCCGCCAAGCCCAAGTACTTCCCAGGATAGCGCACTCCAGAGTCAGGCGAGATCGTAAAATCCCGCACATGGGCTTCGTAGATGATTGCATCCGTGGCGGAAGCAAATGGCGGCCTCACATCTCTCTCCCAGCCTTCCGGATTAGCGGCATCCAGATCGATAATGACGCCACGTACGCCATTAGCTGTCAGGGCGCGGGCATATGGATCAACAGCCTCATTTACCGCCCCGCCCAGGTCAACGCGGTACATATAGCACAGTCCCGCAAGGTCGCCGGGGACAGTTGCAAGCCAAGTTCCGTCGCAATCCGGCGCCATCTCGATTCCGTGGCAAACAGCGGCATCTGCAGATGGATAAAGCGCCACCGACACGCCAAGGGCTGTCGGGGCAAACACGCGGAAAGTCGTTGATTCCTTTGTATATACAGCTCCAAGATCATCGCCTGGATAGAAGAGCTCGAACATTTCCTGCCCGCCTACGGCGACAACGGGAGATGTCTCTCTTGCCATGCGTCTCACCGTCCACGAAACTGCATTCTAGCTGCTGCTTATATAATACAGCATCCCGTTAGAAAGTGTCCACCTAGGCATGGCATATTTCGTTGTTAATCCCCAAAATACGTTTCCATCTCTTCCAGGGCTTTCTCAAAGACGTCCAGCGCCCTGTGGATGGGATCTGGCGATGTCATGTCTACTCCGGCATGGGCCAGAAGGTCGATTGGGTACTTCGAACTTCCACCACTTAGGAACTGAATGTAACGCTTCGTCGCCGGAGCCCCGTGCTCAAGTATGCCCTCAGCCAGCGCCACAGCTGCCGAGAACCCCGTAGCGTACTGATACACATAGAAGGCCCTATAGAAGTGGGGAATCCTAGCCCACTCAATAGCGATCTTGTCGTCAAGCACAATCTCGTCCCCATAGTAGTCCTGGTTCAGCTTTGTATAGACATCGTTGAACACATCAGGCGTCAAAGCCTTGCCGGCCTCGAACATCTCATGCGTCGCCTTCTCAAACTCCGCAAACAGAGTCTGCCTGTAAAGCGTGCCCTTGAACTGTTCAAGGAGGTGGTTGAGCAAGTACATCCTTCGCGCTCGATCCTGGGTCAATCCCAGCAAATGCTTCATGAGCAGCACTTCGTTGGCTGTCGAAGCAACCTCCGCCAGGAATATGGAGTAGTCCGAGTATACATAGGGCTGCGTTGCCCAAGAGTAATGTGAATGCATGGCATGGCCCATCTCATGGGCAAGGGTGAACATGTTGTCCATGTTATCTTGCCAGTTCAGAAGGACGAACGGGTGGGATCCGTATTCACCCCAAGAGTAGGCCCCCGACGTCTTTCCTCTGTTTTCGACAACATCCACCCAGCCCGACTCAAGGCCTTTCTTGAGAACTGCTACATACTCATCACCCAATGGCGCCAGGCCTTCACAGACTGTCTTCTTGGCTTCCGCATATGTGACTGGCCAGTCAATGTCTGGGACTATGGGCGCATATATGTCGTACATGTGCACCTTGTCTAGGTCCAAAGCCTTCTTGCGCAGAGCAATGTATCGATGCATTAGGTCCAGTCTGCTCCTGACTGCTTCCAGAAGATTGCTGTACACATCCACGGGGATGTTGTTCTGATCGAGTGCAGCCTCAAGGCAGGAACCGTAATTGCGCACCCTTGCATTGAAAGCATCGCTCTTTACAGAAGCAGAGTAGGTTGATCCTATCGTGTTAAGCAGAGCGCCATATGACGAATACATAGCATCATAGGCATCCTTGCGCACTCTCCTGTCGGGGCTCTGCATGAACTTTATGTACCGTCCCTTAGTCAGCTCCACGGTATTGCCGTCCTCGTCGACAATCGACGCAAACTTGAGGTCAGCATTGTTGAGCATGGTGAATATGGCGGAAATAGCAAGGCCAACCTCGCCCGCCATGGCAACTATGCGCTCCTCCGAAGCAGACAATGTATTAGCCCTCATGCGGGATATATTGTGAATAAACTGCCTGTACAACTCGAGCTCAGGGTTGCCCGCCAAGTATTTCTCCAACACATCCTCTTCCACGGCGAGCAACTCAGGCCTGATGAAAGCGGCAGAAGACATGACCTGAACAGCGAGGCTTGCCGCCCGCTCGTACATTGCTTGGTACTTAGGGTCTGTATTGTCCTCATCTTTGCGCATGCGGGCGTATACGCTAACCTTAGCTGTCATCTCGTCAATCTCGTTCAGCAGATTCAAGCCTTCCAATAGGTTCTGGGCGCTAGCTCCGAGCCTTCCCTGGAAGGAGGCTAGCTCAGGCAGTTTCTTCTGAAGCTTAGCCATGTCAGTTTCCCAAAGCTCATCAGATGCATAGATGTCCTCAAGCCTCCATTTGAGCTCGGCAGGAACCTCCTTTCTCTCTGGAATCTCCGTTAAGTTTCTCGGAATAGACATGCAATCATCCCCCAATTTCAACATACTTCCCCATCTGAGCCACTCTTGCAAGAGGTTTCTTCGTCACATGCTCCCCCCGAACCTTCCACGTTCAGCAAGGTAAGGGCCAGGTGTTCCGTCTCATCCAAAGCATCATCCTCCCCACCTGCGTGCAAGCCAGGAGAGTCTTCCTCTACGTCTGGTCTTGACACGACGGCTCTCCCCTTCCATCGACCGCTCCTGTAGTATACATAGCCCAAGACCATGCTGACAAATGGTCCCGTAACGGTTCCCATCCAGACTCCTCTCACTCCAAGGCTAGTCCTTGACAGGACTGTCACAAGCGGAATGCGCACAAGCCAGAGAGAAGCAAGTGTCATGAAGAATGAAGGCAGGGTATCTCCGGCACCTCTCAGCACTCCGTTAAGGGCGAACATGGCCGAAAAAGGCACAAAACCGAGGCTGATCCATCGCAGGTACATTACGCCTTCAGCGATCACCTCAGGATTGTTGTTGAAGATCGATATTAAAGCTCCCGGTATTGCTTGCGCTATGATCGTCAGTACAGCACTTGTAGAACAGGAGATCAGCACCGACCACTTGACAATCTGCGACACGCGGTCACTTCGGCCCGCGCCCAGGTTCTGGCCGGTTAGGGCTGTTACAGCCAACCCCAAGCTCATAGCCGGCATAAAAGCATATTGCTCTATTCTCCCACCTGCTGCCGAACCAGCCACCACAATGCTCCCAAACTTGTTGACGGTAGACATTATCACCATCTGCCCCAAAGAAACAAGGGTTTGCTGTGCGCCCGCAGGCAAGCCGATCTTGACCGTAAGACTAGTGAGCTCCCAATCAAAGCGAACCAATTGACGCAATTCAGAGACTAACCCTGATCGCTTCACAACATGGCGCAAAGCCAGAACCGCAGAAAACGCCTGGGATATTACGGTGGCCCACGCAGTCCCCACAACCCCCATGGCCGGGATAGGTCCGAGGCCGAATATCATGAGGGGGTCGAGGACTATGTTGAGAACCGTTGCATACCCCAAGAACTTCATTGGAGAAACCGAATCCCCGAGGCCACGCAAGATAGAGCTGGTGACATTGTAGACAAGCATTGGCAAAAAGCCGATAGTGTAGACGCCGAGGTAAGCTGCGGCGTCATCTATTATGTCGTGAGGGGCTCCAATCAGGCGGAGAAGGGGCCATCTGAGGTTATAGCCGATTGCAGCGAGGGCAAGGCCGAGTAAGCTCAAGAGGGTTACCGAGTTGGCGATAGCCTCCGATGCCCGATCGTACTGCCTGGCCCCCCAGTATTGCGACACCACAGTGGTTGTGGCCATAGTAAGACCTGAAACCATCGCTATGAGTGAGAAGACTACTGGCCCGTTTACCGAAACTGCCGCCAGAGCTTGAGGGCCGATGAAACGGCCTACCCATATGCTGTCAACAGTTGAGTAGGTCGCTTGCAGGAAGTTGCCTATGAGCATCGGAGTGGCAAAGGCCACAAGGTGGCGGGGTATGCTTCCAGTCGTGAAATCTCGTCCACTTCGGGGCTTCATCTTGTCTTGCATTCACCCTCCGCCCTGCTCAATTCCTTGACTCCACACGCGGGCTCTTCTTTCCGGAAACCGCATCAGCCAGGTTGACCGATAGATCCCCTATCCTCTCCAGGCTGTTCATGAGCTCCACGAATATGACACCAGATCCCGGAACGCACTTGCCCTCATTAAGGCGGTG
>JAQVXE010000023.1 GCA_028709305.1 Bacillota bacterium | reverse complement strand
GCTCGTTCAAGCGAATAGGGGTTCCCCACAGCGTATATTCGTATTGGGTTAACTGCAACCGGACGCTGGTTAACCAGAACTATGGGGCCAATGCATCTAATTGATGAGGTGGCGATTACTCGCTCGCCCCCAACCTGGGCGCCAATTGCTCCGGCTGCAAAAAGCCTGTCTAGGATCTCGGAGACGTCCCTCTGATGG
The DNA here is from genome assembly GCA_028709305.1 of Bacillota bacterium. Taxonomy (GTDB): domain Bacteria; phylum Bacillota; class DTU025; order DTU025; family DTU025; genus UBA10085. Next base: position 24,420 of record JAQVXE010000023.1, on the reverse strand, counting down.
ACTATCTCCTCGAAGCCGTAACCTGACGGGGCGTCGTAGGCCAGAACTATCACACCCGCGCCCTCCAACTCAGAAAGGCCGGCGGCTCTTCTCAGTTCAGCTCCTTGCTCATGAAGCGAATCGATCTCACGCGCGAGCACATCAGCCTGAGTTGCAAGATCTCCAGTATCAAATGAGACTCCCGACAGGTCTATGACGACCTCTATTGCCGTGGGCGACTTGGCAATCAAGGGGTCGGCGGCAATGGCCGTTCGCGTGGACTTCTCAAGCACATTCTGCCTATCCTGGACTTGTGATCCGGAAGTCCCGGGAGTAATCAGAATATATGCATCCTGCCCTGCATAGCTTTGGATCTTGCCGTCAAGGCTGAGCAATTCCAGGACCCGCCCTCTCGCCGCATAGAGCCGATCGGCCTGAACAGCCTCGTACAACTTTGTAGAAGCCTTTGCCAGCTCACGCCCTGTCTCTTCAGTGCTGCGTGCATTAGTCAAACCCTCAGCCGCATCACACAGAACCGGATCCGCGCTTCCGACCCCTGCGAATTCATCCCTTTCAAGCATGGTCCGCTGCATGTCAACGTAACTCATTGCTCCCAGCCTCGCCATGTCGAGCACGCTCAACTCCCCTGGCAACCTTATGATTCCGACATGGCGCCCTATGACAAGAGCGTCAAAGAGAAGCACAATTGATGCCAACAGAAGTAGGGCAAACCAATCCAGTTCGCCCATTCTGACGACTCTGCGCCTTCTTACCTTCCGCCACTTGACTGGCTTATCATTGGGCGCGGTACGGCGATAAGCTAATGTTGTCATACCGCTCCACTTCCACTCTGATCCCCCAGCGTTTGAGGGAGTTTCTTATGAGATCAAGACTGCTCTCAAGCACCTGCGGGTCTCCAACAGCCTTTATCACAACCGGGTTTACCGGTATTGAATTCTGGTTCACAAGAATCTGCGGGCCGGCCGAACGTATTGAGGAGGTAGCAACCAGCCTCTGGCCGCCAACCTCAATCCCCTGAGCACCTGCAGCATACAGCTCGTTCACTACGTCGCGCACATCCTTATCTTGAACCACTTCATCACTGGTAAAGCCTGATTCAGCATCATACATCGATACTGCGATTCCCCATCCCGACAGCGCCGAGTACCCCGCTGCTCGCCTCAACTCATCAAGCGAGAGCCTCAGGGAGTCGCTTTCATCACGCAACAAGCGCACCCTATCCTGCATTGTTCTGGGCGTAATCACGTTAGCCTTTCCGCCCGCAATCTCGATGTCTATCGCCCCTGTTAATCCCGTCAAAGCCGGACTCTTCTGAATGGCGTCTATCGCTGTAAGCGACACAACGTGAGCAGGATCCTCCACCACAATCCTTCCGTCCTGCCCCGCTGAGACAGTTATCATGGCTTGGCCCGTAACTGCAATAACCTGCGGATCAGAGTTGACTATCGCGAGGACAGCCTCACGCCTCCGGTTCTCCTGCTCACGCTCGATCACATCTCCTGTAGCCCTTCCGTAGTATCCAATGATATACGCTATCGACTCAGCATCATTCGCTTTAGATACTTCGAACTTGAGCTTTGCAAGAGCATCACGTACTGCCGTATTGCGATCGACACCCAGCTTGATCGCTTGCCCCTCATAGTAATCGGCAAGGGACAAGGCGCCTTGGCGCAGCAATTCAGTATTGGAAACTTCACCTGGAAAAGTGATCAGCTCTGCAGCACGGGCCAACACCAGGATATTGACGAACAGAAGAACTATTATTATTCCTGTCAGCCACTGCCGCTGCCTACGTACTGACTTGGTGGAATCAGACTTTGACTTGGAAGACATGTATGCGGTCACCTCACCTTAGCCGTGCCGCGATCGAAGACAACACCTTAGGGCCGAGTATGAGAACTCCGACTACTACAGCCCCTACCGCCGACACCAGCACGGCGCCGGCGGCGACATTCTTCGCCTCAGCCGCCAGCGAGTCGTATTCCTTGGTAACAAGGTCCACACAGTGCTCAATAGCAGTATTCACCATCTCCGCAGTAATAACCATTGCTGCAGCCAGAGCCATCATTGCAGCTTCTTCGGCGCTAAGTTTGAAGAGGATGGATATTACTCCGATTGCTATAGCCGCGATCCAATGTATGCGCATATTCCTCTCACTCTTTAGCGCCTGCACAATACCGATGCCAGCGTACTTGAAGCTCTCGCGTAGATTGCGCGCTTTCAAAACACACGCCTCCACCTCAGCGCGGCAGCCCGATCCTTTTCATAACAGATTCCTCCAGTTCTCTCATGCAAGCGGCATCCTCCGCCTCTTCGTGATCGTAGCCAAGAAGATGGAGCACACCGTGGACGGTAAGATAACAGACCTCCCTTGAAAGTGAATGTCCGTAATCTCCCGCCTGATTTCGGGCGCGTTCCAGCGAGATGACCACATCACCCAGAAGAATCTCATCCGCTGCCGCAAACTCATAGTACATCCCATCGTATTCAGTAGGAGGAATCACGTTGGGAAAATCGGGGCATTCCGTTATTTCGACGCACTCACCATCATCTGCTACCAGCTCATCTGGATCCTCAAGGGGAAAAGAGAGAACGTCAGTCGGCTCTGGAACCCCTCTGTAGGCTTCGTTAAGCTGAGCAATCTCCTCATCATCGACGAAGCTGATGTCCACTTCATAGTTGTCATGTCCCATAACCATCTGTAGTGCTATCGCCACTGCCCCCTTCACTTCTGCTTCTAGTCCCTCGGTCACTTCGACCTTGTCTTGCCTGTTCAAAATCTCAGCGGGCATTTTCGTCCCCCCCGCATGTTTTCCCATCCCCGATGGCACTCTCAGTATCAGCCTCATCCTCAAACGGGCTCCCTGCCTTCTCTCTTCCACCATCTGCCGACGGCTCGTTTGAAGGCAACTCAGGATACTCGACCCGCTCATGGTATACCCCGCTCAAGACATTAATGAAAGCATTCTCTATTTCATCCAGTTCCCTGAGGGTAAGGTCACATTCGTCCAATTGGCCGTCATTCAGCTTGTCCTTGATTATCTTCCTTACGGCATTCTTAACCTGCCAGGAAGATGGGTCAGACATCGAACGCACAGCCGCTTCCACGGAATCTGCGAGCATCACAACAGCCGCCTCCCGCGTCTGCGGCCTCGGCCCCGGATACCTGAAGTCCTTTTCGTCTATGCACAGATCTCGCTCACTCTCAGCAGCCCTTGCATAGAAGAATGAAACCAGCCCAGTGCCGTGGTGCTGTTGTATCATGCCGGCAACAGGCACTGGCAGTTTATACTGCTTGGCCAACTCCACGCCGTCTTTCACGTGCGACGTTATGACAAGCGTGGAAAGGGCCGGACTTATCTTGTCGTGAGGGTTAGCCTGTGCAAACTGATTCTCAGCAAAGAAATACGGGCGCTTGAGCTTGCCGCAATCGTGGTAAAGCGCACCCACACGCACGAGCAACGCGTCCGCTCCTATTGCCTGGGCCGCTGTTTCACCCAGGTTCCCTACAAGAATCGAATGATGGTAAGTGCCAGGCGCCTCCAGCAGGAGCCGCCGTAGAAGCGGATGGCCGGGATTCGAGAGCTCTAGGAGACGAAGGGAGGACGATACCCCGAACAGAGTCTCGAAGAACGGAAGCGACCCCAGCGTCATCACGGTCGACATTATACCATTCACAAATCCCAAATACCACCTGGATACTATTTCTGGTTCGCCAAATCCTAGCCCATAGCAGAAGGATACTGCGGCAACCGTCACACCAACAGCCAAAACTGCCTGGGTCATGCTGGACCTTTCATGAAGGTCGTGAGCAGCATAAGCCCCTGCCGCCCCAGCCGCGAGTGACGCAAGCATTGCAAACATGTTGCCCCGGAACAGAATGCCTACAAGAGCAGCCACTGACAAGTTGACCACCAAAGCTATCTCCAAGGACGCGAGGAACGAAATGACCATAGTGGCAAAGGCGGCAGGCACCAGGTAAGCCGCGTAATCCGGGGTCAGGCTCACAAGAATACTCGCAAGCAGCAATACTAGGAGACCTGCTATGGCCACCAAGGATAGCATCCCACGCTCCCTCGGAGCACGCGCAGGAAAGCTCTTGATGTAGACGCCGGCGTATCCAACAGCTAGCGCGGTCAACGATATCACGCCCATCCAGCCCAGTATGGAGCCACGCGCTCCAAGCAGACCTAGGTCGTTCAAGATTTCTATAATTTCTTCCGTCGCCAGCTCTCCGCGTCTTATGATGTTCTGACCTTTTTGGACGTATACTGGCTGGACCAAATCAGCCTCCTCTTCCGCAGCCTTCTCCACTTTCGCAAGGCTGAGAGAGAGGTTAGGACGAATGGCCGAGATGACCACGCGCGAAACGGGCTCTACATATTCGTTTGAAAGGCCCTTGTCTGACAAGGCCTGAGGAATGCCGGCTGCAATAGTCTGCACGTTATCATCGGTTATCCGATTCTCCCGCATCACGCTTCCTACTAGGGCCACAGCTACGTCCCGCGCATCCCTGTGTTCCATCTCAGTCATTGAAGCCAAGACCGCGACATCCGCTTCTGAGGCCGCGATCCCCATGTCGTCAGCAATGATTCCAGCAGCCTTTTGCCCAATTGCCTCAACGTCTTCTTCAGGCATTTCGCCGGATGCCAACGAAATAGCATCGAAGATTGACTCAACCGTCTCCTCAGCTATGTAGGAGTAGGATTGGTTTATCTCATAATTGTCCGGGAAGCTGGGAGCGTTCTTCAAGTACGCCTTTCGAGCCTCTTCCCGAAGTTTCTCTGTGGCAACGCGGTTCACTATCGTCCTTTGGGCCTGAATGTCGCGCTTGGCAAACTGCCCCTTTTCCAGCGCAACGGATTGAGGCAACAGCGTGGACGCCACGATAAGCGACCCGAGTATCACCGTCGCCAAAGCAACTGCAATCCTGCTGCTGAGGAATGCCTTGATGCTCTCGCCGATTTGATGTAAGTTCTCTCTCTTAGACGGCTGGGCCAACGGCATCACCCCCTTCTACTTCCTTCTGTGCCGACGCAGAACCTCAAGCGGATGAACCAACGTCTAGTCGCTCTCTCTTGGCCCTTTCAGCATCGAACCTCTCGTATGCCTGGACTATCCTTTGCACAAGCTCGTGCCTGACAACATCCTGGTCACTAAGGTGGACAAACTGAATACCATCGACTCCGGCTAGCACAGCCCGGACATCCTCCAGCCCTGAGAACTTCCTGTTGGGAAGATCTATCTGGGTAATATCCCCAGTAACTACTGCCTTCGAGGAGAATCCAAGGCGAGTCAAGAACATCTTCATCTGCTCGGGCGTAGTGTTTTGAGCCTCGTCAAGTATGATGAACGCATCATCCAACGTCCTTCCACGCATGTACGCAAGGGGTGCGATCTCGATTACGCCCTTCTCTTTGTAGCGTTCAAAAACCTCGACACCAAGAATGTCGAAGAGTGCATCATATAGCGGCCGCAAGTACGGATCAACCTTCTCCTGCAGGTCGCCCGGGAGAAATCCTAGTTTTTCTCCTGCTTCTACAGCTGGGCGCGTAAGGACTATTCTACTGACGCTCTTGGACTTGAGGGCCGATACAGCCATGGCCATTGCAAGATACGTCTTTCCGGTTCCCGCAGGTCCGATACAGAAGACTATATCATTCCTTCTCATTGTGTCTACATAGTGCTTCTGGCCTACGGTCCTTGGGCGGATCTGCTTGCCGCGCGCTGTTACTTGCACAACATCACTCAGAACCGAACATAGAGTTTCAGGTCTTTCCTTCTGCGCCAGCATCACAGAATACCTGGTTTCACGACCCGAAATACGATTGCCCGCGCGCACGGCCGACTGCAAATCGGAGAGGACGCGAAGAACCTTGCTGACAGATTCCTCTGGCCCTATCACAGTCACATCATTGGCACGGGCTACTATTTTGCACTCAAGCAGTTCCTCAACTAACCTCAAGTTCTCGTCCCGGTTACCGAACAGCGCAGCTGCCTCTGCGTTATTGTGTGTGCAGAACCTAGCTTCAACAACCGGATTCCTCAAATGAGATTGCTCCCTCCCTCTCGCAACTAATCCACATTTCCAGTGGCATCTATCAAAAAACACTCTTTCATGTACATGTAGCAATCACGGGCGGTTGCGCTCTGGACCTGAATGCGAAGATCAGACTCCGGACACATTCGCCTACAGCCTTTCCTTCGCGATCCCTATGTCTTCTACAGTCTCCATGATCAGTACCACTTCAACTGCATCCCCCATGACCGCTTCGTCAGACACATTCTCAGTTACTGACAGGATTTCTGCATCTCCCCGAAGCCTGCCCCGAATAGACTCTTCAGCGGAAGCACGTGCAAGCACATAGGCCTCGCCGCGGCTGATGCGTGTTGTTGTCACGGCAATCTCGTGCCGCTCAATTCTGATCAATTCTACGCCAGGGCCCAAGTCCCTTCTATACTCCTTGGTGTCGTAGGCTCCGAAGCCCCCTGCCCGGCCCAGGTTAAGATCGATGCTGCCACAAACAATCCTGTACTGGATCGCCTTTCGCCCCGTTCTCACACGCTGCTCAACGATGAGGGGCACCTTCGCACGCGCCTCGCGCCAAACACGCCCTTCTACGATGGCCCTCGCATGGACAACAGAACCGCCCTCGCCTGTGGGCTCTTGGCCTGACACAAGCACCTGCCCTGCCGCAACTGTTTGCCCCTCTCTTACATGTGGAAGACCCGCAAGAACAATAAGCCTCACAATTACAGAATCTTCCGACGCAATCAAGTCAATGGGCGCAGCAGGAGCGTCGGGCAGAACCTTCCCTGCCACGCGGAGAACAAGGCCAGTGCCCTGAGTTTCCGCGCCTACCCATGCCAGCCCCTGGACTGACTTGGTAATCTCAGATCTTATGTCGTCGCAATCCACTGATGACAGAGGAGTCCATCTGGTGATTCCCATGTCGTAGAGGACTTGCCGAATCATCCCTTCTTGCTCAGCGTCAGCTCCGATGATATCGATCGTCCATAGTACCGATGACATCACGGATAACAGAATGACGAAGATCATGAGCCCGAAAAGGAGGAACTTCCTCCTGGCAAGCCCTGAAAGCACAAATGGAGCCCCGACTCTTTGGTCTACAGTCGCCCAGCATCCACAGGCCCTCAGGATGGGACCGAGCTGCCTGTAGTCATCAATACTCACTCTGGCCAGCATCATCCCGGGCCCAAGGGTTGTAACATCGTGCAGCCCTATGCGGCGAGCAGCCGCCATATTCACAAATTTCTCAAGCATCCTGCCTGTGACCTTGATTATAACATATCCACGCACCCACTCCCACAGGCTGGATACTGCCATCTCAGGATACCTCCCACCCCAGGAACTCTAAGTTGTCAAACCGCCCTTCGACCACAATCCTCTCCCTATTTATGCCCCTCAGAACAAGCCTGCGTCCGACTATTGATACCTGGCCGGCAGTGGTCTGTACACGCAGGCGATCAGTGGAAAATTCGATAATGCCCTTGTGATTCTCAAGCACTAGCCTAACGTTGCCCTCGAGGCTCAGCCGAGGCAGGTCGAGGGCAACATCCCTTGGCACGCCTAGCACGTCAGACACTCGCTCCGCTATCCGGGTCGAACGCGCTGCACACATGTGAATACCTCCGATATTCACGGAGCAGCTCAGTGAGCCATTCCGTCCAGGCTAGCAGTCTAGAGGCTCTCGCCGGCGAACCCGATGCCCAGGCCAATATCGGATCGGCAGTAACCCCCTTCAAACCCTATGCGCTCTGTTGCATCGTATGCGCGACGGCGCGATTGCAATGCAGAAGAACCGACAGCAGTGACACCCAGCACCCTGCCGCCCGCCGATACAAGCTGGCTATTTGCGATCCTGGTGCCAGCATGGAAGATGACCGTCCCTTCGGGAAGCTCCGGCGGAATACGAACTGGCACCCCTGTGCTGTAATGCCCCGGATATCCCTGGCTGGCCATCACCACACAGGTCGAATAGGCCTGGTTAAAATCTGCCTTCAGTTGGCTGATGCAGCCATTGCATGAGGCCTCCACAAGATCGAGCAAGTCAGTGTCGAGGAGAGGCATGATAGCTTGAGTCTCAGGATCTCCGAATCTGCAATTGAATTCGAGCACCTTTGGCCCGTCATCTGTTATCATGAGTCCTGCGAAGAGCGCACCCACAAAGGGAACGCCCTCCTCTCCCATCTGCCGTACAGCTGCACATAGCACCCTGTCGCTGATCCATTCCAGCATGTCACGGTCGATTCCCGGGGCAGGCGCCACAGCGCCCATGCCTCCTGTATTTGGTCCCATGTCGCCGTCGAACGCCCGTTTGTGATCTTTCGCGGGGATCAGCGTCACTACGTCCTTCCCATCACTGATGCCAATAACGCTTGCCTCGTAACCCTCCAGGCACTCCTCTACTATCAGCCGGAGACGCCCGTCCTCTGCAGCTCCCTTGGCCAAGGAATCGACTGCTGCTCCCGCCTCCTCCGGATTATGGGCCACAATAACACCTTTGCCGGCAGCAAGAGCATCCAGTTTGACTACTACGCTTCCCGCGCGGGAGGCGGCTGCAACCGCGGCCTGCCTCGCCCTGTACGGATCGTCAAATACCTCATAGCAGGCAGTCGGTATCCCTGCCCGCTCCATTACGCCCTTGGCATATGCCTTTGACGACTCGATTCTAGAAGCAGCTGCAGTCGGTCCAAACACTGCCTGGCCTTGGGAAGTGAGCCTGTCTGCCAGGCCAAGGCTTAGGGGAAGCTCCGGGCCGACTATGACTATGTCGCAATCAACTTCCCGGGCAAACCTGGCCAACCCATCGATGTCGGCAGCATCAATGGGCGCGCACTGGGCTAGCTGCGCAATGCCTGCATTTCCTGGAGCTGAGTATATCTCGCCTACCCTATCGCTTGCAGCCAATTTCCATACTATTGCATGCTCCCGCCCTCCGGACCCAACCACAAGGATCTTGGGGCGTGGTGACCCTATTGCCATGAATGCATCCTCCGTTCTAGTGCCTGAAATGTCTCACTCCGGTAAACACCATTGCGACGCCACTTGCGTCAGCCGCTTCGATTGACTCCCTGTCCCGCAGGGACCCGCCGGGCTGTATAACGGCGCGGACGCCTGCCTTCGCTGCCAGCTCCACAGTGTCTCCGAACGGGAAGAAACCATCTGACGCCATTACCGAACCCACGGCTTTCTGGCCCGCTTGCCTGATCGCAATCTCCGCGGCGCCGACCCTGTTCATCTGCCCCGCACCCACCCCAACGGTGCCGTTCCCGTTCCACAGAACTATGGCATTGGAACGAACATGGGTGACGACCTTCCATGCTTGGATGAGCTGAGCGAGCTCATCTTCCTCTGGAGCCCGCTTTGTGACGACTGAAAGCTCAAGTGGAACCGCTTTCGCGCTGTCCGAATTCTGAACGAGAAAACCTCCGAGCACCGGGCGAATATCCCACCCTGTGTAAGGTTTCAGGTCCGACTGAGCAACCTCAATCAACCGCAAGTTCTTCTTGCCTTGCAGAACCTCCACTGCCTCCGGAGAAAAATGCGGAGCGACTATGACTTCAAGGAATATCTCCGACATCAGTTTCGCTTCTTCTATTCCTACCGTGCGGTTGAAGGCGACGATTCCCCCGAAGGCCGACACTGGGTCAGAATCGAGGGCCGCCTTATAGGCGTCGAGGGAAGTCGCTCCTATCCCTACCCCACATGGATTCGCATGCTTGACGATGACGCACGCCGTCTCGTCGTACTCGCTCACAACGCCTATGGCGCCTGTGGCATCTGCAAGGTTATTGAATGAAAGTTCTTTTCCACCAAGCTGCCTTGCTGCAGCCAAACCGCGCGGCGCGGCGCCGGAGAACTTGTAGAAGGCGGCAACCTGATGCGGATTCTCGCCATATCTGAGCGACTGCGCCTTAGATCCTCCGACAATCCAGTGATCCCCAAGGGATCTCACTTGAGTCTCTCCACTCAAAGGGCTCGCATCCGACGCTCCATCAATGCCTTCTGTGTTTTCTGCGAAGTAGGTGGCGATGGCCGCATCGTAGGCGGCGGTATGATGGAAGGCCTCAGCCGCCAAGGCAGCCCTCGTGGCCCGGGAGACTTCGCCACGCTCGCGCAACTCCGATATGATCTCCGAATATCGCCTGGGATTGACCACAACCGCAACTCTCTCGAAGTTCTTGGCTGCGGCTCGCGCCATAGAGGGGCCGCCAATATCGATGTTTTCGCAGGCTTCTTCCATCCCGGCGCCGCCCTCAACGGTTCGCTCAAACGGGTAAAGATTGACTACAACTATGTCTATTGCAGTTACGTTCAGGCTCTCAAGAGCCTCCATGTGCGCTCGCGTAGGCTTCGCAAGAATGCCTGCGTGTATCCTTGGATGGAGAGTCTTCACGCGGCCATCCAGGACTTCTGGAAATCCAGTGACCTCTGAGACATCCCTGACGTCCACCCCTGCTTTTCGAAGCAGTGCAGCGGTGCCTCCTGTAGAGACTATTTCAAACCCCAAATCAGCCAAGCCTTTGGCAAACTCCTCGATTCCTTCCTTGTCATAAACGCTTATCAACGCCCTGCCCGTGGCCACCAGGCATCGCTCCCTTCCTGCTTCTCTAGACTAATCCGGCTCCAAAGCGCCTAATCACATCGACCAGCAAATCATGTTCCTGCTCCAGTATCCTCGCCGAAAGCGTTTCCACGTCATCTTCGGGTAGGACCGGCACGACTCTCTGGTCGATGATCGGACCGGAATCCACCCCCAAGTTAACGAAATGAACGGTGCATCCCGCATATCGCACACCCGCCTCCAAGGCCTGGCGCTGAGCTTCAAGGCCACGAAATGACGGGAGAAGCGATGGATGAATATTGATCACCTTGCCAGAAAACCTGTCCAAGAACCCACGACCCAATACTCTCATGAATCCTGCAAGAACTATCAGGTCGGGCTCGGCTTCCTCGGCACAATCGGCAAGGGCCGTTTCGAAATCCGCCCTCGACGAGTGGTCTCGCCTCTCAACGCAGCACGTGGGTACTCCCGCCCTCTTAGCACGCTTGAGGGCATAGGCGTTGGGCACATCAGAGATGACCTTTGCCACCTCCGCCGCTAGCCTCCTGTTTTCGATTGCATCCAGGATGGCCTGAAGGTTGGAACCTCTTCCCGAAACCAACACCACCATGCGCAACACCTACACCCCCTCAAACTCCACACGGCCGTCTCCGGCCACTATTTCGCCTATGATACGGGCATCTTCCCCATGATCCACCAGGAAATGCACTGCCTTTGCCGCATCTTTCCGGCGAGTGATTACCATGAAACCTATTCCCATGTTGAAAACTCTGAACATCTCTTCCCGCTCGACCCCTGCAGCCCGGCTTATAACGTCGAATATGGGCGGCCGGCGCCACGTGCTCACCGCAAGCCTCATGGAGGTTCCCGGCGGAAGAATCCTCGGCGGATTCTCAACGAGCCCACCGCCGGTTATGTGGGACATCCCGAGCACCTCAACATGCTTCAAGAGAGAGAGCACAGGCTTCACATATATCCTCGTAGGCTCCAGCATTTCGTCGCCCAACGGGCGATCGAGACCTTCCGGGATATCCGAAAGCAGGAATCCGCCCTCCTCGCACAGGGCCTTGCGCGCCAGAGAGTATCCGTTGGAGTGAAGCCCTGACGACGCCAGGCCGATGACAGCATCTCCAGGCCGTATCTTCGACCCTTCAACTATCTGCCCGCGGTCCACAGCTCCCACAGCAAACCCTGCAATGTCGTATTCTCCGTCGGGGTAGAATCCTGGCATCTCGGCGGTCTCGCCGCCTATGAGTGCGCACCCGGCCTGCCTGCACCCTTCAGCCACGCCTCCCACAATCTCGCTGATCCTTCCGGCATCCAATCTCCCACACCCTATATAGTCCAGGAAGAAGAGGGGCACGGCTCCTGACACGAGCACATCATTGACGCACATGGCAACCGCATCTATGCCGATGGTGTCATGTCGGTCGACTGCAAACGCAATCTTCAGCTTGGTCCCCACTCCGTCTGTACCTGAGACCAGGACGGGCTCGTCGAATCCGGAGAAGTCGGGTTTGAACAGACCGCCGAAACCTCCGATGTCACTGATGACTCCAGGTGTAAACGTGCTCTTCACTGCTGGCTTAATAAGCTCCACCGCACGCTCTCCTTCGTCAATGTCAACACCTGCGTCGGAGTACGACAATCCCTTTTTGGCCTCGCATGCTTCACCGCATGAAGATGAATCAGGATACCTGCCATCCAGGCATGCGGTGCAGAATCCTGAGGGTTCTTCGCAGCCACGCGCCTGAACCAGTTCTCCAATGGCTTCCAGCATTCCATCGATGGAGAGATAGTGTAGGGCATCGGCCCCTATCATCTCTCGTATCTCATCCTCTGTGTTCACAGCAGCCACAAGATCCTGCCTGCTCGCCGTATCAATTCCGTACCTGCAAGGAAACTTGATCGGCGGAGACGAGACTGCCAGGTCAACTCTGACAGCGCCGGCCTTCCTCATGAGATCTATGAGGCGTGCTCCAGTAGTACCCCGCACTATGGAATCATCCACCAGCACCACACTTTTCCCGGCACACGAGCGTTCAATAGCATTCAGCTTAAGCCTTACACCTATCTCCCTTTCCATCTGCGAGTCTCTGATGAAGGTTCGCCCCATATACCGATTCTTGGTAAGGCCCTGCCTATATGGTATCCCGCTCTCATTGGAGTAACCCAATGAAGCCGTGACTCCTGATTCAGGAACTGCAACCACGACGTCGGCATCGAATTGAGCTTCCCGGGCTAATCTGGCGCCGAAAGCCTCGCGTGCTGCAGCAACGCTTATGCCTCCGATCACCGAGTCTGGCCGCGCGAAGTAGATGTACTCGAATATGCAGGTTGCGGGCGCACACTTGCGCTGTGATGCTCGCGTGGAGACGGACTTCATCCCCCGATCGGAAACGACAACGATTTCACCCCGGCCCACATCTCGCATCTTCGTTATCCCTACAGCGTCCAGGGCGCATGATTCGGAGGCCACTGCGAATCCCGCATGACCTGAGCCTGCAATGAGCGGCCTGAATCCGTAAGGATCGCGCACAGCGTAAATTACGTCATCGGCCATCACCACAAAGGAGTAAGCCCCTTGCAGCTCTTCCATGGCTCGTTCAATCGCACCTACCATCCCCAGAGAAAAGTGGCGGGCTATCAGGGATCCAATGACTTCTGAATCTGACTCGCTTTGAAAGACAACGCCTGACTGTCCCAGCTTCTCTCGGAGTTCTCCAGCGTTGGACAGGCTTCCGTTATGGGCAACTGCCATCATGCCGCCCCTGTAGTGGAAGACGAAGGGTTGCGTGCCGGAGAGATCGTTGTCCTCCCGAATCCCGTGCCTTACATGACCTATGCCTGTTTTTCCCGGAAGTTTGCTGAGAGCATCACCCTCAAAGACTTCAGTTGCAAGGCCCGGGCCTTTCACGACGCGGATTTTCGGCCCGTCGCATACGGCGATTCCTGCGCTCTCTTGTCCCCTGTGTTGCAGGGAGATAAGCCCATAGTAAGCAGCAACAGCGGCACCTTCATTGAAGCAAGCGCCGAAGACGCCGCATTCTTCTCTTGGTTTGTCCATGTCCAGCTGGATCAGCTCTCCATGACGCACGGTATCGCCTCCTCATAAGCCGACGCAAGCTGCACGATGGGCACAGCGATTATCGTCTCAGCGCCTCGCCCAACTGCATCGTCTTTGGCTTGCCCGTACGTGATTGTCAAGGCTTCACCGCCTACCTCCCCTATGGCCAAGGCCGGAACACCCATCTCATCCGCAAGGCCCAAAAAGGCCTCCAAGTCGCCCTTGTCAACGCTTACCAGGGCTCTGCCTGCACTTTCACTGAATATGAACCGATCAGGGGCGATATCAGCCTCCACCCTTATCTCGGCTCCTATAGATCCTGAAATGCAGCATTCAGCAAGGGCAACTCCCAAACCTCCGTCTGAGAGGTCGTGGGCGGATCTTGTAATTCCCCTGCTAGCAGCTGCTACGAGGAGCTCGCAGAGGCGCTTTTCGTCGTCCAGGTCAATCGAAGGGACACGTCCGGCCTCAACCCCATGAATAACTGCAAGATACTCAGATGCACCTATCTCGTCGTGAGTCTCGCCCAGCAATACAATCGCATCACCCTGCTTGAAGAATCCCATGGGAATCGAAGCTCTGACATCATCTATGACTCCCACCATGCCTATCACAGGAGTGGGACGGATCGCAGTCTCGCCATCTTCGTTATACAGGCTCACATTACCCCCGGTTATGGGAGTGTCAAGCACACGGCATGCTTCGGCCATGCCCTCGAGGCACTCTTTGAACTGCCAAAAGACTTCAGGTTTGTAGGGGTTGCCGAAATTCTGGCAGTTGGTTGCCGCCAATGGGCGAGCCCCCGTGCACGCCAAGTTCCGTGCCGCCTCTGCAACTGCATGAGATGCACCCAGACGCGGGTTGATGTAGCAATATCGGGAGTTGCAGTCACACGTCAATGCTATGCCTCGGGATGTGCCTGGAAGGCGCACCACCGCTGCATCGGCCCCGGGCTCGATCACTGTGCCTGCGCCGCCTTGACAGTCGTACTGCCTGTAAACCCACCTTTTGCTGGCCACATTGGGTGAGCCCATCAGTTGAATCAGAGTTTCCCCTAGATCCCTCGGTCCCTGCACACCGTCGAGGTCGTAGGAGGTCAACTCGTCAATGTATTTAGGACGCACCGACTCCCTGTGGTACACAGGCGCATCATCAGTCAGCGCCTGGGCCGGAACCTGGGCCACCTCCTTGCCTCCGTGGATCAGGGTTATCAGTCCGTCATCAGTGACCTTCCCGATCTCCTCAGCAAGCAGACCCCACTTCTCCAGTATCTGTCGGACTTCGCCTTCCTTACCCGGCACAGGTACCAGAAGCATGCGTTCCTGCGATTCCGAGAGCATCACCTCGTACGGAGTCATGCCCTCCTCCCGACACGGGACCTTGTCGATGTCAATAACCATTCCAACATTGCCTCTAGCCGACATCTCACATGAGGAACATGTAAGGCCAGCAGCACCCATGTCCTGAATGCCCAGCACACAGCCGCGCGCCACCAACTCCAAACATGCCTCCAAGAGGAGTTTCTCGCGGAACGGGTCGCCTGCCTGAACCGGCGACTTCTTCTCCACGGCCTCGTCAGTAAGGTCGGTAGAGGCAAACGTGGCCCCATGGATACCGTCCCGCCCGGTAGTGGATCCGATGAGCATCACCGAGTTTCCAACGCCACTGGCCGCTCCGCGCTTTATCTCGTCCTGCCGCATCACGCCAACGCCCATTGCATTGACAAGGGGATTGTTGTCGTAAGACTTGTGGAATACCGTTTGGCCTCCTACTGTTGGGACCCCAACAGCATTTCCATACCCCGATATCCCTGAAACAATGCCATCGAAGAGCATCTGGGACTTGTCCGATTGCAAGTCGCCAATCCACAGCGAATTGAGGGAAGCTATCGGTCTTGCACCCATGGTGAATATGTCGCGAACGATTCCGCCTACGCCAGTGGCGGCTCCCTCGTACGGTTCAACCGCAGAAGGGTGGTTGTGGCTCTCGATCTTGAAGGCCACAGCCAATCCGTCGCCTACATCCACTATGCCTGCATTTTCGCCCGGACCTTGCAGCACTTGCGGGCCTCTTGTGGGAAGGCCCCTCAAAACAGCTTTGGAGTTCTTGTAGGAACAGTGTTCAGACCACATCACCGAGAACATGCCCAGCTCGACGTAGTTAGGCTCTCTTCCCAGCAAGTCCACGATCATCTCGTATTCCTCGTCAGACAGACCCATAGACCGCCACACGAGCTCATCGTTCTTATGCGCCTTGGCCAACCCTTACACCCCCGCGTACCCATTCTGCAGCCGATTCGAAAATGCGCCTGCCATCAGTACCGCCTAAGATTGCCTCGCACGCCCTTTCAGGGTGAGGCATGATTCCCACTACGTTTCCAGTCTCGTTGCATATCCCCGCTATGTTCTCGAGGCTTCCGTTCGGGTTGGCCCTAGAGGCGGCCTCTCCAAGTTCGTTGCAGTACCTCAACACGACCTGTCCTCCCGTGTTGAGCTGGGCGAGAACATCAGGATGGGCGAAGTAGTTTCCACTGCCGTGAGCTACTGGCAGTGTCAAAACATCGCCTTCGGCATAGAGCGACGTAAACGGCGTCCCTTCAGACTCAACGCGAACGTTGATCCAATCACAGATGAACCTGGTGCCCGCATTTCTCCGCATCGCGCCGGGCAGCAATCCCGCCTCGAGGAGAATCTGAAAACCGTTGCCTATCCCAAGCACAGGCTTTCCGTCTGAAGCGAAACGCGCAACCGAATCCATGATCGGTGAAAAACGCGCTATTGCGCCGGGCCGCAGGTAATCGCCGTAGGAGAAGCCCCCTGGAAGCACCAGGCAATCGTAACCTGCCACCGAGGTATCGCGATGCCAGATGAAGCCGGTGTCGAAGCCCGCGGCCTCAATTCCAGTGCGGCAGTCCTTGTCACAATTGGAACCTGGGAACACAATTATCCCGAACTTCATTCCCCGGACTCCTCCCTGATCTCATACTCATACGTCTCCATGTTCGGATTCACCAACACACGTTGGGAGATTTCGTCCACAATTTCTCTGCATTCCGCCTCATTTGCAGCCTCTAGCTCAACACGTATCCTCTTGCCAAGCCTGATTTCCTGCACCCCGCCATATCCCATTGATACGAGGGCAGACCTTACCGCCTCTCCCTGGGGATCGAGCACCGACTGCTTGAGTTTGATATTCACATAAGCCACATACTTCACCCTGTGCACCTCCAAGAAGCTTTCGTATGCGCATCGGCTCTTCGCCTCTGCGTGCATGGGATCTCGCTCTTCGGCCTACAACACCTACTTGAAACTGACTGATTCAGGCTACTCCGCCTCTCCGCTGTCTGTCTGGACTCTTCTATCAGCACTCCCAACCCGTTCCGCCAGACTCTCCCTCTGCTCCAACAGGCGCCTCTGCAGCTCTCCATCGCTCAACCCCAGGATCTGCGCTGCAAGGAACGCCGCATTGCCTGCACCATCAATCGCTACAGTAGCAACGGGTACTCCCGTCGGCATCATCACTGTTGAGCAAAGGGCATCAAACCCTCCAAGTGCCCCACTGGAAAGCGGTACTCCGATCACTGGCAACACTGTATACGACGCCATCACCCCTGCCAGATGCGCAGCCATGCCCGCTCCGGCAATAATCACGGCAAGTCCACGCTCCTCAGCTCTGCGAGCATATTCCGCCGCCACCTCAGGCGTCCTGTGGGCAGAGATCACCCTGAGCTCCCACTCTATGCCCAGATCAGACAGGACCTCCGTTGCCCTGCTCATTTTGCCCATGTCAGAGTCAGTGCCCATCACAATGCCAACTCGATTACATTTGAACGCCACTTTTGCCCCTCCACTTTCATCTTTCCCCAAAAAGCTTAGCCCCGGCGTTAGGTTGTCATTACGAAACCTAACCGCCGGGGCTTTTATCCCTTAAGGTGTAGCGCCATTTCGGGCGCCTGCGCCGCTCGGACCGAACCTTCCACCAAGTAGCACCGGAAGTGGAACCCTAGGCGCACTTTCGCGAGAGCGCATATTAAATTGCTGTGTACAGCTCTACTCTAACCTACTCAGCCACCCCTGTCAACTGAGGGTTTGCCGCCCTCCCCCGGCTCAAAAGGCTCGCACCAACCTGCATGCCTCACGACGCGCGCCCCTCTCTTCTGCCCTTTCTGCACCTGGGCGGTCCCAAGATGGCCCCCCAGACTATTCCGGAAAGAACCTGCTGCCGGCGCACACCACCATCGGAAACAAGCCATGAACCTGCAGCATCCGCCTTGTAATCCTGTACCAGCTCCCGCTCGAAAGCTTCGGCTTCATCTTCAAGCCCGCTCTCCATCTCCCAAGCGAGCATGAGGGCGTCTGCATGAAAAGCCTCAGACTCTACTGTCCTCTGCATCGGCACAGGGGAATATTCGTCTTCCATGCCCAATGAACCCGCCTCATAGGGTTCGGCCATTTCAACCTCGCGTTCATGAGCTCGTTCTTCAGCAAGCTCCCTCGCCAACGACTGTCTGCCCGTCCGCGGCAACCCGGCACCATATTCCTCGTCTAATTCGGTCGAGCCGAATTCCTGTTCCCACCAGGCGCCTGAGCCTTCAGTACGCTCCGCAGGCGCCATAGGTTCCACCTCGCCATTCCCTCGGGCATCGCCAGAAGCTTCGAGCCGTCGCAGCCCTTTGGGTTCAAGCGGACTACGGGCGCGGCCTCTTGCAACCTTCCTGCGTGCTTCCTCCTCAGCCCGCTTGAAGCCTTTGGCAACAAGCTGCAACACGTATGAGAGGATGACAATGATCCATACGACCAAAGTTAGGACGCCGCTAACATCCATATGGCAAACACCCCCATTCGCGTTCCACGGCAACCATGCAACCCTTCACGTAAAAGACAAGGGCGCTGGCCTGGATGCCTATGTGTAAACGAGCCCTACTCCAGACCTGGTCCTGAACCTGGTCCCTCAGAGGAGCCGGGAGCACCTGTGGACTTAGATATGGAGTCCCTCATCTGCGTATCAGCCTTCAAGTTAAGCAAGTTGTAGTAATCCATTGCCCCGAAGTTTCCGGACCGAAGCGCATCCGCAAGCGCCCGCGGGACTTCTGCCTCGGCTTCCACAACCATGGCTCTCATCTCTTGAACCTTTGCTCTGTTCTCCTGTTCCAGAGCAAGGGCTGCGAACCTGCGCTCCGCGGCCTTGGCCTGGGCGATGTTCTTGTCCGCCTCGGCCTGGTCCATTTGCAGACGAGCTCCAATGTTTCTGCCCACATCAACATCGGCAATGTCGATGGAAAGAATTTCGAACGCTGTGCCATCATCGAGACCCTTTTTCAGGACGGTTCTGGATATCTCATCCGGATTCTCAAGGACTGCCTTGTGGCTCTCAGCAGAACCCACAGTAGTGACTATGCCCTCGCCCACCCTGGCGATAATAGTCGCCTCTCCGGCTCCGCCCACCAGCCGATCGATGTTCGCTCGCACCGTCACCCTGGCCTTGGCCTTCAATTCAATGCCATCCTTTGCCACCGCAGCAATTACCGGGGTTTCGATCACCTTGGGATTAACGCTCATCTGAACCGCTTCAAGCACATTGCGGCCTGCAAGATCTATGGCCGCTCCCCTTTCGAAGCTCAGGTTTATGTCAGCCCTTTGCGCCGCTATCAAAGCATCAACCACGCGATCTACGTTGCCCCCAGCAAGGTAATGCGCCTCAAGCTTGTCTACGCTCACCGGCACACCACCCTTTACCGCTTTGACCATTGGCAACACAATCCTGGCCGGCGGAACACGTCGCAGTCTCATTCCTACAAGAGTGAGAAGCCCCACACTTACTCCAGCCGCCCATGCAGAAATCCAAAGACCAATAGGGACGAAATTAAGGAGAACCAGCAGGAAAACGAAGACAATAATCAAAATTATCCAGCCCATAGCCATGCAATCAATCCTCCTGATTTTTGTCGGTAATAGGCCTCACAAATACCTTGTTACCCTCTACGCGAATTACACGGACACGCGCTCCTCCCATAACGAAAGGCCCTTCCGATATGGCCTCCACCCTGCGGCCGTCGAAATCCACCACACCCACAGGTTTGAGGGGGGTAAGCACGACTCCCTCAGCGCCAGCAAGCGACTCGTAAGTCTTAACTGCCAGGTATCCTTCTTCCGGTGCCTCGGTATGGTCGAGGACCAGCCTTCCTGGGGTACGACCCTTCTTGCCCCCGCGAGATAGCAGGAATACTACTAGCGCCACAACGACTATAGCTATGCCTATTGCTATTCCCAAAGCAGCGGCGCCCTCGCCTAGCGTAGGGTAGCTCAGCACGAAACTGGCTGCTACGCTCACAATGCCAAGGATGCCTGCCACACCGAATCCTGGTATTACAAACGCCTCAAGCAGCAGAAGAGTCAGACCGACCAGGAACAGGACAACAACCTCCCACCCGGCAAGACCTGCCATTATCCTGCCGCCGAAGAAGAGACCCAGGGACACAATCCCTACAGTTCCCGGAATGCCAAACCCGGGCGTAACCAACTCCACTGCCAAACCCACCAGGCCCAATGTCAGGAGAATTTCAGCCGCTATCTGATTAGTCAGGAGCCTGGCGAACCACTCAGCCGAAGTCTGCTCGACCTCAATAACCTCTGCACCTGAAAGATCTGATTGTTCGAGAAGCTCATCCATGTTCATCACTTTGTATTCAGCAAAGCCGAGATCCTCGGCCATGGTCGCTGTAAGCGTAAGTATCTTCCCACGCTCGATCAGATCAGGAATTTCAACATCTGCATCTACCATCGCCCCGGCCACAACCGGGTCCCTGCCACGAAGCTCAGCGGTTGCTTCGAACTCAGCCCGCACTGCGGAGATGTATTTCTCCTCTTTGGGCCTGGTTTCAGCCGCACCCATGGAGCTTCCCATCTTCATGGCAATGTCGTCGCAGGCGATCGCAATAAGAGCGCCTGCAGACCATGCCCTCGAATTGACATAGGCTATGGTCCTTACTTTGGAAGAGATGATGGCGTCACGCACCTTAAGCGCGGCATCAACGTATCCGCCGGGCGTATCGATATCGATAATGACGGCATCCGCTCGAGCCTCAGCAGCCTCGCGAAGCCCTCGCGCTATGAAGGACGCTAGCCCGTGCTCGATCTGTCCCTGAAGGGGAATAACGTACACCCTGGGGTTTGCAGCACATGTCCTAAATGGCATGAGCAGTATCAAAGCAAGCAGCGCTAAGACGAATGCTCCTGTTACGCCTCTTCTTGCTTTCAAGCAGGAGTCCCTCCCCTCTTTAATCACAAGTGTGACCATGAGAACCTACATCGTATCCTTTGGACTGTCCAGCATCTCCCTGGCCATGCTATTGACCAACTTCCCATCGGCACGCCCTCTTAGCTTCGGCATTACGACTCCCATAACCTTCCCGACATCGCGGGGTTCCTCCGCGCCGGTTGCAGCAATAGCCTCTGAAATGATCTGCCTGATCTCAGCCTCAGAAACCTGCTGAGGAAGGTATCCCATGATGATCTCCATCTCGGCTTGCTCAGCATCTGCCGCATCAAGCCGGCCAACCTTCTCATATTCTGCTATCGAGTCGCGCCTCATCTTTGCCTGCCTTGCCATGACATCGATCTCTTCCATGTCAGACAGTGGCGAGCCTTTCTCCAATTCAGCATTTTTCAGCCCGGCCAATGCCAGCCTTATTACGGATTTTCTTACTTCATCTTTGGATTTCATCGCCGCCTTGAGGTCTTCTCTCAAACGCACTGTAATCGACATGGCAATCACCATCCTGAAGGTTTCGACATCTTGATTATATCATTAGATCGTTCCCCCTGAAACAGAAGGCATTTCCCCCGATTGCCGTCAGTCTCGAAGACGAGGCGAAGTCATGGTTGTGCCTTGCCTTTCTACTCTCAGGCTCACCTCCGGAACTATCCTTAAGGTCTTGAAGATGTCGTTCCACTCGGGGGCTACTTCGCGTTCCCAGGTGTAATAGGAAATCCGCCTTCTCACTGCCTCTCCAATGCCCAGGATGTCAGACCCAAGCCGTCTCTGCGCCGTCTCTATCAACGACTTCATTTCCCTCTCAATCTGCTCTGACACTCCTCGGCTCAAGTTTTGACTGGCCTTCACTGTAGCGAATTGCTCTTCAGACGTCACTTCTCTTATGTATACACGACCGGTTACCCTTATTCGAACCTCTGACCCGGGCAAGCCGGTTCTGGTCATCTCATCTTTGGGCGGAAGTTCTGTTGTAGCGCGAGAACGCAGCACCTGTACTCCAACTGTGCCACCCTCAGGGCCTGGCACTTCGTGGATGAATGAATACTCCTTCAGCTTGTTTCTCACCATGAGGACCATTGCGGTCTCTTCAGGAGTAAGCCATCCCACCATCGAGTCGCCATGAAGCGCGGCGCACCCGCTTATCGCCAGATCGTCCTTGTCTGGCTTTCCTTGCCCTTCCCTTTTCGGGCTTCCACTACCTCCTTCCTTAACTCCCTGTCCCTCCTCGTCGACGTCCTTTTCCGCAGGATCAGCCTTCACCAATCTTACTCTCGCCAGAATCGGCTGGTCGCCAGGCTCCCCCAGTGTGCTGATGAAGTCCCTGAACCTGGATTGTGGCGCTGTTGAAGACAGTATTGCGTGCCGCATCATGTCGTTGATGTACGCTGACGCCATGTTCTCCTGTTCAGCCTCGACCTCAAAGACCTTGCTGACAGGGTCTGATGTCACCACTACCCACGAGTTGTAGCGGAATTGAGAGTCCCTGGCTAAAAAATCCAGGATCGGCCTTAGGCCCTTCCTGGCAATTCTCTCCCCGATAACCAACACCCTCACGTGCCCCCGGAATAGCGTTTTTGCCGATTTGGTATTCAGCACCGACATGGCTTCCATTATCGTGCTGCCCGTGGCAGAACCCATCCAACCTGGGAATTCGCCAGCCTTTTCTAGACTAGGCGAAGGGAGGGCCATTTGAACCCATACAGTTGTCTGTCCATCGTCCGATTCGTCGACACCCATTCCCATGACGAATCCTATGTGGTCGATGTCACGCGCATCCCAACAGCCGCTGAGGGAGAAGGCCAACACAACGCATAGCAAGCACACCACAGCCATCATGGGCCAGCCCAATGCAGGCAAGAAGTTGAACCCCCTGGAATCAACAGAACCTCTACTCTGTGCTGCTATTCTCTCCACCACCCTTCCCACGGCTTAACATGTGACTGCCTATTACTAGCAAAGCCAGAAGTCCGAGGGTATACCATATTCCGTAGCTCAAGAAGTACTCCACTGCGACGAATGATTCAACAACGGTCTCAGAAACTGAGCTGAGCACCATCGATACAATTCCGAAGGGCAGGATCAGCAGTCTGTAATTAGCGATGTTGAAGAGGTCGGAAATGACTGTCACGGCGGCATAGAAAACTGCAGCCAACTTCAGTATGGCAACAGAAAACCATAACGCCAAAAATAGGATCTCTCCCCTGTCCAGAAACTCGCCAGCACCCACCGTGCGAGCGGTTTGAACGGTGGGGTATGTGACTCGGGATATCCCTTCAGTACCCAACAGCATTATGCCAAAGGCTACGGCAAGAGCCATTATGCCCATGCCAACCGCCACACCGGTTCCCACTGCCCGGGATACACTCCGCTTGTCCTTCAAGTGTCTGAGGAATGCAAGAGACACGATTGCTTCGCTGGCATATGAGGCTGCAAGCAGTCCCGCCTTGACCACTGGTATTACGCCCTTGCCTGCCAGCGGCAGAAGGCGAGCTGGGACTGATACAGGAATGGCGAAAATCACCAGGATTGCGATTGATGCGATCACCACACCAAAGAAAATGAAACAGACGCGAGCTATTGCCTCTACGCCTAGATAGGCGGCATAGGCAGCCAGAATCACAAAAACGCCACTGGTCACAACGAGCGGCGTTCTCTCTAGGAAGGAGATGGATATGGCAAGCACAAATTCTCTTGTGCCCAGAACCACAATGACAGTGCAGTAGAGTGCGAACGTGAGGCCGACCACCTTGCCAAGGGGTTTTGAGAATACGTCTTCCGCAATCCTCACGACATTTTGCTCTGGAAAAGCTGATGACACTGATCCTACCAACCACGCTATTGCCAGTCCTACAAGGCCTCCCAGCAGAACGGATATCCATGCCGCCGTACCTGCTACTGGCGTCAGCAATCTGGCGGCTGCAAGAAATCCTGTGGAGAACACGATCACAGCAACGAGCACGATCACCTGAGTGTAGTAGATCTCATCCTTCGTATTGCCGCTCAACGCCATTGCCACCTCCCGTCAGTTCCGCCCGGTTTCGCAGATCCCACGTGCGCGGTTTGCTGTCATTGCCCCTAACAGCGCCTAGTCTTGTTCATCCTGGCCAGTCTGCTCACCCCCTGCTTCGTCATCCAGAGAATCTGAAGGCGCCTGCCCCGCCCGGCGCGCCTTCTCAGCTACTTGCGGGATCCAGGTGCGCATGAAGGCTTTCTGGCGGATCGGGTCCTGAGGCGACGGATACTCGGGACGCCTCTGGAACAGGTACTCCGGCGAACGCCACATAACATCACGCACTAGCTCCCTGGGGTTCATCATTGGCTCCAGGTACGGAACGCCGAACGATGTCAGGCCTCCCAGATGCAAAGCGATGGCTATCAGCCCGGCTATCAAACCGAAAAGCCCGAGGCTTGCTGAGAGGAATAGGAGCGGAAAGCGCAGGAGTCTGATTGCGAGCCCTGTTGGGTAATGGGGAATTATCAACGACGAAAGGC
>JAQVXE010000115.1 GCA_028709305.1 Bacillota bacterium | reverse complement strand
TGGGCCCTTTGGCCTCCTTTTTTGCGCTCTGCTTCTATAGTGTGGTCGGGGGTTGGGTCATATGCTACTTCCTCCACTCCCTTGCGGGGTTTGGAAGCATGACGCCGAGCGCTTCCGCTGAGCTTTTTGCAAGCCTGACGTCAGCTCCGGTGTTGCCGCTTGCTTTTCATGGGATCTTCATCGGCGCCACAATGGGCATCTGCCTTAAGGGAGTGAGGGACGGGATTGAAAGGTTCTCCACTGTGATGACGCCACTCCTGTTTGTCTTGGTGTTCTTACTGGCCCTTCGCGCTCTTGTACTTCCGGGAAGCGGGGAGGGGCTCAGGTTCTACCTGGTTCCTGACTTTTCCAAGGTGACTGCAGGAACTTTCAGGGACGCATTGGGCCAGGTCTTCTTTTCGCTCAGCATTGGGACTGGTTCTATCCTTACTTACGGAAGCTATCTGGGTAAGCAAGAGAACATACCGAAGCTTTCGGCCGTGGTCTCGCTGATGGATACTGCCATTGCCTTCATGGCCGGCCTCATCATTTTCCCCGTGGCGTTCTCCTACGGCTTCCAACCTACCGCAGGCATGGGGCTTGCGTTTATCACGCTGCCTGCCGTTTTCGGGGAAATGCCTGCAGGGAACCTCTTCGGGGTTTTGTTCTTCTTTCTCTTCTTGGTAGCTGCGCTCACTTCATCCATCTCATACCTGGAGACGATAGTAGCGTGCCTGATCGAGGCGAATGGGTGGGGAAGGAGACGGGCTGTGATTCTCTCCGGGGTTGCGGTGTTCGTTCTTGGATGCCTATCTTCGCTATCATTGGGGCCCCTCAGGGGGCTGGCTGTAGGCGGACGCAATCTGTTTGAGGCCCTCGATTGGCTGGCCGTGGCTGTGTTCCAGCCTTTGGCCGGCATGGTCATAGCGATTCTAGTGGGCTGGGTGTGGGGGAAGAGAAACGCTTTGCATGAGGTGACAAACGGGGGAGAGATAAGGTTTAGGCTGGGAAATGCCTGGGTTGACATAATACTCAAGTTTATTGCTCCTTTTCTCGTGGGCTTGATCTTTCTTGCCGGATTGAGCCTGATTTGAGGCTGGCAACATGGGAAAAAAGAATGGTCATGGGTGTTGTATTTGCATAACAATTAAAGAGACAATTGAGACAAATCGCAGGTGGAGGCTGATAGGTTTATGACAGACCGAAGGAAGGTAGGAATGAGAGCCCTTGTGATTGTGCTAATCTTGTTCACGATGATGGCGGTGAGTGGGTGGAATGGGTGTGACCGCAGAGACAATGATCCTCCCGCCCCCATTTCAAATCCTAACACTCCAAGCAAAACCCTAAGCGAGCTGCAGAAGGCTATCCGAGAAGAGGACATCTTGGCCATGGCCACATGCTACACTGACCCATTCGATGTGACAAGTAGAGGTGAGACTACAACGGTCAGCCACGGCGTGGCGGGCATTGCCTGCGCTTTCGCATTCGGACGGCTGGACTATTCAACATGGTCACTGGAGGACAGGAGTATCTCAATAACCGGAACTCAGGCGTTGGCCTCGTGCACACAAAGGATGTATGTTGACGAGCAAGTTGGATGGGTTTCCGGGGCTGTGGTGTACCGAATGCGTCGTGTGGGATCCACGTGGTACATCTATGAAGAGATAATGCTAGACCCTGAGTATGATCTGAGTCCCGTTGGGAGGATAAAGACCGCCGGGGCGTAGGCAGTTGGTTGATGCGGGGAGCAGATGGCAGGAACTACATTCCTATGTTCTTATCGGCGGTGCCCGATTTGGCTGCATCTTGCGAAACAGTATGCCGGATCAGGAAACCTTCTATGTTGAGCTTGGTCTTTCGTGCAAGGCTAGGTCTAGTCTGATATCGGTGCTGCAGCAAAACAGGAAGGTCATCATCTCCATATTTGCGTAAGTATGAAAGTGAGAGGCAATATTAAAGACATATAATGGAGGTAATGACTTTATGCTGAACAAGAGAAAGTCGGGACACAGGGTTGTTGGAATAGTGCTGATTTTGCTGATGATGGTGGCTGTGACCGGGTGCGGCGGAAGCAGGCCGTCGTCAGATCCCAGGAGCACCCCGAATGGAACTCTAAATGAGTTGCAGAGGGCTATCCGACAATCGGACATCACTGCCATGCTTGGGTGCTACACTGACCCGTATTATGTCACGATTGATTATGAGACAACTGAGATAACCCATGATATTGCGCGTATCGCCTATGCAATCATATTTGCAGCGTACGACTATTCAACATGGTCGTTGGTGGACAGGAGTATCTCAATAAGTGGCTCTGAGGCGTTTGCCTCGTGTACGCAGAGGATGTACTTTGAAGGCGAGTGGGTGTCGGCCTCGGCCATGTACCGGATGTGCCGTGTGGGGTCAAAGTGGTACATCTATGAGGAAATAGGGACAGACCCCGGGTATGACTTCAGCCCGAGTGGGAGGATGAAGGGCCTCGCAACGTAGGAAGTTGATCTGTGCAGGATGCGAGCGACAGTGACGATATTGCCTGCAATGAGGTTTCCTGCATCTCTACGCATTGGCGGCGCTGCAGAGATCATGCAGTGAAAACCTGTGGAAGGTCCGCACTGTCACGTGGCAAAGGGCGAAGCTTCGACCAGGAGCCAAGGCTTGACCAGATCTAACATCTTGGCTGCGCCGCCTGAATCTATGGCGCGGTTTTCGACAGTCGTCAAGCCCTTGGCCAACCAGTCACCGGACACAGTTGATATTAGTTATCATCGCTTGACATCTGTTGGCCTGTGGCATATCCTCGGGTTGAGGAGGTATTGCCATGAGCGAACATACATTGATAACCGCTCAGGAGCTGGCAGATGTGCTGCAGCTTTCGGTGGCGACAATATGGCGCTACACCCGCACCGAGAGAATTCCGTACGTGCAGCTGCCTAACGGGCAGTACCGTTATGACCTTGAGAAGGTCATGGGTCACCTTGATACGGGAGGCGGAGGGCAGGACGATGCAGAGGCCAATTCAGTGTGCGAGGCCAGACCTGAATACATTACAGGCAAAGTCTACACGTATGGCGACTATCTTCGGTTACCGAATGAAGAGCGCTACTACTATGAGATCCTCGACGGAGTGCTGATTCGGGAACCGGCTCCATACGTGCACCATCAGCGGGTGTCCAGGCGTTTGCAGCGCGTTCTTGAGGACTACTTTGCTTTGCGTGATCCGGTGGGCGAGGTGTTTAATGCGCCAATCGACATGACCTTATCGGAGACAAACGTTATCCAGCCCGATCTTGTCTACATACCCGGCGAAAGCAGTGGGATCATAAAGGAGGAACGCATAGACGGCGTGCCTTATCTGGTTGTGGAGGTCCTTTCGAGATGGACTCGGTCCAAGGATCGCATAAGGAAGCGGAATGTATACGAACAGATGCAGGTTCCGCATTACTGGATAGTCGACCCTGAAGACGAAACTATCGAGGCATATGCATTGAAGGATAATGCGTATGTGCTGCGCAGTTCAGGGCTTGACACTGGAGAGTTCACCCATCCCGACTTCCCTGGGCTTGCATTTGACCTTGCGGCTCTGTGGAAACGGCCTGGGGCGGAGAACGTTTAGTACAAACTAGAATACCGGGAATTGCAGAGCAGTAGTTCTTGGCCTTTGCGTGCAAGGCCTGCTCTTGCCACGTGCAGATCCCATCCCATAGTTGCCTCGCTTCCACTCATGTTGGCCAATGCTTTCTATGTTCGCTCGTTGCTCAGCTTAATATCCCCTTGCCAGATGAGTCCTCTTAGTCCCAATAGGTGAACAATCTTGGAGCTGCTTCGTAGAGGGCTTCGATATCCTGCACGAACGTCTTCTCCAGGTGGTCTGCGACAACAGTGGCATTCTGCATCATGTAGTTCGGGCTTGCCTGATCGGTTATGGGTGCTGAGAATAGCCTGTTGGGGCAGCGTTTCTCTGAAAACGGCAGGTTCACGCAGTGCGAGAAAAACGCGAAGATACTCGGTTTGAATCTTTCCAAGCTGGGTCAGCGCATCCTGCACTGCGTTGGGAAGGGCAGGCAATTCCTATGTATCCTTGTGGGGAGTCGGCAGCTCCAATGTGGCCGTGAGCTCCAGTTGCCACCTACTGATTCACCAGTCAGTACTGACCAGAACCGAGGGTCCCGTGTAAGTCCAGTTTGTATAGGGTTCCACAGGGCTGTCCGGCTCTGGGTGTTGCCAGCCGTCCATGCCTGTGAAGAACCAATCCACCATGTTGAACACGAACAGGGCGCTGAAAAACGGGTACGTTCGCGATATCCCTTTCACTACCTGGCCCAGGATATCCGGATCCACACTGTCTGTGCACACATCGGGACTAGCCCAGAGCTATGGAGGAGGCATATTGGACAGCACTCTACTCGCATTCTCAAACAGTCCGCTGCCCGAGTCGTGCTTGTTAAGCCTGTATTCTATGCGTTTGAATACTCTAGTGCTCGTTCCCCCCCCCGAAAATCTCAGCCGTAGTCTATACCACGTTACAAGACACGGCCCCATGGGGTGCTCTTGCTTCTCCCGCAACATACTGATGCTCAGGAATGCCTGATCAATCCTGCATATTCTAGGGCACAACGGGCAGATCCGGTTCAATTCGATCTCTCTCGAGACAGAACGGTGTTCAGTCTTCTCGTTTCCGCCCTGGGGTGTTTGCGTGTCCATTGGTGACAAGAGTTTCTTCCAGCCTTCAGTGCACACCCTCTTGAGGATTCGCCCCAAGAGTTTACATAAAGCACAGCTAGTGGGCCAATTCAAAGGAGATGGGTGAATACGCGTACGCCCTTGCATAAGTGTCATATGCAGCACTTATGTGGAATCGATTTCTCGTGAGCTACAGGTTCAGTCCTCTCCGGTAGCCTCCCATAGCGTTGATTCTCACGGTATGCGCGGCCGGATAGTGATTCCGGCCGCGTTCGAAGTTGCAGGTGAACCTCATGATTGCCTCATCAGTAGTGATCATGCAGACACTGACTATATGCAGCCTCTGCATGATGGATCTCATGTTCCACGAAGCATTGCCCAGCGCAGCACTAGAAAACGTAGCCTAGCGACACTCCAGACGCTAGAGTGCCAATGAGGCCTTCTGATTCCAACACTGTACCACCGTAGCCGAGTTCACCGGTGATTCTGAATTTGCCGAGCCGCAATTCTGCTCCACCGGTGACACCGAACAAGGGAATTGTCATGCTTATCGTTCCATCTGAAATAGCGACTACGCCTCCGAACCCGCCAGCGAAGGGTCTTACCTTGCCGGCCGTCGGTATGTAGTATCTGATGGTACCAGCGGCTGATACACCAGCTATTGGGTCAATTGTCACCGGATCCAGAACTGCTGCCATGCCTCCCACAACCCCGATAGCCAATCCGCTGTCGAACTCATACTCTATCTCGAGGCCGATCGTTCCGGCCGCAGCTCCGTTCTTGAGCCCGATCACAGTGCTCGCTTCAACCAAGTAGCCTGAATAACTGCAGAGAATAACCAACACGGCAACGAGGACTACACACGATTTCCTCATGGTAATTTCCTCCTCCAATCAATTAGTCGTTCAACCTAGTTCCAGGCGGCCGGTCTGCCGCCTAAACTTGGTTGGCTCCTTAGAATCTCAGCTGTAGAACATTGGAGAACGCTCTCCGAACGCTGTCGTCTCGAAACGCGCTGTTTACAGCCTCGGTTAGCGATCGGCTCAATGAGTCTCTCATATCGCTGTCTAGCCTAATAATGGTTTCTGGTTGGTCCGAACCGGTGAACTGGCCTGCCCAGATGACCTTGCCTGTCTCTACATCGGCGATTACTAGGTCAAATGTAACCCGTGAGTTGACCGACACAGTGACGAGCCCAGGTCTTGATTCCACCCAGAATGCTTTCAATCTGCCTCCAGCAACGAAGTCAGAAGTGATATACTCCGGGATTGAGTCAGCGGCTAGATCCCACCCGGATGTCGTGACAACCACAAACCCCATGGACTTCAACTGCTTGATAAGTGCCGCCTCGAGAATATCGGTGGGAGTTT
>JAQVXE010000022.1 GCA_028709305.1 Bacillota bacterium | reverse complement strand
ATCGAAATCCATCTCTTTAAAGTCCTCCAGGGCAATGCCGTAATCCTGCGTAACCACTTGCCTCAGTTGCTCTCTCAGTTCAGCGATATCGTACCACGACAGGATGTCCTCGCGGACGCTGCCTTTGTCATAGCACAGATTCAGCCTCATCCACACGTCATGCGGGTTTATGACGATGGCGCGACGCCGATGAGCCACAGCGGTATTGCAGCAACCATCGACTGACGCCATGGCACAAGCCAGTGTATGGGAGGCGGACGCGTGATCGTCCGCAGTTTCCTTGTTTATGAGCCTGGCAATCGAGTACACGTAGATCCGAAGGTCGGGATCAGGGAAGCTCAACTCGAACATAATCGACAA
The DNA here is from genome assembly GCA_028709305.1 of Bacillota bacterium. Lineage (GTDB taxonomy): Bacteria > Bacillota > DTU025 > DTU025 > DTU025 > UBA10085. The sequence continues at coordinate 24,587 of JAQVXE010000022.1, read as the reverse complement.
CAACGTTTCATCATTTCCGGCGTTCGCTATCTTAGCAGCTTCTTCAAACCTTCCGCAGGTCAGTTCGTGGAAGAACTGTCCTTGCCACTCCGACAGTGACTCCACATACGCAAGACCCCTCTCCAGATAAGACTCACGCCGCACGGCGTCTTCATCCAGATCCGCTTCCTCGAGATACTTTCGCCGCAAAAACTCCGACAAGGTCACATCTGACTCTCTCATCGCGCTGTCCTCCTATTTGGGTTTGACAACCCATGCGTCGCTTATCGCCCATTCTAAGTAACTTCGAAAAAGTATCTGAGCATTCTTAAGCGGCCAAGGTCTGAATCTCAGACGGAGTCAGGTTATCGAGAAAAGCGATTACAGCATCGATAAGCGCATCCATCAAACCATAGAGCCTGTTAGCTGTGACTGCAGCCTTCAAGAGCCACCATATCTTCTCTACAGGGTTGAGCTGTGGCTTGTAACAAGGCAGGAAGTAGAGCTTTACCCTTGGATGCCTGGCAAGCCATTCCTGCACGGCTCGGGACTTGTGAATACTGTAGTTATCCAAGATTATGTGAATTCTGCCTGTCGGGTAACGGGAAGCGATGCATTCGAGAAACTTGATGAACTCAACAGAACGCTTTCTATCGAATACCTGGTGGATAAAGCCTCCACTGCGGATATCCAAGGCGCCGAAGACGCTCTTCTTCTGGTTAGTGCTAGGCGTAGGAACCCGGGTTTGCTTGCTGCATTGCATCCACATAGCCCTTATGGTCGGCAAAAGATGGAGGTCGCATTCGTCCTGAAAAAGCATGTGATTCCCGGCCACTGGGGAACTGAGAACCTCTGTGATAGCGTCCATTTTGGCCTTTGCCTGCGGATCATATCCCCGTTTCGGTGCATGCCGTGGGCGATTGTGCCGAAACCCAAGAGATTTCAGCAGGTTATACATTGTAGCCGAACTAATCTCAATGCCATAGTTTATTTCGACATGGGAACATAGCTTCCCAACGGTCCAGATGCTAAAGAGATACCCAAGCTCTGCGGGATCCTCTTGAACATCCTGCTCGATAGAGGCCCGGAGGGCCGCCGAAACCTTCGGCGGCCTCCCGCTGCGAGGTCTGTCGCACAGACCATCGATACCATGTGCCTCGTATCGCACAATCCATTGCCGGACAGTATTCTCAGAGGCATTGAATATCCGGGCTACCTTGGCGATGCAGTAGCCTTGGCTCGAGAGCAGAACCATGTGAGCTCTCTGGGATACTCGGCCCACAGCAGTGCGTCGCATGGTCTCAAGCTCCGAAATCTCACACTCGTCGAGTTCTCTGACAAATCGCATTTGCGCTGCACCTCCTGCTGCCATATAGGCATCTACCAGGCATTATAGTGCAAAATCTAAGACCGCGCAGAAACTAAGTCGAAGTTACTTAGTGCGCGCACCCAGTATCTTCACCCCCGCTTGCCTGATTCTTGAGTGGGCATGATCACACCTGAACTATCGCCGTCTGTTTGCCACAATCCTCGGCGTCGCGCCACAAAGCGGCGCCCCAGATCACATTGCCAGCTTTGTTTCGATTGAAGAGAGCGTCTCCGAACAGATACAAAGTATTCTCGCTCAACTTGAGCTCTTGATTGAGCTCAGGCTTAACCCGGTTTTGCCTCACATACGACCATGCTCCCAATGTACTCCTATCCTCGCACTTGCTTAATGCGTCATTCCTGCGTTCATAGAATGTGGATCTCTCGAAATCCAGATCCAATCGGTTCCAGAAGAACTGCGTGTGAAACGGTGCCTGGTTCGGCGAGATCCACACAAATACTGGAGAATCCTCGTGCACCTCTACTTGTGTGCACAGCCCAGCTGTTTGAATAGTACGGCTCGGAAACTGCTCCACGATCCGCCTCAGCACTTATCTGCCGCGGTCTACCCTAAGCGACCCCAAACTGTCGACCACGGCGCAAAAATGGATTTCCTCGACAAGTCCTATTCCAGTTTCAACTGCCGCCGTGAGCTTCGCCAGCTCGTCGTCGACTTCGTCAGGATGCAGGCTTAACTTAGCCATCCGCGCCTCCGGCAGACTCCATAGCCTCAGCGCTTCGGTTACAGCTTACCTTTCAGTCGCCAGTTGGGGTCGTGAGCCATATTCTCCAGAACCCGGCGTGCCGATTCAGTCTTCAGCAACCCAATTCCCCATATTGCGTAATCTGACGCTCGATGCCCCTTGAGCTCAAGTTCCTGCACAAGAATGGGCAATGCGTCATCCCCGTAAAGGCATATGGCGTACATGACGCTTTCTCCTCCACGTCCCAACCGCGCCGCCACCAATGGCCACCATAGTAGAGCTGACCGTATGCATTCGCAGTCTTATGTTCTGACAGTCCTCGGTTTTGACACTCCCCATGCCTGACGGCTGGGGATTCTTGGGTGATTAGGCCTAAGTCCATTTCTGGTATCGGAGCATGACCACAAGTTAAGAGCTATGCCATTAGCCCGTCTTGCACCAGAGCTGCAGCTCTCTAGGCTAGCAGACTGTTACCGTGGTGAGTATCCTTGATGTACTGCCATAAGTCTTTCTAATGAGCTTGTACACACCGAATTGCGGGTCCACTTCCAGCTCTATTCTCTTCAGAACGTCCATTTTGCATCTGAGCAGCTCCGGGAAAAGGTCAATCTTGAAGTGGGAGTAGTTACTGAATGTTCTTCTGCTGAGTAGGGGCAAAGTGTAGCCATCTTTCACTATGGGCATGTTCATGTAGTAGATAGTTAAAATCAGACCACGCCGTTCCGCCTTACTGCCATTATTCCACAGATGCGTCACAGATCCTTCCGATAGACTTCCGCCTCTAACCGCCTCAGCGTCAGCCGCCTTGCATGTGGTCCACTACTCGGCCCACTAAGAGTAAAGCCCAGCCACGGCAGCATACATCTGCCATTGGCTGAGCTTCGGGATAGTGCTGCCAAGCAGAGGCAGGCTACTTTTTCGCCGCCATCCTGTCAACGTACCTTGCAGCGGAAAGCCCCGCCACAAGGCCTTCGCCTACAGCCTTTGCGACTTGGTAAGGCCTGCCCGTGCAGTCCCCCGCCGCAAATACTCCAGCGACATTTGTGGTCATCTCTCGGTCTACCACGATTGCACCATCGGCGACGTCGATACCTTCCAGGAGCCTTTCCACAGGGATAGAATCTCTTACCACAAAGACTCCATCCGCCGGGATCGTCTCCCCATCCAGCTCGACCTCTTCCACCTTGTTCTCGCCGCGAATACCGAGCACACGCTTTTTCAGCACGCGGATCCCTTCTGCAATCTCGGGCGCATCTTCCGCTTTCGCGCTGCGAGCCGCAACATATGTAACCTCAGAGCAAATCTGGGCAAGAAAGTTGGCTTCCTCTATGGCGTGTGCCGTGTAGCCCAGAACGACAACCCTCTTGCCCTTGTAAAGGGGTCCGTCACATGTGGCACAGTAGCTCACGCCCATTCCCAGAAGCCTCGACTCGCCTGGAATCGATGCCTCCTGGACTGAGCCTGTAGCTATCACAACAGCCTTGGCACTGAAGTCGCGGTCAGAACCGAGAGCCGCGAAGGAGTCGCCCAGATTGAAGATGCCTGTGATGTCCGATTCGATCAGCTCAGCACCTGCTGTGCGAGCATGGTCAACGAAACGGGCGGAAAGCTCGCTTCCGGAGATTCGCTCAACCCCAAGGTAGTTGTCGACCCATGGCGCCTTCTCCAGGCTAGGGCTTGTAAGCTTTCGCGATACCACAGCCACTGACTTATTGCGCACCCGGGCATTGAGCGCGGCAGAAAGGCCTGCAGGGCCAGCCCCTATAATCATGATGTCATATTCTCCAGATGACACCTATCGATCAGCTCCTTGCGGCAAAGGCAGCCTCCACGCAGTTTCTCATCAACATCGCTATCGTCATCGGGCCTACACCGCCCGGAACAGGGGTGATAGCTCCGGCTACTTCAACTGCCTCGTCGAAATCAACGTCGCCGACGAGCTTCTTCCCGCCGACTCTGTTTGTTCCCACATCTATAACCACAGCGCCTGGCTTGATCCAGTCTCCCTTGACCATCTGGGGTCGTCCAACAGCCACAACCAGGACGTCCGCTTCCTTACATACAGAAGGCAAGTCCACAGTCCGGGAATGGCAGATTGTGACGGTCGCATGTTCGGCAAGGAGCATTATCGAAACCGGCTTGCCCACTATGTTGCTTCTCCCAACGACCACGGCACGCTTCCCCTTGAGCTCAATGCCAGTGCGGTGGATAAGCTCCATTATCCCTGCAGGTGTGCACGGACGGAGCGCCGGCTTGCCCACCATCAGGCTACCCACATTGATCGGATGGAAACCATCCACGTCCTTTGCGGGGCTTATGGTTTCAATCACCTTATCCTCGGAGATATGTTTCGGGACCGGAAGCTGCACAAGCACCCCGTCGATCTTCGGGTCTGCATTTAACTTCCTGACCAAATCGAGCAGCTCTTCTTCTGAAGTCGTTGCCGGCAGGGCATATTCCTCAGAATAGATGCCACAGCCTGCGCAAGCCTTTTTCTTGTTGTTCACATACACTCGGGATGCTGGGTCGTCTCCAACGATCACGACTGCAAGCCCCGGAGCGCGTCCGAATTTCTCTTGGTACTCAGCAGCCCTAGCAGCGGCACCCTCCCTGATCGATGCGGCAACGGCTTTGCCGTCTATGATAGTTGCAGGCATCAGATCACTCCCTATTTCCTTGTTGTGTTCTGTAGATTGCCAACATGATCCCCACGAGCATGGCACACATGAGGGGACTATGGCAGTCTTTGGCCAGCATGACCAGGATGATCTCAGGTCATAACTGGCAAACAATCATTCTCTTGGATTATACCACGGACTCAAGGCCAGATGTGAGCACAGCTTCTTCATTGACAAAGCAACGGCTTCCATCAGGGAGTTTGACTCGAAGAAGAAGCGGAGGACCGAACACAAGCCCCTCCACGCATTTGCGTTCAGACTCAAGGATTGCAAGGTCTGTGCCAGGATGGATCGTCACGCCGTCACTTGCGCCCGGGAACTCCATGCCGATGGCCCCTTCCCTCCCAACAGTGCCCTCTCCAAGCACGAACGCGTTCCATCTGTCGCTCCAGCAGAAGGTCTGCACAACCTCGCGGGAGTTCATAAGTTTGAAAGCATCATCCTTCTCACTGTAGGAATGGTATTCATGTAAAGACTTCATGACAACTGAAGGGACTCGGCCGCTCACAAACTCCACACTGGAGGAGCTGGCCAGACGGACCCAGTTGCCGGGGCCAAGGTCGAGCCCTTTTGCGCCTCCTGCTGCTGTAGCCCGAACATCGCCTCCCAGGCCCGCCAAGTCGCGAAGCGCTCGCTCTCTCGCCAACCCCCACCGCCAGGAGTTTGCCATGACACCTTCGACGGATCCCCATGACAGGTTCCATACCGCCTCAGAGCACGTCGTAGCCGACCAGACCTCCACCAGCGTCCGCCCATTCCAGGCGTACGCAGTCGACACCGTCGTCTTACTCATTGCCCCCGCGCTCTGGTCGTAGTTAGCCTGCGCCAGAATGAGAGTTGCCCACATAGGAGCGGTTTCCCCGGTCTGCCCTGACTCGGCTCGTAAGTTGGGCCCATTGGAAGGCGTTCGGCCGTTCTCGCCGCTCGGAAGAGATCTAAGGTCCCAGTCCAAGACGATCTTCTCTAGCTCGACTACGGGGCCTGAATCCACCCGGGCCAGAAGCTTGTAGCCGCCACGGGCCCCTGCCGCCGCCTTCCCGTGGAGTTCTATATAGCCTTCGAGGGGCGAAGTCCAGTGTGAGGTTGCAATCTCATCTCCTGGATCGTCAGTGATGTCAACATCAATGCTGAGAACGGGTCCCCCCGACCCCGTAGAATCGCTGCCTGTTGCAGAAAGCAGACTGCAACCCCCATAGCCTGAACCGTCAAGGCTGCCTCTCCGAATAGGCTCCGCTATGGTCCCCAGGGAAAGGACCAGACCACATATGAAGGAGAGAATCGCCACTACTGCGACCCTGGAAACGGCGGTACCTGAATGTGATGGGGCAGACTTTGGGGGCGGCTTGCCCAACCATCGCCGGGACTGGGGCCATAAGCCCGAAGTTGGTTTATGGCGCCCTCGAATCCGCGCATATCTTCTTCGATGCATAAGACTTACCCCCTACACCATTGGGACTGAGTAAATCCTACTCGTCGAGGGGGCGGATGATTCATCCAGTATTATGTCCGAATTCCACTACTCACGGCCACCGATAACATGCAAAGCTATGTTCCAGATTAGCAAGAAGTCGGACCTGTCACGGACTGCTGACCCACTGGCGGGTCGGAATTGAGGGAGAATGACTCGCCAATGGGTCGACATCCGAAAAACCGACCTACCAGCGGGTCACTCCTCCCGGGCCTCCTCGTCAGCCTCAGCGTATCTCCGAACGATTTCCTTGAATGTATGGCCCCTCTCTTCGAAGTTCCGGAACATGCCATAGCTGGCGCATGCAGGCGAAAGCAGAACCACATCGCCGGGCACTGCCGCAGCGCGCGCCGCATCAACCGCCTCTTCAAAATCCGCAGCTCTAACAATCCTCGGCGGCTCTGATCCCGCCCTGCGTGCAGCCTCCAAGAAAGCCTTCTCTATCTTATCGGCAGTGACTCCCAGAAGAACCACATCGTGAACCCTCCCAAGCGCCACATCTGCCATTTCATCAAAAGGCAGGTTCTTGTCGTAGCCGCCGGCAATGAGAACTATGGGACGATCCACTGCAAGCAGCGCTGCAATAGTCCGTGACGGCGTTGTGGCAATAGAGTCGTTTACGTAAGCAACGCCATCTACCTGGCCGACATCCTCCAGCCTGTGTTCGACACCCCCAAAAGAGCTGACGGCATCGCGCATGGCCGACGGCTCGGTGCCCAGAGCGCTGCATATGGCAATGGCAGCCAGCACGTTTCTGACATTGTGCATCCCCGGAATCTTTATGTCAGACCTGTCCATTACCGCTGTGTCTGTGCAATGCCCACCAGCATCCCGCCTGAGAATCAATGAACTGCCATCAAGGAAAGCCCCTCTCTCAACAGGCCCGCTCGCATCGAACATCAGCACACTCCCATGTGCTCTCGTCGCCATACGCGCAGTTACGTCGTTTTCCCCTCCGAACACTGCCCAACCATCGCCAGCCTGGAACCGGACGATATTCTCCTTCGCAGAAATGTAGTCTTCCATGTTGGGATGGACGTCAAGGTGGTTGGGGGTTATGTTAAGCACTGCTGCTATGTGGGGGCTGACGCGGAGAGATTTCAACTGAAAGCTGGATAGCTCCAGGACTACGAGATCCTCGCTTTTCACAGTCAGTACACTCTCTATGAGAGGAGTGCCGATGTTGCCACCTACAAGTACATCCCTTTCAGGGCGGTGCAGGCGCGCATCTTCCTCCAGCATTCTTCCTACCAAAGTGGTCGTAGTCGTCTTGCCCGAACTCCCGGTAATGCCTATCACTGGCGCTGAGGAAAGCCTCAATACCAGTTCTATCTCAGAGCTGAATGTGACGCCCGCATCTCGAGCGAACGCGATCTCCGGCTGCTCGGGATTGACTCCCGGCGACAGGAAGACCATGTCGCAATCGGACAATCTGTCCAGATATCCCGGACCGAGCAGGGTATCGACTCCAAGCCCGGAAAATGAAGCGATCTCCGCCTGAAGTTGCTCCTCTTTTTTGACATCACATGCCACAACTTTCGCGCCTGCCTTGGCAAGAAAGCGTATTAGCGGGACGTTGGTGATACCAATCCCCACAACGGCGATCCGCTTGCCTGCAAGCGTCCCAATGACGCGCCTCTGAACATCTGTCAACATCTCATAGGCCCCCCAACCTCAAATCCCAAAACCCCCAGCATTTCAAAACCTGGTTCCGTTTGTCCTCAACTATTATGCCGCCATCAACGTATCTCCGGCACTAAATGACAGCAAGAATATCTACATCTCCTTACCGTGCCGCCTCCCTATTTCCACAAGTCGAGCCAATGACTCAGCCGCATCAGCGACGTTAGCGTAGGCGCGCCTGACTGCCGCATCCATAGTACATGGGCCCTTGACCACACTCATCAGGGCATCTATCCCGTGGTCATAGAGGCCCCTCGCATCATCGGCTACAGATCCTGCCAGTACCGCCACTGGAACGCCACATTCAGCCGCGACCCTGGCAACCCCCATTGGCGTCTTGCCGTGAAGTGTCTGGAAGTCAATGCGGCCCTCTCCCGTGATGACCAGATCTGCGCCGGATGTCTTCTCTCTAAGGCCCGTAGCCTTAATCACGATCTCAACCCCGCGCTGCAGGCGAGCGCTTAGGAAAGCAACAAGTCCTGCGCCCAACCCTCCTGCCGCCCCCGCCCCCGGCAGTCCCTCAACATCGATCCTCAAATCGCGACGGATGACAGCTGCGTAGTTTGCCAGAGCGGCATTGAGTACCTGAACCATCTCGGGCGTAGCGCCTTTTTGAGGTCCATAGACTGCCGACGCTCCATCCGGTCCAGTGAGCGGGTTGTCTACATCACTGGCCACAACGAACTCAGCCCCAACCAACCGCCGGTCCATTCTGGACACATCTATCCGGACGAGTCTTGCAAGTTCAGCGCCTCCAGGCCCTATTTCTTTTCCATCGGCATCGAGCAACCGCGCCCCCAGCGCCTGGGCCATTCCCGCGCCACCGTCATTCGTAGCGCTCCCGCCTATTCCTATGATAAATTTCCGGCATCCTGCATCCAGCGCAGCCGCAATAAGGTCGCCTGTACCCCGCGTTGTAGACGTCATAGGATCCCGCTTGTCCGCAGGAACAAGCGGCAGGCCCGACGCGGCTGCCATCTCGATCACAGCAGTCTTCCCATCGCCAAGAAGGCCGAAAAAAGCCTTGACCCGGTCGCCTGAAGGTCCTGTAGCATCAACATCAACGATCTCGCCACCCGTTGCGTCCACCAGCGACTCCACCGTTCCCTCTCCGCCATCAGCCATGGGGACACGCACAATGTCAGCATCAGGCCATACTCTACGAAGTCCTTCCTCAGCAGCTGAGCAAACTTCGGTTGCAGTAAGGCTTCCTTTGAATGAATCAGGAGCTACAACTATCTTCAATGGTATCTGCAAGTCCAATCCCCCCAAGAAGACTCCCCTGCCCAGTCCCTGGCGCATCTAGTCTGCAAATGCCTTGCCCATCTCGTCACCGATCTCTCTGGCCATGTCCAACAGGCACTCCTTGTTATTGACAGACGGATCCCGAAGCGCCTCATGGAGCAAGCGCTGCAAGACCATTCTCACTCCCGGTCCAGGGCTGAGGCCTGTGGCCTCCATGATCTCCTTGCCGCCCACATGGAGGTCTGAAATCCCGAGCGGAGGCCGTTCCGCCAACACCGACCGCACCTTCTCCTCCACAACCGTCATGTTCGCCAACATGCGCTCCCCATCGCCGCGCAATGCTTGCTTGAGCCGAACGGCCGGGAGGAGATGATCCCGGCCAATGCGGGATGCCGCCAGCCTGAGCTGATAGTCGGACGGATCATCATCCAAATCAGTGGCGCCTTCAATGATGCGAGACACAGCCGTGGCAAATGCCCTGGATGTTCGCATTCTCGCCAACATGCGGCGACTGCCCTGTGAACCCAACGGCCAGAGCAGAGCTGCAAAGCGTTCTTCCGGCTCTGGCGACAGTAGATCACAAGCTGCGTAAAGCCCCTTCCTCTCCTTCTCCCCAACCTCAGAGCAGAGTTCAGGAAGGAGATAAGAGGTCAGGCCCATCTCCTCCATGAGCATGAGAGCTGCGCCGGGTTTTGGGGCGCACATGGTTTTCATCAGTTCATCCATTATACGTTCCACCGACACCTGCTCTATTCCAGGTGCCAGCTTCCTGGCCGAGTCCACAATTGAAGCGTCTACGTCGAACCCGAGCGTTGCCGCGAAGCGGACAGCTCTTAGCATCCTTAGCTTATCCTCGCTGAACCTTTGTGCCGGATCGCCCACACAACGAATAAGACGCCTTTCAATATCATCGGCACCACCGTAGGGGTCAACGAGCTCCCCCGCTGTGGGATCAAAAGCCATTGCGTTGACTGTGAAATCTCGCCTTGCAAGGTCGGCTACGATGTCGTCCAGGTACTCAACGTACTCCGGACGCCTGCCATCTACATAAGGGCCGTCATGCCTGTATGTAGTCACCTCTATGTTCATATCGCCGGCCACCACAGTCACTGTGCCATGGACCAAACCTGTGGGCACAACATGGTCAAAGCATGAGGCCACTTCGATCGGGGTGGCGGAAGTGGCGATGTCCCAATCGACAGGCCGCTGCCGATTCATCACGATGTCCCGTACCGCTCCACCTGCAATGAAGGCCGTATGGCCGCAACTTCTCAGTTTCTCAATCACTGAAACGACAGGCGGAGGCACAGCAATTCCTTTCTTGGGATCCATCGCAATATGCACTCCTTCCGCAGTCTAGTGTACGCACATAAGCAGATTCCAGCAAGTGCCCATTGAGGGTGAGGGCTCCCTCACATGCCTGCGCGATTTTCGTTATAATTGATGCAGGGAACTCGTGCCCTGCGTCAATCGTTGTAACGAGTAGACGCTCAAATGGCAGGTGAGTGGGTGATTCAGTTGGCCAATGAATATGCAATTGCAAGACCCGCACAGCCCATCTCGAAGGTCGCGGAGTTCGAATCGCTTATGCGGAGGTATCAAAACTCCGTCTACAATATTGCGCTTAGAATGAGTGGCAACCCTGAAGAAGCCCGTGATTTGACTCAAGAAGCTTTTGTCAGGGCATACAGAGCGTTCGACAGCTATAAACGCGGAACCTCCTTCGACAAGTGGCTTTATCGCATAGTTACTAATTTATGTATAGATGAATTGCGCCGCCGAAAACGGAGGCCTTACATCGAATCCCTCGACCAACGCATAATGACGTCGGACGGGGACGAACTCGATAGGGAGATTCCGGATATGTCGCACAATCCGGAGATAATCTACGACAGGGAGCATCTGGATGAATGCCTTCAGGATGCCCTGGAGTCCATAAACCCGGAGTATCGCATGGCGGTGGTCCTCTGCGACATAGAAGGCTTCTCCTATGAAGAGATAGCGCAGATGATGGGCACATCCATAGGAACCGTAAGATCACGAATACACCGGGGCAGACGGGCGCTCCGGGAGCGAGTCTCTCCCTGCCTCAAGGAGCGGTCGCAGGAGGTGAGCCAGAAGTGACGTGCAACATGGCTGAGCGCCTCATTTCTGCATATATAGACCATGAGCTCTCCGAAGAAGACAGGAACAGGGTCAGGCAGCATTTGGCCGTCTGTTCCAGCTGCATGGCAACATACACAGCGACCTTGGAAGTGAAACGAGCGCTGAGCTCGATGACACCTGTGCAATGCCCGGAGTGCGTGTGGGAGAATGTAGAACGGCAGGTAAGGGTGATTCCTTTTCAGAGGAATGCCCGGCAGGATCGTTCTGCAAGACCTGCATGGTCATTCGTTAAGCTGGTGATTCCGGCGGCTGTTGCCGGAACCCTCATTGCAATCCCATTGGTCCAAACGCTCTTTGGGGTCAGCTTCTTCGGAACACCTGACCGTTCGCAACCACCGGCCGTGTCGAGCGCGCCCAGTTCTCAGTTGGAGCTTGCATCTCCCAACATTCAGGTGCGTACCGTCGGCACGTCCAGAGCAGAAGATGTTCTGGAAGGAATCCTCGGGGATGACGTATGGCTGCTCCAGCCAGTGCAGTCTCCGGGCAGCGCCGCAAGGGCAAGCCAAAGCAGCCTGGATCTTAGTGATATTCATGAGAGCTATTTCATGCAGACATCAGTTCCAGGATGGAGGTATGGTAGATGAATGCATCTGCAATCAAAAAATATCTTCCTCTCGTCGTTGTTGCCATAATCAGCAGCGTGATAACGTCGATTGTGGTAGTCTCATACGGGTTCCCCGAACGCAAGGGGGATACGGCTGTGGCGGTGTCGCCTGCCGTAGTATCGAGCTACAGCGGCAGCCTGCCATCCATAGCAGACGTAGCCGCGACGGTGGGGCCGGCTGTAGTCAGAATCGACACTGAGCGAGTAGTGACTTACAGGTCGCCATTCTCAGACGACAGTTTCTTCAGTCCGTTCTTCCGAGAGTTCTTCGGAGGCGAAAGGATAGAGCCGGGCACAGGCTCCGGGTTCATCATCAGTTCAGACGGGTACATCGTCACCAACTACCACGTAGTAGAGGAATCGCGTAAAGTCGAGGTCACGTTGACCGATGGGCGGACATTCGCCGCCAGAGTCGTTGATGGAAACAAAGATGCCGACGTGGCTGTTATCAAGATAAATGCCAAAGGCCTTCCCGTGGCTAGGCTGGGCGATTCCAGCAAATTGCGTCAAGGCGATTGGGTAACGGCTATCGGAAACCCCTACGGGTTTGACCATTCAGTTACCGCCGGGGTTGTCAGCGCCCTAGGAAGGCGCATAGACGATGAAAGGGGCGGGACTCTGGCCACCGGAGACCTCATTCAGACAGATGCAGCGATCAACAGCGGAAACAGCGGAGGTCCGCTGATCAATATGGACGGCGAAGTAATTGGCATAAATACTGCTATCATCCCATTTGCACAAGGCATTGGCTTTGCGATTTCCATCAACTCTGTGAAGGATACGTTAAAGGACATAGTCAATTTCGACGAAGGTCCTACACCATGGATCGGAGTTTGGTACCAGCAGATCGATGATGACATCGCCAAACAGTTAGGCTTGCCCGACTCAGACGGAATCTTCATTACCAATGTGATCTCAGATAGTCCGGCTGAGAAGGCAGGGCTGAAACAGGGGGACGTCGTCAGGGAGATAGACGGGAAGAGAATCACAGCCAAGATGTCGCTTGCAGAAGAGATAAGCAAGAAGAAGGTTGGCGACAAAGTAGTGATGTGGGTGTGGAGAGGAGAGCAAAAACTCTACATGACTGTCGTGCTCGGCGAATATGCCGGGGACACGTTAATGTTGAAGTAAGGCCCTGGGAAACAGCTCAGCGAAGGCAGTAACACAATGGTGTCATACCCATATTTTTCTTTGCGCTCATGGCGCTTTGCATGAATAAGTTCCATTTATGGGAGCAAGCTAGGGACGGCGGGCAGGTTAAGACGTGACGTACGGGTTGTTTCTCACGGAAACGATTTTCTCACGCACCTGCTCGCTCCACATTTAGTCATCGCCATGTCCACCCGTCAAGAAACGGCCGGTCAGGCAGCTGCAGCCTCTACCCGAGCAGCGTCAGCCTGGCCGGCATTTTTGCATTCACGACCTGGCAAATTTCTTAATCACATGCACAAGTTCGTCGATGGCTTCCCCTTCCTCGCCTTCGGATATTGCTTCCATAACGCATCCCCGCGCGTGTCTTTCGAGCAGAAGCACCCCTGCATTGTACAGCGCGGCGCGGGCTGCAGCCATTTGATCTAGAACATCCGCACAGCACTTGCCCTCTTCTATCATGCGTTGCACGCCTTTTACCTGGCCCTCTATGCGTTTGAGCCGATTTACTATGTCGCGCTTTTGCGTGTCGTCCATCCCCCTAATCCTCCTCCATCACGGTGTTGTTTTCATCGTAATCTCCATGTTCGGCCCGCGCTTGAGCGTCTGGGCGATAAGACAATACTTCTCTGTCATCTCGAGCACACGGGCTAGCTGTGCTTCATTCATGTCAGCACCCGGAGCCTCAATCTCCAGCGAGATGGACTCTACAATAGCAGGATTCTGGTCGACAATCGACGCTGTGCCCTCAATCAAGATCTCCTGGTGTTCTATCTTCATCTTGTCGATCAAGGCGCGCAAGGTGAGCCCAGCACACCCCACCAGGCTTGCGACGAGGTGCGCAACAGGACTGAGCGTTCCTTCCATGCGCTGGCCGTTTTCATCCTCCAGGCGCCAGTCCTCTTCGCGCTCAAAGATACCGACGACTTTCATTCTGCGTCCCATACACACATGCCGCCTTTCTGTGTCTGCAATGGGTATTCCCTAGACTCTTCCGCGCCCCACGCGGTAATCTATGTAATGCTTTCTGCCGTTCCTGTAAAACGTCCGCAACCTCCTGCGGTTCTCAAGGTTTCGCAGAGCCCTGTGGATTTCGCCTTCCGGAGTCCGTCTAACAAAGCGCCTGATGATTGCGGACTCTGTTTTAGGTGATGAGCAGAACTCCACGATCAAGTCGTATAGCCCCACAGAACCTGACGGCAGCCGCCTCTTTGGGTAAACGACTGTGTATCCAGGATTGCCGTCCACGTCTTCGCCTGCAACGAAGTCTACGCATGCAGGGTTTGCAGCAAGCAGCGACCTTATGGAACGACGGGTATCGCCTCCAGTCCCTCCCGATCCATACCCGTGGATCACTCTGAAACAAGAGGTCCCTGATTCCAGGGCATTCTCGTATTCTCTTGTGAAAAATGAGATTGCATCTGCCGTCTTCATTCCGTGCAGGTCCAGTTCGCGCAAGAAATTCGCCCCCAAATATCTGTTACCGTCAATCAGCCGCGAGAGTCTGCGTGTGCCGTGCGACCCTGGAAGGTCAAGTCTTTATGGGCTCGCGCTCGCCACAAACCCACGTCCTCCTGCAGCAACAGAAGGACGCGGATTGCGGCAATCTATGTCGCAAAACTATGCTCGAGCGACTTCAACTCCGCTCAAAGTGTCGGAGACAGGGCATCTCCTCTCTATCATGTCAACAAGTCTGTCGATATTCTCTTGGGGAGAAGGAGAATCGATAATCATCCTATACCGAATTTCCTGATACCCAGTGCGCACATTCGGGTTCCTGCCAAGAAAGCCGTCTGGATCCAAGTCCCCTTCAAGTTCAACAGAGAAGCCCCTCAGGTCTACATCGCACTCCTTGGCAAAAGCTGCAGCACATATCGACATGCATCCGCCCAACGCGCATAGAAGAAGCTCCACCGGGTTCATAGCCCGGTTGGTGCCGCCTAGCTGCTTTGGCTCATCCACAGCAACCTTGAAACCTCTTGCCCCGCCCTCGCAGTACACGCCGCTGCCAGACCACGACATAGCCGCGCTAAACGTAGTTTTGGCCACCTACCGCATAACCTCCCTAACTGATATGTTTGTTCATATTATACCATATACGCGTATCATGTATTGAGCAAGCGCAGTCAAGGACAGCGCCACGGGAAGCCAAGAAGCTAGCCTAGAGCCCCTCGCCTCTTAGGCGCCTGTCCTCGTACCATATTAACCTTTGCTTTCCGGCTGCCCCACACAGGGATCGGGATCGCCGTTCGCGGGAGGATACCAACATCCGCCACTGCATGGCCCCTCGGCTATGAAGCCAACGTCATCAACGAACCAGGTTCCAACGCCAGGCTTGATAAACAAGATGTCCACAGTGGTGCCAGGAGGAACACAGGGAACATAGGTGCTGAAATAGCTGTACTGCGGCTCGACAGGGTTTGGAAGCAGTATCTCCCTTACTACGGTGCCATCGTAGAGCACCTGGGCGCGGAAGGACTCCCCCTTCGAGCTACGCCCTGTGGCGTGGAATTCAAAACGGTAGCAGCATCCGCACTCGGCCTCCGTCACAGTCTGGCCTAGCCGGGCAGGATCATCCACTCCACCGGGTATGCCAAGCTGCGCTGCATAGGCAAGCGTGTGCACATTATTCGCCTCTCTGCCGACATTCTCCGCCACAGGCCAGCCAGATGGCTGATTGACATTGTCCCAGTCATCGAATGAACCGTTAGCTGCCAGATTTCCGCATGGGCAAACCTGGGCGGATTCGCCTGGTGGTCCCGGTGGACCTTCTGGTCCGGGGGGACCCTGGGGGCCTTCAGCGCCTGGCGGACCTTGGGGACCTGGCGGACCTTGGGGACCATCGGCACCTGGCGGACCCTCTGGACCTGGTGGACCTTCCGGGCCAGGTGGGCAAGGTGGACATGGCGGTGGACACGGTGGGCATGGCGGATGGCAGAAGCAATCCGTATCTGGTTCAGATTTCTTCTTCCAGAACCACACACTATTCACCCCCTGCAAAGGACCTGATTCAGTCTACTCAGCAGAACAGACATGTGGAACATGACGAAGGAACTGGGGGCAGGCTGCGGATGAGGTGGCAGAGGCAGGCTCCCGCGAGTTGATTCGAACGGGCAAACCAGAAAAGAAAAAGCAGGCCAAATCATGCTATGATTAGGCCTGCTGATTATACCCATAAGAATCTAGTGGAGCCGGCGAAGGGAGTCGAACCCTTGACCTGCGCATTACGAGTGCGCCGCTCTGCCGCCTGAGCTACGCCGGCCAGTCATACTTCAGCAGGAATAATGTTATCAGCTTCCGTGCTGCATGTCAACGGGTTCGAAAGCGGTGCAGCCTGGGATGCCTTAGCGGCATGCCGCTTTCCATCTTTGGTTGCGCAAGCAAGGCCCCCTTCCCCCAGTCCCCAAGCTCTGGGGAAGCAAGGCTTATCGGCGCCATGCTTTCCAGATGTAGGTTTTGCCACAATGCTATGAATCTCGGATCGGAACAGCTACATGGATCCGCGTTTGGGTTGCCTTCTGCGTTTGAAGGGCGGTTTATGCATTTGATGCTTTCGTAAAAAGGAAGGCTCCGGTTTGCTTTCGTGGGATGTGTCCAAAACTTAGTCACTTCTAGGGCGAAGGTGGCTAACTTTTGGCCAGGGCCTGTATAACTTTTGGACATCCGAGGGCCATGGGCAATATTTGGCAGGGGCTCTAAGACAAACTATGGCATGTTGAGTAAGTTTCATACACTAAATGGCTATACAGAAGCGCATACCTCCATGTATTGGATTTGCGGGCAGGAACATGCCTCAATCTTGGTCACCCCCTGTTCAAAAATTGGTCACTTGCGATCGCAATGTGACCAGAAGTTAGCCAGGTTCGATGGCAAACCCCACTCGCCCCCACTCTTGTTCCACTCAATCGCCCTTGCACAACACAAGGTCTCTGCGTTGAGTAGATCTCAATGCCGTCCACGTCAGCATGTTCAAGGGCGTATGCAGTAGTGTCGGCGCTCGGTTTCTCCCCGGCTCTCGTTGGCCTATCGAGCTCCCCTGTGATTCCCATGCGTTCACAGAGAATCGTTGCGGCGTATCATCCATGCCTTGCGGAAGTGCTGGTAGGGGTATTCACAGCAGCTATCGCCTTCGGCCATTGGCTTCATTCCCTGCATAGAGTCAGTTCGTGGTCGATTCTGGCTCATGCAAGTCTTGAGGGGTACGGCGATTTCGGCCGTGCCCGGCCCCTAATTGCCTGGTTGCAGGAGCCTTCCCTTCACGGATGCGCGGATAAGCGAAAGGAAGCAGAGGACGAGCCCAATGACGGCTGCGGGCTTGCTGTAACCGTATGCCGAATATATCCGGCCGTCACCTGGGTTCGGAAGAGGGATAGGATCTACTGGAATCCCGTTTCGTATAGCGATTCCTCTAATATCTATGAGGTTGATCACTGGCAATCCCATAGCTGCATATTCAAAAATGAGCCCCCGCGCCGGGTCGAGAGACATCACCTTGGGCACCATCACCAGCCCGTTGGGAAAGTCCAGCGAAGCTGCGGTAGTCCCGTAATTCGCTGAAGCTCCGCCTATGTTCACAAAGCAGCTCACCGAACCGCCGCATCGGGCTGCAGCCTCTTCAAGAACCTGCATTCGCCTGGTTATACTCTTTTCAATCGAGTCTTCCCGGATAACTTGAAGCCCCGATCGCCTCACAACCATTTGCGATACTTCTGTCGATATCTCAAAGAGGCCTCCCCCGCCCGCATCATCATCTCCGCCTAGCGAAACTGCAGCAATTGAATAGGGAAGGATTCCTCTAGCCCGTATCGCGGCAAGCATTTCGATGAAGGTGAACTCAGGTATAGTGGCGCCATACATCGAAGCGCCTACTGAATATATGACAACAGGCTCGAGATCCAGGGCCTTTGCGGCAGCCAATGTGGCAATGATCAAAGATGGAAATGAACCGCTTGCACCAACTGCCACCACATCGCCCTGACGGAGCCCCGCCTCCCTAAAATACTTGACCATAAGTGCAGCAAAGTCCGGATTCGTAGCGGTGCGCTTCGCTTCAAGAACCCCGACGGTGGTAGTCAGCGGTGTGAAATCGGGGCCAATCAACCCAGTGCGGTTCGGGTCCAGCTCTGGATCGATGGGAATACCCAGCTCGGTCTTGGCATTGGCTACGGCCGAAATGCAGTCTGCCATGATCTCCGCAGCCCTGATCTGCTCGCTTGCGTATTCGCTCATTCCACTCCTCACGCCGCCAGACATGCCAATTCGGGTAGGACGAACTGCAATGCCCAAGGCTGCCAATGCTACTACAACTGCTAAGCAGAGCATGGCAAGATCAACCCTGTCCCTTCCATACTGGCACCCTATCGGCGCAATGAAACCCTTCCACACAGGCATATTCCCCTCTTTCCACAGCAGTGGGCAAACTCCAACCCCTAGGCACCATCCCATTTCAGGATCGGCAGGCAAGCCGTCACGTGATTACTATCATGAGCAGTCTGACAACTGCAGCCACCAACATCACCGAAAGGAATGTACGCACTGCGCCCTGTCTTGCAATATCGTTTGCTATGAGGCCCGGGATGATATAGCCAATCGCCCGCAACTCAGGGCCTCCCGCAGTAATGCTTATCCCCGCCCTGTTGGTAAACCAACCCAGCCAGAAACCGGCTATGACACATACCATGAAGCGGCGCCTTCCGTAGATCGCAATGAAGTTTGAGATAGCCCAAACAATGCCGTAGGCGGCGAGGGCCACCAGAAACGTGGCGATGATCCGAAACGGCTGGTCAAGGTAGAGTGCAAGATATCCCGGCACAACCAGGCCCCCGGCATAGAGTCCTGTCAATTCAGTGAAGATGAAGCCAACTATTAGGCCTATTCCAATCGAGATGGTTACGATCACAACGACACCCCGTTTGCCTCGAAATACTGGATTATTCCTTCGCCTATGCCTTTGGTGTTTCCAACTCCGTATACAACCGCCCCTCGAGGGCATCGCTCTGCTACGCTCCCCAGCACTGTTTCGGTATTGCGCCGGAGCGTAAGATTCACCATGATGGCCCTGTCAACACCGCCTCTTGCAAGGCCCCTCATGGCAACCCTGCCCGCTTCGCCAACTACAAAGATCCACTGTGGATCAATCTCCTCGGCCACGAACTGAGCCAGTTCGCCTGCGCGGAAAGGCCTGTCAGACCTATTGTTCAGTATCACGATGGCAGGGAGCCCGTCCAGGGTAAAGGGAGCAGTTTTGGCCTCTGCCGCCTTGCAGACGAGTGCCGTAGAATCGCAGTCATTTGCGGCAAATGCATTCACAAGCACGTAGGGGGCCAAGCCGCAATCGAGCCTCAAAACTCTTGCGGCCCCTGGATCCCCCTCGGCATTCAACATCGCTTCGAGCGCCACGTCGCGCGACACGCCGCACAGCTCGCACACTTTCAATGCACATGCCACATTCTCCGGGAAGTTGATGTAGTCGAAACCAAGGGCCACATCGTCCGGAACATCAGTTGCGCTAACTGCATGAACAGATGCACCAGTCTTATGCGCCCTCTGCTCGAAGACGG
The DNA here is from genome assembly GCA_028709305.1 of Bacillota bacterium. Taxonomy (GTDB): domain Bacteria; phylum Bacillota; class DTU025; order DTU025; family DTU025; genus UBA10085. The sequence goes on along the minus strand of JAQVXE010000022.1, from coordinate 4,983 downwards.
AAAGGAACCCCCCTTCAGCTGTAACCAGAGCGCCGCCATAGGGAATAGTCAGAGCAAGGGCGTCGGCCACATCCCGCACGCTCGGACCCATGACATCCAGGTGATCATCGCGGACGTTGGTGATAACGCCCACCGTAGACCTGATCATATGCCGCTCGGCCACCCATTGGTTCTCCGGCTGCAGTGCCATGCATTCGACGACTATTGCATCTGCGCCCCGGGAATGTGCCAGCCTGACAAGGCTCACTTGCTCAGAGATGTTCGCCCGATTGGCGCGCCGGGCCACTGGCTCTTCTGATCCGTCCTCCCATATGATCCTAGCTGCCGTGCCTGTGGTCTTGCCGATGGCGCGCAGGCCACCGGCCCGCAGACCGGCGGCTATCAGCCTCGTCGTTGTCGATTTCCCTCTGGTGCCGTTTACATGGACCCTAATACGTATCTTGCTGAGACGGCGCATATGAAGCCAACTCTCTATGATTCCGGCCACAAGAATACAGGCGCCCATCAATGCAAAACCGCGCATACATATCACCCTTTTACCCGCGTTGAGGCAGACATTCTTTTAAACTTCGAGAAACATCCCGCGGCTCCTCTCTTGAGAAGAATGGCAGATTGCCGGATGGGCCTAAATGAGAAGCCATGCACGAAGGAGGATTCCGCCACTGCGTGGAATCCTGAGGAGTGTAGCAGTTTCAGACAGAGACTTGGCAAATTGGGTGGTTTGATGAGATGATCAGAATCAGCAAGACGAGTGATCAGGGGGTTTGGAGCGTGCCGGGGATTGTGGATTATGATGAGTCTTCCGGCAATGTGGAGGTTAACCGCAAAGCACTGCCGCAGACCGCCGAGCGCATCATCTTCGGACGAGATATGGGGTTGGCGCATTTGGGCCGCACCATCCGCAACCTGCCTTCTCAATCCTCAGTTCTTGCCGTAGTTGGCGCGTCGAGTTCGAGGTCACCGCAGGTGCGCAGGATCGTAGAGAGCCTCCAAGCGATTGAGGGCTCAGGCGGACCAGACATGCATCGTCTCGAAGTGCAAGGCCACGCCAACCATGACATCATCCGTGCGGGAATCGGCACAGCCATTAAGGTTGACGCTGCGATGGTGTTGGCCATGGGCGGCGGGACGACCTTGGATGTTGGTAAAGCCGTAGCAGGCCTGGCATTCCAGGATGGCGGCGCAGACGTCGCCGCATTCCAACTGAAGGCTAAGGCAGTAGACCCGAAACTAGCCCTGCCCTGGATCGCGCTGCCAACCACTTCTGGGACTGGTTCTGAGAGCTCCAATAATGCTGTTGTGGAGCTCGGAGAAGAGAAACGGAGCATCCGGCCTATACCCTCTCCATCCATGATCATAGCTGATCCGTCCCTGACTGATTCTCTTCCATTCCGTCCTACAGTCACATCCTCAATCGACGCACTAGCCCAATCCCTGGAGATCTTCACAAGTGCGAAAGCGTCTAGAGAAGTGCAGGCAGTGGCCCTTGCTGCCACTTGCAATCTGGTAGAAGGCCTCAACGAACTTCAACGCGCTACAGAGAGGTTATCCTCTGATACCACGCGCAGACAGGAGGCGGACGGGGTAGAGGGGGCACTCGGGCCAGACGCAATCAGCGCTCGCACCCGAAATCTGCTCTCGTGGGGCAGCATGCTCATGGGGATAGCGTTCACCCACGCTCACCTGGGCCTTCCCCATGCCTTGGTCCACCATTGCATTAGGTTTGGATTAAGCCATGGTAATATGGTGGGCGTACTTCTTGCGCCAGGGCTCACAATTCAAGCGCAAGCCGACAGTGAGACTGCAAGACGGCTTCATGTGGTCCAGAAGGCGCTACCGGCATTGGGGCAAGGTGACATTCTTGAACTGAGTGTTGAAGGTGAAGACGGGGAATCCCGCGAATCCGGCCTGCAGGGCCACGTGCCTGACAAACTGATTGCCGGGCTCCGAGATCTCATCTATCAGCTCTTCACTGCCGCCGGACTGCCAACTTCACTGAGAAGTGCGGGGCTCACCAGGCGCGACCTGGACTGGATTGCCACAAGCGAGCTTCAGAGCGGAGCTTCATTTGGAATACCCAATCGACCTGCAACCCGCAGTGAACTGCTGGAGGTGCTGGAAAAGGCATTCTAGGAATGCAATCTAGCCAAACAAAAACCCCGCAGTCAAAACGCCGCAGGGAAAAGAAATGGAGCGGATGACGGGATTCGAACCCGCGATCCACGGCTTGGGAAGCCGTTGCCCTACCGCTAGGCCACATCCGCTCGTAATATACAGTATGGATTTTCACTACCCCTATTATACGCATCCTGAGGCGAGTGTGCAAGTACGCAGAAAAACACGGCAGGAGTTCCGCCTAATGGAAGCCCCCGGATGCTAAGCCCCGAATCTCATCTCCCAGTATCAACCAGCATCAACCACCCCTGCAAGGCAGCTCATCTTCCAAGGGCAACTTCTTCTTGTTCAACTCCAATTCTAGAGCCAGCTTCTTCCCTGTGGGAGTCACGGCCAGTCCGCCAAGGGCTGTCTCGCGCAGGGACGGCGGAAGGGCGTGGCCGATCGAGCCCATTGCCTCTATGACTTCGTCTGCCGGAATAACACTTCGGATCCCTGCAAGAGCCATGTCTGCAGCGGCAAGGGAAACTGCAACTGATGTTGCATTCCGCTTGATGCATGGCACTTCAACCAACCCGGCTACGGGATCGCAAACGAGGCCTAAGAGGCCCTTGAACGCCAATGCCACGGCATGTGCGCAGGCTTCCGGCGAACCTCCGGCAAGCTGCACGGCGGCTGCAGCAGCCATGGCCGCCGCCGACCCGCACTCAGCCTGACACCCGGCCGCAGCTCCCGAAAGCGTACTGCTCCGCTCTATCACAGCACCAACGCCTCCTGCGGCGAAGAGAGCTTCCACAAGAGCCAAGTCTTCGGCACCCAATCTCTCACCTACAGAGAGCAACACGCCCGGCAACACTCCGCATGATCCCGCAGTCGGGGCAGCCACAATCCGGCCCATTGATGCGTTGACTTCGGTCACAGCCAGCGCATAAGCCATAGCGGAGTCGAGAGGCTCTCCGCAGATCGCCTTCCCCTTTAGCCTGGCGGCTGCCATGCGTGGCCCGTCCCCGCCTGTGATGCCGCTTCTGGACCGGACTCCTCCAAGCCCGTAGCTTACGGCTGATCTCATGACTCCAAGCCGCTCTTGCATGTCAGAATTGAGATCGTCTTCCGTACGTCCACTCTGTTCAGCCTCTCTCGCGCGCACGATCGCGCCGATGCTTACACCTGAGAGAGAAGCATCTTCTACAAGTTCAGCAAGTGTAATAATCGCCATAGAGACTCCCCCCTAATCCGACGAGACCGGCGGCAGGGTCATGACCTCGTCCACACCGGAGATGCGGGAAATCAGAGCACGTGCCTCGTCCGAAACTGGCTGATCCACTTCGATTATTGCCAACGCCCTCGCATGTTTGGCCTCGCGCGAGACGCGCATAGACGCTATGTTCACATCTTCGGTAGCCAGCAGCGATGTAATCTTCGCAATAATGCCGGGCTGGTCTCTGTAAGAGGCAACGATAGCATGGCTTTCACCTGAGAAGTCTACCTCGAAATGGTCAATCCGCGTGATCAGGATGCTTCCTCCCCCAACAGATGAGCCGACCACGGTCCTAGTAGTGCCGCGGGGCCCCGCAAGCTCCAGTTTCGCAGTGTTTGGATGGACATCGGGCGAATCTTCTGCGATTTTGAACCTCACATCGAGCCCATATTCAGCCGCAAGACGGCGTGCGTCGGGAATGCGCTCGTCGTCCGGCTCCATCCCCAGAAGCCCCGCAATGAGCGCCAGGTCAGTGCCGTGGCCCCCATATGTCGTGGCAAACGAGCCGTACAGGGTAATGACGGCTCGGGAAGGTTGCCCGCCGACAATGGCGCGGGCCGCAAGCCCTATTCGAACCGCCCCTGCCGTGTGCGAAGAAGAAGGCCCAACCATCACGGGACCGATTATATTGAAGACTGTTTTCATGGATTGCCCTCCAGTCAACTGCCTGTCTTGGTCCAGAACATCGCTTGCCCCATAGATTCCAGCCTCACCAAATTGCTGAACATGGTGGATGTTGATGATACATTTACCATTTCGAGCTGCAATCACACCAAGCCTGTCAGCGCAGGCACTGGCAAGTCCAACTTAATTATGCCAGTCAAGCCCCTGCAAGTCGAGAGGAGAATCCGTCTGGCAATGAGCGAAGACGGCGTTCTAAGCGGTTTCGACCTTAAACTCATCGCCGCCGCCCTCAGCAAGATGCAGATTCTACTACATCTTCTATCCCGCACACATATGGATCATATGCATTATCTACTGCTTTACGCCCTCAACATGGCAAAACACATAATCCCACCGCCGCGCAGGATTCGGCCAGAAATTGATCAGGGCCAGATGCCCGATGGCTCTGGCCCGTTTGGAATCCGTCTCTGGCCCTGCCCCGGTTAACAGAAGCGCTAACCCCGACGTCCCGACGTATTCCTCGAGAATAACCTCGCCGGTGACTTGCTGGGCTCTTCAGGAACAGCCTTAATCAGCCCAGAGAGCGGCTTATACACAAGCGCAGTCAAAGCGGAGTTGATTCCGGCTTTGAGCACGTTGAAAAGCACAATCCACCCAATCATGTCCACAACTACCTGTCTTGGCATCCCGTAGAACATGGGAATCAGGAAGAGGTTGGCTGGAATCATTGCGCCAACCATTGCGAGTCCGCCAGCGGCCAAGGCGATATAGGCGCCTTTCTTCGTCTTGTATCTGCTGTATGTCACGGCAGATACTGCTACCAGTGCGCCGGATGAGATGAAATGCATAAGGCCTCCGAACCACCCGTCCGAGGATAGCAGCATAGCCTGGAAAACGCATGCAACAGCAGTACATATTAGTCCCGGCAGAGGCCCTAGCGCGAACCCGGCCACGAGCAAAGCCACATCAGCTGGTTCGTATATCAG
>JAQVXE010000021.1 GCA_028709305.1 Bacillota bacterium | reverse complement strand
CCGGAGATATACATCTTCGACGACAGCTTCTCCGCGCTTGACTTCAAGACTGACGCCGCCCTTCGCGCCGCGCTCCAGGAGGAAGTGGACGACGCCATAGTCTTCATCGTGGCGCAGCGCGTAAGCACCATAATGAACGCCGACCGCATTATCGTGCTAGATAGAGGCGAGATCGTGGGAATAGGGACACACGACGATTTGATGGAAGAGTGTGCCGTCTATCGCGAGATCGTCTTTTCACAGCTTTCAGAGGAGGAAGTCGCATGAGTGAAGAGAAGAGGCCAAGACGACGAGGACCAGGCCATGGCCCCATGGGCGCCATGATGCCTGCGGAACGGGCCCGCGACTTCAAGGGCTCGCTGAAGAGGCTGTCGGGCTACCTCAAGCCCCACAAGACGCTGCTTGTCATAGTAGCTTTTCTATCCATAGCCAGCGTCGTTATGAGCATTGCCGGCCCTAAGATTTTGGGCCGGGCGACTAACATCCTCTTTGAAGGGGTAATCGGGAAACAGCTGCCTCCGGGGCTTGGCAAGGAGCATATCATAGCCATGCTCAAGGCCGCCGGAAAAGACCAGATGGCCGACATGGTTGCAGGGATGAACATCGTCCCCGGCGCCGGCGTCGATTTCGCCGCCATCGCCCGGGTGCTAATCACCCTTGTCGTCATATACATCATAGGCTCCTTCTTCAGCTGGCTGCAGCATTACATCATGGCCGGAATCTCACAGCGCACCGTGTACGGCCTGCGCAAAGAGGCCGACGCGAAGCTCGCGCGGCTGCCGCTGAAGTACTACGACAGCAACACGCGCGGCGAGATCCTGAGCCGGGTGACAAACGACATCGACAACATCGCCGGCACGCTCCAGCAGAGCCTAACTCAGCTGATTACGGCAACGTTTACTGTGATCGGCGTATTGATAATGATGTTTTCCATAAGCCCGCTGCTTGCCTTGATAGCCCTTGCTACACTGCCCCTGAGCGTGATCGTCACGTTGTCAATTGCCAGGCGCTCCCAAAAGCAATTCACTGAGCAATGGGACAGCACCGGCGCTCTCAACGGACACATTGAGGAGATGTTCACAGGCCACAACATAGTGAAGGCCTTCAACCGCCAAGGGGAAGCGATCGATGAGTTCAACAAAGAAAACGGCCGTCTCTACCAGGCGAGCTTCAAGGCGCACTTCATATCAAGCACGATCCAGCCGGCCATGCGCTTCATCAATAACCTGAACTACGTGGCAGTCTGCGTGCTAGGAGGCATGAGAGTCGCAAACGGCACTCTATCGCTTGGGGACGTCCAGGCCTTCATCCAGTATTCAAGGCAGTTTACCCAGCCGATAGTCCAGACGGCCAGCATAATGAATGTGCTCCAGTCGACAGTAGCCTCAGCTGAGCGCGTATTCGAGCTCCTCGATGAAGAAGAGGAAGCTCCGGATACGGAAACTCCCGTGGTTCTCAAAGATGTGGAAGGACATGTGGCCTTCGACAGTGTGGCGTTCAGGTATAAGCCTGATGTGCCGCTGATTGAGGACATGAATCTGGAAGTTGAGCCTGGGCAAACAGTCGCCATCGTCGGACCCACAGGGGCCGGCAAAACGACCGTGGTCAACCTCTTGATGAGATTCTACGAGCTGGATGGCGGCAGCATCTCCATTGACGGCGTCGACATCCGCGACATGGCCCGCAATGACCTGAGGCGGCTCTTTGGAATGGTCCTCCAGGATACGTGGCTTTTCAACGGAACCATCCGCGACAACATCGCCTACGGACGGGAGGACGCCACTGAAGCCCAGATCATGGCCGCAGCCCACGCTGCCCACGTCGACCACTTCGTGAGGACGTTGCCAGACGGCTACGATACAGAGCTGGGCGATGAGGCGTCCAATATATCGCAAGGGCAGAAACAGCTGCTCACAATCGCCCGGGCTTTCCTGGCCGACCCCGAGATCCTCATCCTCGACGAGGCGACAAGCTCAGTGGATACCCGCACCGAAGTGCTGATACAGAAGGCCATGGCGGAGCTGATGCGTGACCGCACAAGCTTCGTAATAGCCCACCGTCTCTCGACTGTGCGAAACGCCGACACCATCCTGGTCATGGACAACGGAAGCATCGTCGAGCAGGGCAACCATGCGGAGCTCATGGCGGCACGGGGGTTCTACTACGACCTTTACAACAGCCAGTTTGCGGGGGCGTATGATGAAGCAGTGTAGGTTCTGAGAAGGGTTTATGCACTCTACACATCCATTAAGCGGTGGGATTCGGTATGAGATCGAGGGCAATGCCTAACAATTAGGCATTGCCAGCTGCCAGATGCCTCATTTTTGGGCACCGCCTACTCAGAAATGAGGCATCTAGCCCTGGCGAGTGTCAATTGCCGAAGATCTGGTTCACATTGCCGGTAACAGCTTTGATAAACGATCTTGAAGATGTATCACTGAAGTCTATCAGCCACTTTCCATTCTCGCGAGCCAGAGCAAACTCAGTGTTTACGGTAGTCATCTCAACCGAGGAATCCCGGATAGCATCCTCCATGAGCTCCATAGTCGATTCACCCGCATCCTGGTTGGAGTTCTTGTTGAAAAGAGAGGATACAGCCTGGCCAACCGCCTTCGGGGCAACATCCTTGATCAGCTCAGGCACGTCTACACATGTTATGATTACGGACACAGTCGCCGTATCATTGCTTATCACTGGTTTCTGGACCTTATACGTCATCTTGCCCAGGATCTTCGACAATAGCTGATCGCTCTTGGAGTCTTTCTTGAATTCCGCAACAACCTGGGATTCGTCTCCTCCGACCACATATTTGCTCATCTTCGCAGAATCCATAGCCCGGAAAGCGTCGAGGAACCTGGCCACTGTTTTGTCGGGAGATCCTCCGCACCCGGCAAGCATAGTAGATACCAGGAGAATCATGATAGGAATAAGGATCCTGGTTGCTTTTTTCACTGTAACATACCTCCATATGGCAAAGAGCACAAGAATCGTCCGCCAGACTGATTTGCCTCGGGCATTGCTTTCGCCTTCTTTGCCGCCTCTACCTCACTCTTTATAACATAATCGGCGAACGCCCGTCACGGCAGTGACCGTTATCACTGAAGATGGAAGCTGCAATTCTTTTCTCACTACCTTCATGGAACCCCATCTCATCAGTACTGGATCAGCAAGCAGGTGGTTAATGATAGGATTCAAAGGAAAGTCGAAAGCCTGGTAGGGGTGTAGCTGTGATGGGTGATGTGACACAGCCCAATCAGCAGACACAGGCCGAAAAACGGATCAAGCCTGCGATTATGTAGTCCATTTCAGCTGCACTTTGAGGCCGTTGAGATGAGTGTACGGCAAAAGCTTATCATGTTGCAGACGGCCGACAACGATTCCCGGGGCCACCTCGATCGATTTGGCAAATTCCACGACTTCTTTCCGACTTATTAGCTCGCCCCGCTTCCCCTCGGTGAATCTGCTGTACTCAGCCGGTGGGATGAGGATATCGGCAGCGAAGCGATCTGCCTGTACCTCCTCCTTTGACGCGAGGTCCTTGGATCCAAATTCGTCAATGAACGTAAGACTTCGGTCACCACCTAAAACATGCGCTGCTTCGTGGAAAAAGGTAAACCAAAGATGGTCGTTGGTCTTGTAGCGAAGGCTCAGCTGAACAAGGGCCTTCCCTCTATTTAGCCATCGAGCAGCACCGGATGCGCGGCACTTGGGCAGTTCAGGCACAAAAACAACTGCCACACCAGCCTGAGCGCACAGAGATTGCATCTTCGGAATGAAAACCCCAGGTTGTTCCACTGTGAGGGACCGAATTTTCTCAAGGACCGCAGCAAACGCCTTCTTCCTATAGGGGCTGCACTCCATTGCCCACGCTTCTATTTCGCCTTTTCGGAGCCATGCCGCCACTGCCCCGGGGTCGGCTTCAAAAGCCAGCGACTGGCGATATGCGGCGGCTGGTGAACCCCATATTGAGCGCCAGGCGTCGACTGACGCCACTCCGAAGTATTCCAGACCCGCCTTTACTCGTTCGACATCATTTGCGCCATCCTTTACCCAGCCAAGCTTCACAAGACACCTGAAGGGTATCTCTTTCAGCCAATCGCCACATTCGGCCAGCTCTGCCTCGTCCTTCTGGGCCAGAAGATACTGCTGGCACTGCTCCTCACGATTCCTCCAGAAATGCGCAGGAACACCTAGCACCCGCTCAAGCTGCAAAGCCGTCTCGGGAGTTATTGCGGTTTTCCCGTTGATGATCTCATTTATCGTTTTGACAGGACGACCCATGCGCTGCGACAGCTCTAACTGAGTCATGCCCAACGCCTCAATCGTCTCCAGCAATGTGTCACCAGGCGGTGAAACTACACTTGGCACATAATCAAGCATTCCCATGCCCCTGTCAGTCAATGGTAATCCACCACCTCAAGCACAATAATGGCCTTCACCTTCGTCCAGTCCAAACCTCCATCCGGTTTCCGGGGCATCGGACATTCCGCAGGTTTGAATATCAGCCTGTACGGTTGGCTCACGTGAACTGCCAGAGTACCCTGCCGCTGACCTCTGAGCTCATGGCATCCTGCCCCACGCAGGCATCTCATGTCGTCAAGGGTTTCTGCAGCCTGAAGCTCATCAAGCCTCCGCCTGATCACCTTTGCCCGAGATTCTCCCCATTTTCGTTTGCCAATCTTAGGATCTGTGCATGCCAATAGGAGGTCCTCATCCTTAAATATTATACGCAAATCAGGTCCCCCATGTCAAATCGTATATTAACCCCAAGCGTTAAGACTCGTTTGTGTGGACTTGAGTTCTTCTGCACCTTGCTGTACGTATGAGCTTTGGGCCATGTTCGTTCATTTCGAGGAACCCCACCATAATCCTCCATATATGCATTGGCCTGGGGTAGAGTCGCCCATTAACAAGAGCTATTGCAACTTCGCGTTGAATGCTCCCATAACGGAATAGACCTCACACCCGCCTCCGCCTCGCCGGTCGCCCTCCCTCAAGGTGCAGAATAGCTCCACCATCCAACTGGCACAGTAGAACCAGCGAGCACAAAATCGAGCAATCTCTCTTAATGATGCTTTCCGCGAACGATGAAGGAAACAATAGTGGGGACTATTGACACCTATGCTTTATTAATATATACTCCTAGATAGTAACGCTTCGTAATTGAGGAGATGAGCCAAAATCAAGGAGGATGAGTCGCAAGAACGTCTTCACCATTTCAAGGATGTTTGCAGGCGCGAAGGTTTCAAAGTGACCCATCAACGCCTGGTAATCTTTGAGGAAGTGGCCAAATCCCACGACCACCCCGACGCGGAAACCATATGTCAGCGCGTCCGTGAGAAGATACCTACGGTATCACTTGACACCATCTATCGAACCCTGTGGATGCTTGACTCGCTGGGATTGATCACAACCGTGGGCCCATCACGAGAGAAAGTGCGTTTTGATGGCAACGTCACGCCACATCATCACTTCGTCTGCTCGATCTGCGGCGAGGCGCATGATGTGGACTGTCCAGGGCTTGACAGTGTGACAGCGCCTGAGGAGGTCGAGGGCATCGGCCGCGTCAACGCAGTCCATGTGGAATTGCGCGGCGTGTGCAAGCGCTGCGAGAAACAGACTGGATCCAGAGAGCGCCACATATAGGCTGCTCATGAAAGGAGAATGTACGTATGACTGAGAATTGCAAGACTGCATGTTGTGAGGAGACCATGCGTATTCCCCTCATAGGAGAGAAGGCCCCGAGCTTTCAAGCAGTAACAACACAGGGCAAAATCTCTTTCCCCGATGACTACAAGGGCAAGTGGGTCATACTCTTCAGCCATCCGGCGGACTTCACTCCGGTATGCACAACTGAGTTTATGACCTTTGCATCAATGCAAGATGAGTTCCGCGAGCTCAACTGCGAATTGATCGGGCTTTCCATCGACAGCAACTTCAGCCACATAGCCTGGCTGAGAACAATCAAAGAGAAGATCAAGTTCCGCGACATGGAGAAAATCGAGGTCAAGTTCCCGCTCATCGCCGACCTGAAGATGGAGGTCGCAAAGAAGTACGGGATGGTTCAGCCATCGGCTAGCGACACTCAAGCCGTGCGGGCAGTCTTCTTCATAGACCCCGAGGCGACCATCCGCGCTCTGGTCTATTATCCGCTTTCCAACGGACGAAACTTCGACGAGATCAAGCGCCTGCTTATCGCCATGCAGACTTCTGATAAGCACAAAGTGGCCACTCCGGCGGACTGGCGCCCGGGCGAGAAGGTAATAGTGCCTCCTCCGGGATCGTACGGGCAGGCCGACAAGAGAGTAGCCGAAGCAGGCGACGACTACGAGTGTCAAGACTGGTTCCTGTGCTTCAAGAGCCTGCCGGAGTAGTATGGAGAACATAACCTGATATACACGACATCAACCCCAATCGGCCGCGGCGGGCACATCCGGCTCGCCACGGCCGCTGTTTTCCTCGGTTTCACGTCCATCTTAGCCTTGGGGCTATGTCGGCAATGAAGCCGTCCCGAAAGGGGGCCTCCTGTCCCCAAAGGGCGTGCGGCCCATCTGCTGATTCCTTTCCTTGCACAGAAACTGAAAGCTCTAGGCCGTGGGGCCATGGATTTCTAATACGCCGGCTAACAGGTTCGAGCGCCCTTTGAAGCAGGACCCACCCTCTGTTGATAATCGGCCAGCACTTTGGTTAGCTTAGAATAAGATGGATGGACTAGCTTGCGTTCGCGTTCCTCTAGAGTTTTGTCATCCAGCAACAGCTCTATGCGGCGCTCAGCAATGTCGATCTCAATCATGTCCCCATTTTCGACACACGCAATTGCTCCGCCCGTCAAAGCCTCCGGTGTAATGTAGCCCACCGACAGACCGCCTGAAGCTCCAGAGAAACGACCGTCTGTGATCACTGCCAATCTTCTGCCTTTTACCAGTTCAGTTACGCGGTGCATCTCACGCATTCCGGGACCTCCTTGGGGTCCCTCATACCGAATCACCAGAACGTCGCCGTCCTTCACGTCGCCTCGAGTGATAGCTTCAGTGCAGTCTTCCTCACAATCGAAGACCCGCGCAGGGCCGCGAAACGACCACAGCTCCCGAGGTACTGCCGACTTCTTGACGACACCGCCTTCCAGGGCGATATTGCCCTTGAGCACAGTAATTCCTCCATAGGGCAGCACTGGCTTGCTAACCGAATGGATGACCTCTGGATCAGTATTCTGTGCTTCTTCCACCATTTCTCGAAGTGTTTGGCCGCTTATGTTGATGGCTTCAAGGTCGAGCAGTGACGCAATCTCCTTCATTACTGCAGGCACGCCCCCAGCAAGGCCCAGATCCTTTGCACTAAACGGCCCGTTGGGGGTTATCGGTGTCAGAAAAGGGGTGTCTTCACTCAGTCGATCAAAGTCATCCCATGTTACGTCCAAGCCCAGTTCTCCTGAGATAGCCGGGATGTGGACGAGTGTATTGAGCGACCCTCCAATGGCCATCACCAAACGTATAGCGTTCATGAAAGCACCATGGCTAAGAATGCGGCGTGGTCGCATGTCTTCTTTCACAAGCTGCACAACCCGGCGTCCAGCCAGCCTTGAGGCCCATAGGCGAGCCGCCGTACCCGAAGGAATAAGAGCGGTGCCCGGCAGCATCAAGCCCAATGCCTCGGCTACAGCAAGCATCGTATTTGCTGTGCCCAGAAATGGACATACGCCCGGCCCGGAGTAGAAGGCAAGATTCCCCTTGATCAGATCTTCCTCGTCGATGTCCCCGCCTCGGAACTCCTTCCGGGCCTTCTCCTTGACAGAGGCCGGGCCAAGATGGTTCATGGGTCCACAGCTCACAAAGATAGAAGGCAAGTCCAAGCGCGCTGCCGCCATTAGCATGGCGGGCGTGATCTTGTCGCAAGCAGTCAGAAAAACTAACCCCGAAAAGAGCATTCCTCCACGAACCATTGTTTCAATGCTGTCTGCAATAATATCTCGGCTGGGCAACATGTAACGCATACCTGCATTGCCCTGGCCAAAGGCGTCACAGAGAGCTATGGTGTTAAACTCTAAAGGAAATCCTCCGGCTTCCCTCACCCCGTTCTTGACATGCTCCGCCAATTCCCGTAGAGGGTAGTGGCCGGGACAAACTTCATTCCATGAATTCACAACCCCAATGACAGGCTTCTCGTCGAAGTCAGAACGATCATAGCCCATTGAGGCAAGATGCACTTTTAAGATGGCTCGTGTGTACTGCGGAATACTGTCCATCGGATTGCGCATCCGTTCCCGCCCCCCATGCATCAATGTTAGTGCTTCCTGTCCCTTGAGAACCGAAGAGGAGTCAGGTCGTAGTGAGCCCATATGGCTGAGTTCCTTGATCCGGAATTGATGCGTGAATCGATCAATCCGGCGAGTCTGTAGATGCCTCCAACCAGGTGTTAAGGCATGGTTCATCTGACTCCATTCCGTCCGGGCCCGAGAGCCACCGAGCTATCCGGACTGCAAATGGAGACATCCGGGCTGCTTTGACCTGACTCCTACTTCAGCTTTCAAGGTGCAGCTCCTTCGCTATCGGTTTCCCATTCAACGTCCTGATTGAGCTATAACAAGTCTCGCTAATCCATCAAGCGATCGGAAGGGTCTCAATCCAATCCTGCTTGTGCAAGCGAAGAAAAGAAGCCGACATTTGCTTCATATAGATCCTTGTATAAGCGATACACCTTTTGGTATGTTGCGTGCGTCTCCTCATCTGGGCAAGCATCTTCACTAAACCGCATCATCTTCTCGCATGCTTCCGTGAGGGAAGAGTATAGTCCGCTTCCCACGGCGGCTACCATGGCCGCACCCAGCAAAGCTGAGTCGCTGACATCTGCTCGCCTCGTGGGCAGGCCAATCATGTCGGTAATAATCTGCCGCCACAGCTCGCTCTTTGCGCCGCCTCCGCTTAAGACTACACGGGCCGGTTCGGCTCCAAGCGCTCGCGTGATGGACAACCTGTCATGGACGCTGAGGGCCACCCCTTCTAAGACTGCGCGGACAAAGTGGGGCCTTGAATGCATTAGGCTGATCCCGGCAAAAATGCCCCGCGCTTCAGGATTGTATACCGGGCTGCGCTCTCCGGAAAGGTACGGCAGGAAGAGCAATCCGTCACATCCAGGCGGCACGCTCGACGCTGCTTCTGTCAGTTCATCATACGTCGGCTTCGCACTGCCCCCACCCAGCAACTGGTCCCTTAGCCACCGCAAAGCAATTCCTGAGCTATTTGCTCCGGCTATAGTGATGTACAGCCCTGGAACAACGTACGGATAACAACCGATGCGTTGCTTGTGGTCAAACACGGGCCGCCGGACACACGACACCACGTCAGACGATGTGCCAATTACTACAGCAGTATCACCAGCCCTCATCACGCCGCAGCCCAGAGCGGAAAGGGTGGTGTCTCCGGCACTGACCATTACGCAAGTTTCCTCGCTCAACCCGAGTTCACTGGCAGCCTGTGCCGACACGTTCCCCAGAATATGTGTGCAGTCATGCAGCTCGGGCATGATTGAGAGAGGTACGCCTGCTGCCTGAAAGATCTCTTCCTCCCATCGCAACGTCTTCAATCCCAGCCCTTGCATAGCAGCAGAACTGGCATAATCAGAAGCGATCTTGCCTGTCAGTCGGTAATTGATGAAATCCTTGGGCTGCAGAACGTAGCGCAGACGCTCTGAGAGTTCGGGACGATGTTTCTGAAGCCACATGATCTTGTATATGCCGTACATTGCATCTGCTCTCAGGCCCGTCTTGTTGTAAAGAGCTTCCGAGCCTATCGAGTCGGCCACGCACTGACACTCGTCAGAAGTCCTTCTATCCATCCAGATCAGCGATTTGCCCAGAACTTCGCCCTCTCCATCCAGGAATACTGGAGACGGCTGCTGTCCAGTGACGCTTATGGCCAGGATGCTGCCTGGATCCAGTTTTGACTTGACCAGTACCTGCCGCGTTGCGGCAACAACCCCTTGCCACCAGGCCCTCGGATCCTGTTCTGCCCAGCCCGGCCTTTCACATGTAAGCGGCTGTTCGACATATGCTCCATCTACATAGCAGGCCAGATCATTGTATAGAGCTGCCTTGATGCCGGTTGTCCCAATGTCTATGCTCATCAAGTATTGGTCAGACATTCTGGCTCCCTCCGATAGGTAAACTGCCAACCCCAGGTGGCGGCACAGCCTCAAGCACTGCGCCGCCACTCCCATTCGAAGACTACTTCAGATGCCCAAGAGCTCTTAGAGATTTGCGAATGCTCTCCAATTCCTCTTCCGACGGCATTCTAACCGGCTTCTTGGAGTATCCGCCTTGTCTTCCCAGCATGCCAAGGACAGCCTTATACGTGGAGATATACGGACCGCGTTTCAGGACCATCCGTGCCTTTATAGCCTCGTACTGGAGGTCACGGGCAGCTTCCAGGTCTCCCTTCTTGAAGGCTTCATACATCTTGACAAACATCTCCGGGAATATTGCGGCCAAAACAGCAATGGCACCTGGAGCGCCCATCACAAATCCGCTCAGGGTCATGTCATCGCTTCCCAGAAGCAGATGGAAGTCCTTCTTGTCTGCAGCAGCCATCTTGTAGAGGCAGAAGTCCGAAAGGCTGCCGCCGCTGTCCTTCATGCCAGCGATTCCAGGTATCTGGCATAGCCTGGCAAAAAGCGCCGGCGAGATCTTGTTGCCAGATCGATACGGATTGTTGTAGATAAAGACTGGCAACTCGGCTTCCTCACACAGATCACTATAGAAGCCAAAGAGGGCCGTGTCGTCATGCGGATAGTAGTACGGCGGTATGGCGGCAATTGAGTCTACTCCCGCATAAGCAGCTGCCTTTGCTTGAACTATGGTCTGCTCCAAAGTAGTCGCCCCTACCTGCGCAATGACAGACACTCTCTTGCGCACGGCTGTGGAGAAAGTCTCGATGTAATCGGCAAACTCATCCGGAGACATCATGGGCCCTTCCCCATAAGTTCCGGCAGCAAAGAACCCGTTGATGCCAGCGTCTACAAGATAGTCGATTTCCGAACGAAGCGCCTCGTGGTCCAGTGTACCGTCTTCCTTGAATGGCGTGGTGTTGGCTACGAAAATTCCCTCGTATTTGCGACTCACTGTAATGTCTCTCCTTTCCAAATGACCGGCGCCCATTCCTGAAAAGTTCCTAATGGAGCTCAGGGTCAGCGCCACTAGACATCTGCTGCCAATAATGCTGACTCACGTTTTGCGGGCATCAAATGCTTATTTGAGGCCCAGGAGCTTCGCTGCATTGGGGCCCAGGATCATCTCCTTGGCCTGTTCGGAAATATCGCCCTGCACGATCTTGGCCAGCTCTACTGGGATGTTTAGGGCAGGACCATCCGTCCCGAAAACGACCTTTTCAGCTCCCGCGATTCGCACTACCTCGCGGAGCGTCCGCACTTCGTTGTAGAACCCAGTTGTATCCAGGTAGACGTTTGGGAGTTCTTCTGCTAAGAAGGCTGCGTCATAAAATGCCTCGAATCCCATGTGCCCCATTACTACCTTGACCTTGGGGAATTTGCGCGCCAGATTGCCGATACGCTGCGGATGGGAGAAATCATCATTCCAAGTGTGGAACAAGACCGGCACACCATATTTCTCAATGCGTTCCATCACCGGGTAAACGATTGGCGAATCACCTGGCCAGGAATTGAGAGAGGGATGCATCTTGATGCCCTTCATGCCTAAGTCGTTGATGCAACGGTCTACTTCGTCTGCAGCCTGAGGACTCCAACGCGGCGAGATCACGCCAAAGCCCATGAATCGGTCTGGATATCGGCGTACAATCTCGGCTACCTCGTCATTGCCGGCAATGGGATCATAGGACAGATTCCATGAGCTGATACACGCCTTCTCTATGCCGCAAGCATCGTAGATGCGGAGCATTTCCTCCGGTCCTATGGTGTTTTCTTCCCAGCCCATCCAGGAACGTCCAACATGTGCATGGAAATCAATGATCATCTTCCTCGTCCTCCTTTTCTCCGTGTTGGGACAGTATTCTACGTCTTCTGGCCTCCTATGGGCTGACTCTCCCCCCCTACACTGTCAGTCAAATACATCGGGCACCAGGCTCCGAGAAGGAAACTTCAATCCCTGGATTGACCATCCGTGAAGCCGTTTATCCGGAACCAGGAGTCTAAGATGGTTAGGGCCCCACATACAGTGATGTCATTGGCTTCCTGAGGAGATAGTGTCCGAATCGCTGTTATGCATCTGCTGAACTCCGAACCCAGAACCCTTTCGTATACTTGGGCTCTCCATTTCTGCCCAATGATTATCACCGGACAAGGTGCGGAGTTGCTCATCATGTGTTGCAGACATTCCATATCCGACGCCGCCAGCGCACCCTCAAAGAAGGCTAGGCGATCCAGGGGAGAAGTATTGGCAAGATTGTACAAACACCTCACCATCACTGCAGCCCTGAGAAAGCCATACTTCTTCTCCAGTCTGTAACCGCGCATTGCAGCATCGATTTCAACTGCTCCGTCTGCTTCTATGTCATCCGGTTCCGGAATAGCGGTGGCCAGTATCGTGTTTTCCCGGAGAGCTTGAAAGACTTGCCCGCTCAAGGTAGTAACACCTCGATCAATGCAACCGTTACTGTCAACCCGAATCAGCTTGGTATGGGAACCAAGGAATAGGAAGAAGCAGGGCAAGGTCGTTTCCATCTTATTCAAAGCCCCAATAATCTGGGTCTCCTCGCCGCGCATAGAGTCTATTGCCTCCAGCGCATCGAATGCTTCTGCGTCGACATGGTTGCGAACACCCGGAACAAGGTAGAACACCCCGGGAGCCACATCTTCAAACCTCTTAACGCAAATGTGTTGAGCCAGGTCTTCACAGCCTACAGGGGCGATCAAATGAGGTACTTCCTTAAGCCCCAGTTCTGAAGTGCTTAGCCCAAAGGTCACAGTCCATTCCAGCTCTTCCTCTGGCAAGCGTGCTTCTTGTAGAGCTTGCTTGATAGCACAGGCGATCCCTCTCCGAAGCATAGTCGGCCCTCCGACGGAAGCGGCATCGCCGGCCCCCGTCCGAAGCGTATGGCAGGAGCGGATCATGCCTGATTGAACGACAGTGCACCTTATTTTCGATGTCCCACAATCTACCACGCAACCGACCACTGAGGTACCCCCTTGTCCTAATCTGCAGCCCTGCCATCAGCTTGCTGCGAGTCATTCAACGAAAGAACGTTTGAATATGGCGCCCTTCCGCCACATGTCCAGGATCAGAGCGACCAGGATGATCAAGCCTTTGACCACATCCTGAAGGAATGGTGAAACACTGAGCAGATTCAGGCTGTTTGCAATTACCTCAATGATCACTGTGCCGATAATAGTCCCGAGGACGTTCCCTTCACCACCCATGAGACTGGTTCCGCCAATTACAACTGCAGCTACCGCATCTAATTCCAGACCGGAACCCATAGTGCCGGGAGCAGAAAGCAAACGGGAAGAGAGCACCACTGCTGTCACTCCGCTCAATAGTCCGGAAACAATATAGACAGAGAAAACGGTTTTCCGAACATCTATGCCGGATAGCCAGGCCGCTCGAGGGCTGCTTCCCACTGCGTATACCCTGCGGCCATAAGCGGTATACCGTAGCGTAACGTATGCTAACACCGTCAAGATGCCCAAAATCCAGACGGGTACAGGAATTCCTAGCCACCAACCCAGCCCGAAAACCTCGTACGCATCCGGCAACCCGAATATGGTCTTGCCCTGGCTTATGAGGAGCGATAGGCCCTTTGTGATATTGAGCATTGCCAACGTAGCGATGAACGGAGGCAGGCCGAGCATGCTAACATTGAAGCCGTTCAAAGCACCAACGACAATGCCCATACCCAACATAGTTAAGACAGCCATTGGAATGCCCTTTCCATTGACCATCATTAGTGCTCCCACAACACCTATCAAAACGACTTGACCGCCAACAGACAGATCAATGCCGCCTGTTAATACAACGAAAGTCATGCCCAGTGCAACGATTCCAGTAATGGCCGATCGCTGCAAGACATTTAGCAAGTTGCTTACTGTAAGGAAATTCTCAGATACAATTGACATGATTGCGCACATCACTAGCAATATGGCTAGAACCGCTAGCTCCGAGCGGAAGATCCGCCGCCCTACCTGCCGCAAACTACCTCCCTTGCCCCCAGTTGCCACTGGACTCCATCCCCCTTACATCACTAACCTTTGCAGTTCTTGTTCGTCGACTTCTCCACGACGAAATCTTTCAATTATCCGACCCCTATTGAGTACCAATATACGGTCGGCCATTCCATGAATCTCAGGCACCTCTGACGAAAGAATCAAGACTCCAACACCTTGTTGCACCAGATCATTGATGAGGTTGTAGACCTCTACTTTCGCCCCGACATCAATGCCGCGGGTAGGTTCATCGAGAATGACCAGTCTGGCGCGGTTCATCAGCCATTTGGCCAACACAACCTTCTGCTGGTTTCCACCGCTCAGGCTCCTTGCCAACTGGGCAGGAGAAAAGCACTTAATGTGTAGCCGTTGGATCAAGCGTTCCACCATGCTGCCTTCTTCGCCTTGCCTGACGAAACCAGCACGGCTCAGGGATTTCAATGCCGGCAACGACGTGTTGAATCCGATGCTTTGATTGAGTAGTAATCCCTCTGTGCTCCGATTCTCAGGCACCAGCCCGACGCCAAGGTCGATAGCTTCTTCGGGAGACCTTATTCGCATTTCCTTGCCTTCCAGAAGGATATTGCCGGTCATTAGTCCCGGATTCCCACCGTACACGCCAAATATCGCACGGGCAATCTCCGTTTTTCCTGCGCCCAAGAGGCCGACAATGCCCAGTATCTCACCCTTTTTCATGGTGAATGAAACGTTATCAAGCTTGTTCTTGACGCAAACGCTCTGCAGCTCCAGGAGCGTATCTGTTGCAGAAGTCTGCACCTTGGGGTACTTCTCCTTGATTGACCGCCCTGCGATCATCTCGGCCAAGGTATCTTCATCTGCTTCATGAGTCTCCAATGTTCCCACTGTCCGACCGTTGCGCAATACTGTAATCCGGTCGGTAATCTCCAGCACCTCTTGCAACCGGTGTGAGATGAACACGACGGAAACGCCTTGATTCTTGAGTGTTCTCATGACGCGGAAGAGGTTATCGACATCATGCTGAGGCAAGGCTGAGGTCGGCTCGTCCAGGATCAACACCTGGCAATTAGTGCTTAATGCACGAGCAATGGCCACAATCTGCTGCTGAGCGACGTTCAGGCTTTCAAGGCGGACTTTCACGTCTGCTTCAGTGACACGCAGCCCCAGGCGTTCAAGTGACTGCTTAGCTGACAGGTAAAGCTGTTTCCAATCTATCAGTCCAGTGCGGGTACGAGGCAATGATGAGATGAAGATGTTTTCGGCAACGCTCAGATGAGGCAGAAGATTCAGTTCCTGATATACCATGGCAATGCCCTGCTGTCGCGCATCCTCCGGTGATAGGAACTGTACTGGCTTGCCTTTCAGTATGATATCTCCCCCATCTGGCAGCAGGGCGCCATCTAGTATTTTCATCAATGTGGACTTGCCAGCTCCGTTTTCACCTAAGAGACCGTGAATCTCCCCTGCACGCAACTTGAAGCTGACTCCATCCAACGCTGTAATGCCGAAGAACTGCTTGCTGACTTGGTGCAGAACAAGTATCTCGGTTGGCATGAGTCCACCCCCTTTGTGAGGATGATCAATGGATAATATAGGCCGATTCGCTACTTCATGTTAAGGGTACCGCCCTGTGAGGGCGGCACCCCGCTACCTATTGGGGCATGGAAACACTTGGCGTATTGTGACTAGGGCCGAACTAGTAGTTCAAGTACTCGTTCCAGATTCTCTCCGTCATTGGCCACAGCTGACGCTTGGCAACATCGAAGTTGCCCCAGAGCGATGGATCATCAACGTTGGCCTTAGTAACGATTATGGGGTCAATCATGATGGTCTCCTGGTTTAGCGGCAACCCTTTGGCCACCCGCGTCAACACGCCTTTCACAGCGACAGTTGCCAACATCAGCGGCGAGTTTTCTACCGTAGCGTCCACATAGCCCTTACGGATCTGGTCCAGCGCGAACGGCGCACCGTCAACAGATACTACGACTACATGCTGCTTGTGGCCGACCGGATAGAACTTGCTGCCCTGCTTCAGACCGGAGACGACGCCTGGAAGCATGCAATCGCTATGGCTGAACACAGCAAGAAGATCCCGGTTGGTTGCTAGCGTATCAACAACTGCGGCCATGGCGTCTTCTGCTTTCCAGTCGCAAGGCCGGTCACTGATGACCTTGATTTTGTCGCTCTCCTGGTCTACTGCGTTGAACCCTTTTGCGCGATCACGCGCATTAGCAGTGGCTAGCACCCCTTGAACAGTGAGGACTTTTCCTGAAGTGCCGTCCGCCTGGCCGACTGCATACTCAGCAGCTTTTCGGCCAAGCACGACGTCGTCCACAAAGACACCCAAGTCCATGACTGCGCCTTTTCCATTAACCGGACGGTTTATGGCGATGAGCGGGATGCCCGCAGCATTCACTTTGCTTATTGCTGGGGCGATGGCTTCGCAATCAGTAGGCTGGATCAATATCGCGTCTACGCCCTTTTGGATGAAATCCATGATCTGTGACATCTGATTATTGGTGTCAAAGTTAGCATTGGCCACGGTGACCTTGGCACCAGCCTGTTCCAGCATCCAACGAGCATATTCAGACATGGAGATAGTGAACTCGCTATAGAGGTCTGCCATGGCTATGCCCACCTGCAGGGGCTTGCCGTTTCGAATGGCCTTTCCTTTTAGCTCTCTGGCAACAAAGTCATCGGAAGCCGCATTTACCAGCGGAGATGTTGCAAGGATGCCTGCAAGTAGGATTACCAACAGTAATACCGACACGTTTTTGCGCATCATCATCTTCCCTCCCTGAAATCACTATGATCCCGATGCTATTTCTCTGGCTCATGCTACTACAAGACTAAGCCCCCTAGGCTACGAACTAAGCGCCAAGTTCCATCCCCCGAGCAATCCCAATTTATGGATTCTACCATAGCAGAACAGAGCTATGCGTTGACAACATTCACATCTTCCAGACTACCGTTCAATACATTCAATACTGCCTTTGCCGCCCGCAAGCTGATCGTACCGAGCGACTCCACCGTCCGCCCTCCCATGTGCGGAGTAGTAATCACACCCGGCAGTCGCAACAACGGATTATCTAATGCCGGTGGCTCCTGAGCGAAAACATCAGTGGCCGCACCGGCTAATCTGTTGCTCTGAACAAGGTGAACCAGTGCCGCTTCGTCCACAATTCCTCCACGGCTCATGTTCACCAAGTAACTGCCTGGTTTCATCAATCTCAGTTTATCTGCGCTGATAAGCCCCCGAGTATCATCGATAAGGGGAAGATGTACAGTTACGAAATCACTATTGGACAAAACGGTGTCCAGCGAGGCATATTCAATATTCCACTGCCTGGCGTACTCCTCATCGTGCACGGCATCATATGCCAGCACCGGCATCTCAAATCCTCTCGCCCGGCAAGCTACGGCCTTTCCGACATTACCCAGGCCAATGATTCCGAGGGTTTTCCCATAAACCGAACGGCCCACAAATACCGGAAACTCGCCTTCCCTCACCGCCCTGTCTGCCCGGATCACATCTCTGGCAAGGCAAAGCATGAGCGCCCATGTCAAGTCGGCAACAGCGTCGGCATTGCCTCCGGGAATATTGGCAACCACAATTCCTTTTTTTCGTGCGGCAGATAGGTCGATGTCATCTACGCCAACTCCGTGTTGACAGATTACCTTCAAACGATTAGCTCGTTCTATTACAGCAGCAGAGACTTGGTCAGCGCCAACGATCATTCCGTCAATGTCATGCGTCAAGTCCGCCAACTCCTGCTCCTTAAAAGGCCCTGGCCGCCTAATCAATTGGCAACCGTTTTGCTCCAGTAGTTCGGCTGGCGCAGACGAAGTCTTCCCAAAAGATCTGGCTGTAATGAGAACCCGGAATCTCGATCCGCTCACGTCACTCGTACCTCTTTTCTTACTAGCCTTGTTTTCAAAAGACAAAATGCTTCTAAATGAGCTTCCGCAAGTGTAATTCCGCAACTGACAAAGCTATTGGGTTGCTAATCATCATTGCCATTACCTATGCCAATAACCTGGATACCCATGCTTTCAAGTGTCTGAATCTGGTCTTTAACATGATTGCAGTCGCACACGATTACCTTATGAGCAACTGACAGAGGAGCTATCCAGATCGGTGCCTTGCGTCCGAATTTGCTGTGGTCGGCCAATACAATGGTCTCTTTTGCACATTCAATGACCTGCTTTTTGATTGCTACACTCTCCAACCGAAAATCGCTGATCCCCTGGCTATCAATACCGCCAACTCCGATGAACACTTTGTCGAATCTGAATTGGCTCACTGCATTGAATGCCGTAACCCCTATGGAGCAAAGCTCATCGTTGCAAATGCGTCCTCCAGTGTTGAAAATGTCGCATTGCCCGCCTCTGGCCAATTCGATCATGTTAGGCAGCCAATTGGTCACCACAGTCACATGCCGCCTGCCAAGACAGCTTGCCAATTCCAGACATGTTGAACCGAGATCCAGGAAGATCAGATCATCGTCCTCCACCAGAACCTCTGCAGCTTCTGCTATCCGCTTCTTCTCATGGGCGTTGAGATATACCCGCACCTTGTACGTGGGTTCTGCCCGTCCTCCACGCCCTGACATTGCGCCTCCAGGCACTCGCACAATAAGGCCTTGCTTCTCCAGCTCGTCTAGATCGCGACGAATCGTCATTTGGCTAACCCGAAAGATTTCGCTCAGCCTAGCTACGCTGACAGCGTTTTCGAGTGATACATACTCGAAGATTTGCTCCTGTCTTCGTTTCTTCACATTACTCTCTCCCATCACCAACGAGAGTTTCGAAAGCCAGTCGTTGTACAATTTCGCACAACATTGGTTGAGATTGATAGCTAGGCTTCGCCAATTAGTCTGCCCCAGCAACTTCTACTCCCATATTCTATGTCGTTTTTGCGTCAACCGCCTTGCTCAGCTACTGTTACGGTCTCTTGCTCACTATGCGCCAATCCATACGTCGAACATTTGTTGTGCGTTTTGGTCGTTGGTGATTGTATTCTCCCCCTTTTCTCATATTCCTTCTTTATGTCCCAATTTTTCTTCTAGGTAACTCGCAAGAAGTATCTTCGCCTAATCGAGCAGCCAGGCTCTGAATTTCGGACAATGCAGACCCGGGGATTGCGCAGAAACTTATCGAGACTTACTTATGGGCAAGCCACCTCAGACTGAAACCCGCATTCCGCATGTAACATATGCCAGAGGCATTATTGCTGCGTGGTCAGCCAAGCAGTGTAAGCAATGGCCTTGGGCCCTGTGCTGCCAGGTTTCGCGGCTATTTCAATCATCCGAATACGTATTTGAGTGGTAGGCGTCCAATAGCGTCCACATAGGCAATCGCCGCTCTGCGTGTGATAATCTCCGTAGCAGAGACTGGGGGAATATGTTGATGACGACACATGCTGAGCGGCGGCGGGTACGACTGTAGGAGTTTGGGACGGGGATTGGGGATGAAGGCCGAGTACCTAACCGGATGACCCACCAGTGGGCCGATATTTTCAGAATTGTCCCATGTGCGGGTCGCTTCTACCACTTACGCCCTGGACATAATGGAAACCCCGAAGGTCAACGGGCGCTGTGCCGGTTTTGCGGCTTATGATGCCTGGGCCGACGCGCTGCTGCAGGAGTCGGAGTTTCCCAAGGGAGCGCCTCTCCCCATGTTGATGGAACGCCTGATGTGCCAGGCAGATGGAGTCACAATGATAGGTGAAAGGCGGCAAGCATATCGTTTTCTGCAAGAGCAGACCGGGCTGAGCTCCCAAGCTAGGCTTGAGTTGGAGAAGGCAGCGCAGCTGTTCCACGAAGAGAGCTCCTTAGCTCTACAGATGGGCAAGGTTATCGGCAATATGCAAATGGGCGAGAAGCAGGCGCTTTCTTTGGCTAGGCGGGAGGTGCGAGAGGAATTGGCGCAACTCATTCAGGAAGCCAAGGGGCTGAACATGCAGGCGGCTGCGCACATGAGACAAGCCCTGCAACTACAGAATTGGGTCGTGCCATGAAGCCGTGGCATGATGGGATCGGCTGCCTTTATATGCCATGTGTCGATTTCTTGGACATGTTTCTTGCGGACGTGTCGATAATTTCGACAATGGTAGTCGATTAAATCGCCACAAAGCCGTCCTTATCGGTAAAACAAGGCTCTCTAGGCCCCGCTTTTGTCCAGACGCCTGAAGTATACACCCATGTATGGCCTATTATCTGGATATATCTGTGTCTTTATGGCATAATTGGCCCATACCAGTCCTTGCCCTGATCCCAAATCCATCATCATGTCGGTTTTTTCGCCACAACAGCAGAAACATGTCGAAAAAACCACCCTATCACCCCTTTTTCGGCCCATCAACCTCATCAGCCGCATCCCTCCCCCGAGAAACATTCCTGCCCCGATGCATATTCCCAGCTCACGCACGTCCGAAAGCCCCTGAGCTGCCAACCTCCTGAGCTGCCAAGCCGCCAAAGCCGCCATCCGCCGCCCCTGGCACCCCCTGGCACCCCCTGACACCCCCCTGCCACCCCCTGCCCTCCACCCTAATGCCGTCTGCCCTCCACCCGCCCTCGCCTCACAACATACATGATCGAGGCACTGTTTGCGCCAGTCAAACGAATCCGTTTGGCCCTCTTAACACATGCCTGTCGACACCTATATAATATTAGGTGCAACCCGCTGGGGGATGCTGCCAGGAAAACAGACCGAACTTGCGAGGCCAGCGCGATCGGCAAAGCCAGCAACTTCAACAGAACCAGCCTGCAGCGGACTTCGCAATTTGGAGGGCTCACTGATGTACGCCATCGAAACCCACAAACTAACCAAGTACTACGGCAAGGCCCGTGGAATAGTCGATGTGGATCTCGCAATCGAACAGGGAGAGATCTTCGGGTTCATCGGCCCGAACGGCGCGGGGAAGTCCACAACCATCAAGACCCTTCTCAACTTCGTCTATCCGACGTCAGGCTGCGCCACAATCCTAGGCATGGATTGCGTACGCAAGTCCAGCGAGATCAAGCGCATCATAGGTTATGTCCCGCCCGAAGTCGAGTATTACGACTACATGACCGTCGGCGAGCTCTTGCGTTACTCGGCCAGCTTCTATGGGCTCAACCTGAATGATCGCGCCCACAAGCTTGCCGAAAGGTTCGACCTCCCACTGGATCAGCGCATAGACCGGCTCTCCACCGGCAACAAGAAGAAGACTGCGATTCTTCAGGCAGTACTCCACCGTCCCAAAGTGCTCATTCTGGACGAACCCACATCCGGGCTCGATCCCCTCATGCAGCAACGCATGTTCGAGCTTCTCCTGGAGGAAAACAGCCGCGGGGCGACGATCTTCCTTTCGTCGCACATCCTCAGCGAAGTGCAGAAAATATGCGGGCGTGTGGGAATCATCAAGGAAGGACGGATCATTCAGATAGAGGAGATCCGAAAGCTCCGCGAGAGGCAGCTTAAGCGGGTGAAGGTCGAGTTCGGCCATGAGGTTGACGATCAGGCTTTACATGAGGCTTTGCAGACCGTATGCGGGCTGCCCGGTGTCGTGCGCCACTCAGCAAGCGGACGCGGAGCGGAGCTGCT
Source organism: Bacillota bacterium (assembly GCA_028709305.1). Classification (GTDB taxonomy): domain Bacteria; phylum Bacillota; class DTU025; order DTU025; family DTU025; genus UBA10085. The sequence goes on along the minus strand of JAQVXE010000021.1, from coordinate 3,681 downwards.
CTACGGCGGCAAGCCCGGCCAGCTTCTTGCGGCCCTTTCGCGGATGGAGATCGATAACCTGACGGTGGAAGAGCCCTCTCTTGAAGAGATATTCATGCATTACTACGAGGAGGCGTAAGCAATGCTTATCTTCACAAATGAGCTAAGGCAGGGCAGACGCGCACTCATCGCATGGAGCATTAGTGTAGCTGCTTATGCAGCCTTCTTCATCTCGTTCTTCGGCAAGATGGACATGGCCGACATGATCAAGTCGATTCCCGAAGGCATGCGTACAGCTTTTGATATGGACGTGCTCGATCTAGGGACTGTGCTCGGATTTTGGGCTATGGAGGGGCATATTATGACGCTCCTTGGAGGCGGAATCTTCGCAACGCTCATTGCCGCCGCAATGCTCGCTAAGGAGGAGAGCGATCGCACAATTTCGTTCCTCTACTCCAAACCGCTGACGCGAGCTCAGATTGTCACAGGGAAGCTCATGGCCATATTCGCCAATGTAGCTATCTTCGATTTCATAGTCCATCTGGGCCTGCAGCTAGGGATAGTCTATCTGGCAAAGGCCGAGTACGACGCAGGCACCATCTGGTGGCTTGCACTCGCAAGTCTCCTTGCCCATATCTCATTGGCATCCCTTGGGCTCGCAGCTTCATCCGCAATGTCAAAGACGAAAAATGCGCTTCCGCTGGCCCTTGCACTTCCTATGGCATCGTTTGCAATTGAGATCATTGCGAAAGCATCTGAGCGTTCCGAATGGATGCGCTATCTGTCGCCATTCTACTATGCTAATGCAACAGACATCGTGCACAACGGGAGCATGGCACGGGAGAACATCCTAATCCTCATAGCTGTGTCAGCAGTCGGCGTCGCCCTGACCTACCTCATGTTCTCCAGAAAAGACCTGGCGGCGTAGGCTGCAACCCCTGGAGATTTGCAGGCCCCGCCGCCTCATCATTTTGGAGTGCTTCAGCTATGCCCTATTCGCCACTGTCGGCATCTTGCCACAGACGATCTTGAACCCTATCCCAAAGCCTCCGTATGGCCTGCGCAGCCTTGCCGTCGGAGCATTTTCTTGAATCGGCCGAGCCGGCCTCATGCCCCGATCCGAAGCCTTCGACGTAGCCATGGCCGCCGCTGACACGGGCTACCGGCGGTTCACCCCTAACAACAGCCTTGACCATCTCTTCATCGAACGGGATCTTCCCCACAACCTCAATCTCCTCGGCGCAGCAGTAGTCTTCGATGCGCTCAGTATTGCCCTCATCAAGATCGCATTTGTTGATGCAGACCGCCGCGTTGACATCGAAATGGCGCGTAAGGTCGAGGACCCTTTCCATGTCGTGGACCCCCGCCACCGTAGGCTCCGTCACAATCAAGGCCAAGTCGACTCCAGAGATAGAAGATATGACCGGACATCCCACTCCAGGCGGCCCGTCTGTAATAATGCATTCGAGCCCCTGCCTTTCCGCTATCTCACGCGCCTTACGCCTGACCTGGGAAACAAGCTTCCCCGAGTTCTCCTCGGCCGCCTTCAGCTTAGCGTGGACCATGGGCCCAAACCGAGTATCAGAGACGAACCAGTGCCCTGATATGGCATCAACCATGGTTATGGCACCCTCGGGGCAGATGTGCGAGCATACAGTACACCCTTCACAGGAGATCGGATCGATGACGGGATATCCGTCCGCCATGGCTATGGCGCCGAAGCGGCATGCCTCGCTGCACCGGCCGCATCCTATGCACTTCTCCTCATCGAGCGTCGCCAATCGCGAAGCTATGAATTCATGGGACTCAAGCTCTTCAGGCGAAAGCAGAAGGTGGAGGTCGGCAGCGTCCACATCACAGTCGGCCAGGACTTTGCTATCGGCCAGAGCCGCAAATGATGCAACCACACTGGTCTTGCCGGTGCCTCCCTTGCCGCTTATGACAAGCAACTCCTTCATATCTCAGCCATCTCCCTTCGCCTGACCATCCCGTCCCGATCTGCGCCGCTAGATTCTGCTATCTTCCGCCATAGCCCGCACAGGGCATCGCGCAACTTGGGGAAATCCTCAACAAGCCTTCCTCCCCTGGCATAGCATTCAGCGTATTTCCTGTCGTAGGGTATCTCAAGCAACACAGGGATGCCCTCACCGCTGCAGAAGGATGAGACAGTGTCATCTCCAAGCCCGGCCCTGTTAATCACCACTCCGCAGGGGATGTCGAGCTCTCGAACTAAGTCTACGGCCAGCATGAGATCGTTCAGGCCAAACGGAGTCGGCTCCGTCACGAGTACACAATAATCGCTGCCTTTTATTGAAGCCACAACAGGACATGAAGTCCCGGGAGGAGCGTCGACAATCACCAGACCGCCATCTGGCCCTCGCCCGTCCGCTGTCCTCCTCACTGCGTTCACCAAAGGCGGAGCCAGGGCGCTCCCTATTTTCAGCCGTCCATGAGAGAACTTGATCTTCCCTGCTCGCCCCGTCTCCACTTCCCCAATCTCCTTCGGGCTCTCCGTTATCGCACCCCGGGGGCACAGAAGCGTACAGCCGCCGCATCCATGGCAAAGCTCAGGGAGGACAATGGTCTGAGACTTGAAGGCCAGTATCGCATTGAAGGCGCAGACCTCAGCACACTTTCCGCACCCATCGCACTTGCTCTCGTCCACAACGGGCACAGGCAAGTTGACTTTTTCGGAGTGTTCGATTTCCGGATGCAAAAAAAGATGGGCATTAGGCTCCTCAACGTCGCAGTCTAAAAAGTGAATCGGTATGGCCCCCTCAAGCGCCAGGGCCAGATTGACCGCAACAGTAGTCTTGCCAGTCCCGCCTTTTCCGCTTGCTATCGAGATAATCACATCACATCGCCACCGTTCACCGCGCATGTCCAAGCTTCGTGCATGCTGTCTTTCTGATGCAGGCAGGCTCGAGTGGGCCTCGCCGCCAACACGCTAATTGCTGCCCCCGCAACCGCCATGCCTGTGGGTCTCCCCATGCCCGTCTCCGCATTCCCCATGGTGCTCATGGCCGTGTCCGTGATCGCAGGCGCTTTCGCCAACTTCCAGAGATTCAGCGAGAGACGCCTTGACTACATCGTCCACATTCCCGGCCGCCCCGATCACGGTCTTGATGCCTTTGGCGGCGAAATGCTGCTGGGCTCTGGGACCCATTCCGCCTGCTATGATGCAAGATACTCCCTGTTCGAAAAGGAACTGGGGAAGGAAATCCGGCCGGTGACCGGGGTTCGGAAGAACAGTCGAATCCACGGCTTTGCCATTCTCCACCGTGACTATGGCGAATTCGGGACAATGGCCAAAATGAGGCGAGACGGCAGAGCCGTCAGATGCTACAGCAATCTTCATTTATCGCAAACCTCCTAAATATGGAAGGACCCGTTCTGCGAAAACCAATCGCCAGAAAGGTCCGATTTTCTTGCCGGGGCTGGCCGCATCCGCCACGGAGCCCCGGCCGGTCCGCTGAACCTAGCGACGACCCCCGCGCCGCCCGCCCATTCCATGATGTGAGCCGACTGTTGGTCCGGAAATCGCCTCCAACGTTCCTGCCCGGAAGGCTTCTAAGGCATCCTTGACTGTCCCTGAGCCCATCCTGTAGACCTTTATGCCCGCTGCCTCCAGAGCCATGGCGGCATTAGGGCCAACGTTTCCAGTGACTACTGCTTCTACATCTTTGTTTGCGAGAAACTGGG
>JAQVXE010000020.1:1793-25790 GCA_028709305.1 Bacillota bacterium | reverse complement strand
AGGTGAGGAAGATACGTGGGGTCATCGCCAATAAGGACGGTCAAGGGCTAGAAGGTGTGACCGTGGGCTTGAAGAATTCAGAATTCGAAGATGTCTTTTCGACTATGACAAATGGAAACGGTGAGTACTTTCTAGAAGCTGAGGCAGGATACTATCCTTTCATGTATGCGGTTAAAGAATATGGCGAGAATTTCCTGGAGTACTGGTGCCATGATATCAGCTTGACTGATGACATTGTGATACATGCTCAAATCGATAAGCTAGAAATATATGGTTTACATTGCTTTGCGATAAAGGGGGCCTATCCTGCTTTGACCATATATTTCAGACCAATGTGCCTCGCGAAATACAAGGCGGGAGAAGAAGATATCGCTCCAGATCTTTCATCTGCAATGATTCAGGTTTCGGTGAATGGACGCCCTGTATCAGTATTCCTGTTGAACAAGGTAGAAGAGTTTGCGGGGGATCGCAACATGACGGCGTATCTCATGCAAGTATCTCGGCCGTCTGAGTTTCTACCGCAAGGCGAGAATTTCCTTCATGTCCATGTAGTAGATGAATTCGGCCACGTGGGAGAGGCATCCCTGTACTTCTGATTCGGTTGCGCAGATCAGGGCCAATTCCAGGGCTTGCGCATGCCGCGTCTCAGTTCACGTCTGAAGGGGCATAAGCCGGGACCTTTGGAGGACGGGATGGGATTTCGTGGCCTTGGGGAACTGGTTCAGAACCCGAAGAACAATCCAAAAGGGGATTGACATGAGCATAGGGGCATTGTCGATGAGCTTAGCGGTCAAGGATATTAAGGCGTCGAAAACGTCCTACGAGAAACTTGGTTTCGTCGCAGATGGCTGGGTTACGTTGAGGAATGCAGCTTCTTGACCAGCAGTATGCCTGCTATACCCAGCGCAACGAGCGCAAGCGAGAAAAGGGCGATTGATGCGATAACCAGGGCCCAAATCCAGCCTGATGGCTCAATCGCACCTGAGGCAAGGCCGCTGACTACAGCAATGGCTTGACCTCCCACAAGGAATGCCACTGCGGCACCAAAACTCCAACCAATGGGCCTCAGGTGAGAATGTGCCTGCCGAGCCGCCCACAAGAGGAGCAGTGCACCTACCAGGGCAATAGGGAAAAGCTCAGCTGGCATCAGGTAGTCGAAGCGGAACATGCCACTACGTGCCGTGCCGACCACAGACGTGAGGATCGTGAAGAAGATTGGAATCCATGCCAGAATCGTGCCAGCCATGGCCAGAAGTTTGGTGACACTAGCCTTGCTGTTCATTCAAGATACCTCCCTTGTAGCGAGGGACTTTGTACCATGCGGCTTTCTGTTTGTGCTTTCTACTCTACCATCTTATGCTGCCGGAGGTTGAAGGCATATGCAATCGCTCAGAATTGATGCGAACGAACGGAACTGTAAGCGGCTTGACTCCGCACGGCTGAAAAATCATATACTGCCGTGAGAAGGGGTTACTACGTCACATCGTGATGGTTATCGTTGCAAGAGGCTCTGAGACGGTAGCGCGGCTTGGTAGACTCTTGGCTAACCAGCCCTTTGGCCACTATCATTGTCGGGATAATTATACCACAATAGGGCAGAAACTGGGGTATGATTTGCACTGGTGCGAGGAAGCCGTGATTCAGGATGGATGGCCGGGATGGCACTGCCCACCTTGATACGCCAGAGGATTTTGACTTCGGAGGCGTTCCTGATTCGCGCAACTTCGTCACTAACTCCACGAATTGGGGGTATGGAAAATGAAGCCCAGGGTCAGCGCATTTGTGCATTGGACTCCGAGGATCCTGGCAGTAGTGTTCGTAGCACTTCTGGCGCTGTTCTCACTGGATGTTATTAGTCCTGAAGCGAGCCTAAAAGAGATCCTTGTCGGATTGGTCATGCATAACATTCCAGTATTCATCATGATCATTGTCTTGGTGATAGCATGGAGGCATGAAGTTGTCGGGGCACTAGGGTTCCTGTTGGCTGGAGTAATCTACATAGTCTTCACAGCTAGAAGTGGATTGGAATGGCCCATTGCTCTGTCTTGGAGCATGACAATTGCCGGGCCGGCTTTCCTGATAGGAGCTTTGTTCTTGGTCAACTGGTTCAAAAAGAGGCACAGCTGAACGTTTGTGGGAGGCCTTTCTCGTCAGGACTAGCCCATAAGGAAGTGGGCTTGTTCTGAGAATGCTGACTATGCCACCGAAGCCGTATGCCTCCATTCACCTCCTTGCAGGAGGTGAATTGTGATCAATGGCGAAAACTTCAATGGGACTCACATTTCATATAGCGGGGGGACGATTTGTTTTGAAGCGTGTTCTATCCGTAGTTATCTTGGCTTTGATGCTGGGAGCAATTGCAGTCATGCCTGCAATGAGTGCTGAGAAAGTTGTAGTCTACACCACTTTGGACGAACCTCTTGCGAGAGAAGTCTTTGCATTCTTTGAGAAGAAGACAGGAATCAAAGTGGAATGGGTTCGTCTGGCAACTGGCGAGTGCGTGGCCCGTCTCGAAGCTGAGGCTGCGAACCCGCAGGCCAGCATCTGGTATGGCGGGGTCGGCCTAGGCCACATCGAGGCAGCCAACAAAGGGCTAACTATTCCATATCTCTCTCCCAACGCTAAGAACATTCCTCCAAAATTCCGCGACAAGAACAACTACTGGACGGGCATCTACGCTGGCGGGCTTTCGTTTGCGTCAAACATCGACCGATTGGAGAAACTTGGCGTCGAGGCTCCAACGAGCTGGGCCGATCTTACCAAGCCGGTCTTCAGAAACGAGATTCAGTTAGCGAACCCGGGCACCTCCGGCACGGCCTACAATGTTATCGCCACTTTGGTGCAGATAATGGGCGAGGAGAAGGCATTCTCTTATCTCAAGGCGCTTGACAAGAACATCGCGCAGTATACTAAGTCGGGTTCTGCGCCTGGAAAGAACGCTGCTCTTGGCGAGTGCGCTGTTGGCATTGGATATGCCCATGACCAGGTCAAGCTGATTAGCCAGGGCTATAGAATCAAGATCACCTTCCCCTCTGACGGCACGGGGTATGAGATAGCTTCTATCTCCTTGATCAAGGGCGGAAAGCAGATGGAGAATGCTAAGAAGCTATATGACTGGGCGCTGACGAGTGAAGCGGCGAAGATATATGCCACAACAGGCGTTGTGCCTTTCGTAAAGGCTCCGCTTCTGCCGGGCGCAATACCGATTACCGAGATCAACACAATCGATCAGGATGACCAGTGGGCCGCCGCTGAGCGCGAGCGCCTGGTCGACCGTTGGAACAACGAGATATACAGCGCCAGATAGGCAAGTGCACCGTGATGCTGAATAGCGCCCTGAGGTGACTTGGGGATAGGTCTACGGTAGCGCAGTGCGAAGCTAAGGCGCTACTCCGAATAGCGTGTCTAACATGCAAATGTGTACTTGGAGTTAGGGGGATGCCTCGCCCTTGGCGCAGGTGCCCCCCTCTCTTCACGGAGCGGCATGAAAGGAGGCCAGGCGCCGTCACATGACTACTCATCAAACTGCAACAGATACAGTTAGAAATAGCCCCAAGCCGAGGACGTCGCGAGCTCGAGATAGCATTGCTGACCTGAAATCGCTGACGCGGGATCCAATACTCCTGACAACCCTGGTAGTCGTCTTGTTGCTTATTTTCGTCTTCGTGCTGTGGCCGATATGGAAGGTGTTATGGCTAAGCATAGCGCCTAAGGGCAAGCTTAGCATGGAGACGTACAAGTACATTTTTGGCCAGAGGTGGTTAGCCCGATCCTTCACAAACTCGTTAAGACTTGGGGCGATCGTGGCAACTACCTCCACAGCGCTTGGATTCATATTCGCCTTTGGGCTCAACAGGGCCAATATAAGGTGCCAACCATTCTTCAGACAGATGGCGTTGCTGCCAATCATATCTCCGCCATTCATGTTCTGCCTCAGCGTAATCCTTCTGTTTGGCAGGAACGGCTTAATTACCAACAAGATCTTCGGCATGTCCAACTTCAACGTCTATGGACTGGGAAGTCTGGTGCTCGTTCAAACCCTTGGAATGTTCCCCATAGCCTATATGGTTCTCGACGGAGTGCTTCAGGCAATCAATGCCGACCTCGAGGACAGCGCCTTGAACCTTGGGGCGTCCCGGCTGTCGGTCTTTACAACTGTGACACTGCCTCTGGCTACTCCGGGGCTTGCAAGTTCATGGTTGCTGGTTTTCGTAACGTCCCTTGCAGACTTCGCGAATCCAATGGTGCTGGCCGGCAAGTATGATGTGCTTTCGGTTCAGGCATACCTGCAGTTTACGGGGATGTACAACATGCCGAGAGGATCGGCTCTCGCAATCCTTCTGCTGATCCCCGCACTCACCGCGTTCCTTGTCGAACGATACTGGGTGTCGAGGCGGTCCTATGTCACGGTTACAGGCAAGCCCAGTATGCATTCGATACCCATGGTATCCCGTGGTGTGTCCGTTTTCTGCGAGGTAGTTTGCTGGATAACTGCAATTGCCACAATCCTGTTCTACTCAGTTGTGATCGGGGGAGCATTCGTGAAACTATGGGGCATCAACTGGACCCCCACTATGGAGCACTTTAAGTATGCCTGGGACGTCGGGAAGAACAGCATAAGATCTACAGTGATCATGGCGGGAGCAGCCACTCCTCTTACCGGCTTTTTGGCCATGGTCATCGCGTTTCTGATTGTGCGCAAGCGCTTCCCTGGCAAAGGAGCGCTTGGCTTCATGGCAATGTTGGGATACGCAGTTCCCGGCACTGTAATGGGCATTGGATATATTCTCGCCTTCAATCAGCCCCCGATTGTTCTGACAGGCACTGGGCTCATCATCATACTGTGCTTCGTGTTCCGTGAGATGCCGGTGGGAATCGAGGCCGGGGTGGCGTCGCTGCAACAGATAGATCCCTCAATTGAGGAGGCGTCCAGGAATCTGGGCGCAAGCACCGGGTACACCTTCAGGAAGATCACATTGCCACTGATCAAGCCTGCGCTTTTTGCGGGGCTGTCATACAGCTTCGTGCGCAGCATGACAGCTGTGTCAGCAGTAATCTTCCTTGTGTCAGCGCGCTGGAATCACCTGACCGCGCTTACATTGGCGCAGACTGAGATCATGCGTTTGGGGGCTGCCAGCGCACTTTCGATATTCCTCATAGTAATTGTCATGGTAGCCTTTGCCGTCATGCGTCTGCTTGTAGGCAAGGAGCACCGTCCCACAGGAATGATACCGAGGTAGAGGTGAGTGAAGAATGGAGTCAAACGCCAAGAGCGTACGGCTTGATAGTCTAACGAAAGTATTCATAGGGCCAGGAAATCAACAGGTTGTAGCAGCCGACAATGTGTCCCTCACCATCAACCCCGGCGACCTGGTCACATTCCTGGGACCATCCGGATGCGGAAAGACGACTACTCTGCGCATGGTTGCGGGTTTCGAGAATCCCACGTCAGGCCGGGTGTTTATCGGCGGTCGCGATGTTACTTCGCTTCCGCCCAATGAACGGGATACGGCGATGGTCTTCCAGAGCTACGCGCTCTTTCCACATATGACTGTTGGCGAGAACGTTGCTTACGGCCTCAGGTTCCGCAATGTCTCAAAGGAGGAGAAGGAGGAGCGAGTCAGGAGGATCATGGAGCTTGTCGGGCTCTCGGGTTTCGAGTCAAGGCAGCCCGGGCAGCTGTCAGGGGGTCAGCAGCAAAGAGTTGCGCTCGCTCGCTCCCTGGTCGTAGAACCGCAGGTTCTGCTCTTTGATGAGCCTCTGTCAAACCTGGATGCGAAGCTTCGGGAGCAGATGCGGGAGGAGATCCGCAGGATTCAGACGGAGTTGTCCATTACTGCCATATACGTCACTCATGACCAGTCGGAGGCCATGGCCATGTCTGACAGGATTGTGGTCATGAACCATGGACGCATAGAACAAGAGGGAACACCCCGAGAGGTATACAGCGAGCCTGGATCGAAGTTTGTTGCCGACTTCATAGGCCGTGTAAACTTCCTTCCCGGGAAGCTTACTGGAGAAGCCGACCTTTCAGACGAGCGTGCGGCTGAAATGGCGTCATGGCTGGAGGCGGGCAGAACCCTCTACGAGGTGCTCATCTTCGATCGCCGCCTTCTGGTAGAAGGGCAGGACAGCTTGGCTCAAGTGGCAGGGGCGACCAGTGGGCGTGTGCTTGTGGTCTGCAGGCCCGAGGCGGCGACGATAGCTGGCGCTAACGAGAGCATCAGCCCGGATGCTCATGTTACGGGTAGAATCGTTAAGGCCATGTATTTCGGGTCGCATATGGAGTATGGCATTGTTCTCGAAGGTGGCTCCGAATTCACGCTGATCGACTTCAACCCTGCCAAGTCGCAACCGCTTTCTGTAGGCGATACTGCCGGTCTTCGTTTTGATGAAGCGTCACTTCATGCGCTTCCAGAAGGCCGTTAGGGTGGCATAGAGAAGCGACGATAACAGCTACTGCTAGCAGACGGCGTAAGCCATAGGCGAGGTTCCTGGAAGTGTCCGGGCACCTCGCCTACGCGTATGTTATCAACATCGGCACTCTGTTGTGCCTGTTCGCCAGTTAGCTCGCCACCGGCATCCATGCAACTCCCAAGCCGCTTGGCCCGACATGGACCCCTATTACTGCTCCACACTGTACAAGGCAAGCTTCCTTGCACGCGAATGTGCTCTTGATCTTATCAAGCCACTGGCAGGCGCGTTCATGTGCATTCGTGTGGATTACTGCCACACGGATCGATGCATCCTGCACCTTCTCCCTCATGCAGTCAATCACACACGGCAGAATCCTTTTGGATCCCCTGACTTTGGCCATTGGCGTCAGTTCGCCGTCTTCCAGGGTCAGTACGGGCTTGATGGAAAGCAAGGTGCCCAGGAGCGACGCAGCTCTGCCTATCCGTCCGTTCCGCTTAAGGTGATCTAGCGAATCTACGGTGAAGACCAGTCTAGTGGCCTCCATAGTGTTCCTGATGGTGGCTAGCACGTCCCCATAGTCCTGAGCTGATGCCGCCGCGCGGGCGGCTTCGATGGTTATGAGTCCTTGCCCCATTGACCCGCTCTTGGTGTCGATGACGTCGATATTATCAGGAGCGACGGCTTCTCGGGCTAAGCATGCAGATTGGTAGGTGCCAGAGAGCTTGCTTGAGATATGCAACGAGACTATTCGTTCATGCTGCTCGAGCAACTCCCTGTACAACTCGATGAAGTCTGCCGGTGAGGGCTGAGATGTAGTGGGGAGGATCTTGGAAGTCCCCAGCTTGCGGTAGAATTGATCCGGAGCAAGGTCCAGGTGATCGCGGAATTGCTCTTCACCGAACAGGACTCGTATTGGGACAACATGAACATTGTGACTTTTCTGAATGGAATACGGCAGGTCTGCTGCAGAGTCAGTGACCACAGCTATACTCATTTCTTCACCTTCAAGCCTCATTCCCGGATGTGGCGCGAGCAGACCGTTTGGGCAGGCGCTGTTACGAGAAACAGTTTAGCAGTGAGCTCACGGAGTCCGTTCTTGACCGTCCTAACACCCGAGAGGTAGTTTGATTATCAAACAGTATGACATACAAAGCATACAACCTAGGCCCCGGTTTGTCAACGCCCAGCGACTTCGTCGCGTTTGGACACGACGAGGGAAACGTTACGGTGAAGTCGGGAGCTCAGGCATTTGTGACTTTGCATGGTGGACGCACGTGCACAGATAGGGCCTGTGAAGCTCATCAATGTGAGCCAAACGAGACACAATAGAAGTTGTGTCAAGATGTAAGTAGCTACTAACCGGAGGCACCGGCTGCGTGCGTGCGGGGGCATACAGAGCTGACAGTCTGCAGCCGGTCGCAATCGAAAAGGGGCGTTTTGTATGGTCGAGATCGAATCGCTTTACAAGAGTTACAGTAATGGTCTTAACGTGACTGAGGTACTGCACGATGTTAGCCTGGGGATTTCAGCGGGGGAGTTCGTCTCCATCATGGGCCCATCTGGATCAGGCAAATCCACACTGATGAACATAATAGGCTGCCTGGACAGGTTCGATCGGGGATCATACCATCTTGAAGGGCTGGACATAGCTGAGGCCTCAGACAATCGTCTGGCCGAAATCAGGAACATGCATGTTGGTTTTGTATTCCAGTCATTCAACCTGTTGCCTCAGTACAACGCTGTTGAGAATGTGGAACTCCCTTTGCTCTATGCCGACGAGACCCCACGGGCGGCGCGGCAGAAGGCAGGCGAATTACTGGAATTCCTCGGCCTTGGGCACCGTCTGAACCACAAGCCTTGCCAGCTTTCAGGAGGCGAGAAGCAGCGTGTTGCTATTGCCAGGGCCGTGGTGAACTCGCCTTCTCTCGTTTTGGCTGACGAGCCCACGGGCAGCTTGGATTCGAAGACTGGATCTGAGGTGCTGGAGATGTTCCGAAAGTTGAATGAGGCTGGAAAGACTGTCATCCTGGTCACTCATAGCCGTGAAATCGCAGAAGAAGCCCAAAGGATTGTCCATATTAAGGATGGCGTAGTGTCGGAGGCATCACATGCGGGTTAGCGAGAACTTTCGAAGCAGTTTCAGAGCCCTGGGCCACAGCAAGATTCGGACATTCCTTACGATGCTGGGTGTGATCATCGGCGTATTCTCCGTGATCATGCTGACTTCCATTGGCGAAGGGGTTAAGCAGAGGATTGCTTCTGAGGTCGAGTCACTCGGGGCCAACTTGCTTTATGTTTTCCCAGGAAGGATCCAAATGCCTACAATGTCGCAAACAGAGAGCAGGCTTGGGGCAAGAGCGGGATTTGGGCCTCTGGGAACGGCAAATGGCAGTTTGACATACGAAGATGTCCTTGCACTTAAAGAACATGAAGACATCAGCGCCGCGACAGGGATCTTGAGCGGAGCCGACATCCTGGACAAACTGAACCTTCTTGTGTCAACTACCGGCGTGGACGAAGACTTCTTTCGCATAAGAGCCCTGGAGCTTCGTTACGGTAGATACATCACCCTCGAGGAACGAGAGTCCAAATCAAGGGTGGCGGTAATTGGTTCTGAGGCGAACAACGAAATTTTCGATGGACATGATTCAACTGGCAAGACCTTCGAGCTCAACGGAGTGGGCTACGAGGTTGTGGGTGTTCTGCAATACAAGAAGGTTGAGAGCATGGGGCCTGGTGCAGAGGATTTGAACGTAAAGATATACGTTCCCGTCAGCGAGATGTTGGATAGAAGGGACGACTGGTCTGTTGGCCAGATACTGGTCAGGGCTGCTTCTCCTAAGGCGGTTGATTCTGCAAAGAGGTCTATCGAAGGAATCCTCAGAGATCGTCACGGAGTAGTTGACTTCACCGTTATCACCCAGGACGACATGCTCGCTGCGATCAACCGAATCTTGAGCGTGTTATCTGCGGCTATGGGTGGAATAGCGGCAATTTCCCTGGTAGTGGGGGGCATAGGCATCATGAACATCATGCTTGTGTCGGTTACCGAGCGGACTCGGGAGATCGGGGTTCGCAAGGCGATTGGCGCCAAGCGCCGCGACATACTCATCCAGTTTCTGATTGAGGCAGTCGTGATCAGCGTGTTTGGCGGCATCCTAGGGGTTCTGCTTGGGGTTGGCGGATCTGCGGCCCTTGCCCGAATCGTGCCTAACATTCCCACGGCCATTTCGTTCACAGCGGTGGCGGTCTCTCTTCTGTTTGCGTTTGCAGTAGGATGTTTCTTTGGCGTGTATCCTGCAGCAAAGGCAGCCAGACTCAATCCGATAGAGGCCCTTAGAAGCGAATAGCAGAATTCTAGGCCGACGCTTTGCCCGAAATAGCGAGATGCCTGGCCCCTTGCTCCAAGGACTGTGACATTGCATCGATATGGTATATAATTTTGGCTGTGGCTGTGAAATGAGTGTAGCAGCGCTTTCTAGTGTTTTGAGCCTCGTGAGCAGGGCGGTGATTCACAGTTGAAACCTGGTAAACTGCAGCGACAGGTACAGCTGGCAATGCTGACTGCCGTGGCGCTTGTCCTTCATGTAATTGAGTCATTGTTGCCTCCGCTGCCGGTGCCGGGCGCAAAGATAGGCCTTGCGAACGTGGCAACGTTGATAACCCTACGCCACATGGACTTTTGGCCTGGAGTCGCCGTAAGTGCAATCCGGAGCATACTGGGAAGCATAATCTCTGGCAAGTTCTGGGGCTTAGGGTTCTGGATGAGCTTCGCGGGGGCCACTGTGAGCGCAGTGGCTATGGGGATCAGCCTTCGTCTGTCTCGTCCGGATGCGTCCCTGGTTTGGACGAGTGTGATTGGCGGAATAGTGCATGCAAGCTGTCAGTTAATCATTGCCGTTGCCGCCATGAGGCAGCCGGCGCTCTTTGCTGGCGCCCCGCTTCTATTGGGACTCTCCATAATTACGGCCGTTTCCATCGGCATCGTATGTGACAACCTGGATGCGCCTGCCCAGCGCTTGATGCAGAGCGGCAAGAGAGGGTGACGTAGGCATGAAGCGCAACACCGTGTTGCCCGTTCTGCTGATTTTAGTTTCAGGCCTAGCGCTTGTCGCTTTTGGCATATACCGTCACGAGAGGTCGCCGGAAGGCTCGATGGTGATCGTGAAATCCATAGGCAAAGATGAGAACAGGGTTGTGGCCCGACAGTCGCTGTCATCTGATGAAACAGTCACAATTCCGGTTGAAGGACCTCTGGGAACTACTATGGTTGAAATAGTTGGAGACAGAGCTCACGTAGTGTCATCACCTTGCCCTGATAAAGTATGCATTCGCATGGGTTGGCTGCGGCGGGTGGGAGACTATAGCGCATGCCTTCCCAACAGAGTTCTGGTGGAAGTTGTTGACCAGTAAGTTCCAGGTCCGAGAGGCCACAGAGCCTCGCCTCCGCTTTGACACAAGACCAGCCGGGACAGCCTGAATCCGGGCCAGTCGCGCCCCGAAATGTTGTGGTCACCACTCGATTGCCACCATCTGATGGCCTGAAACCTTCGCCACGCTGAACTGCACATAAGGCGCATCCCACAAGGATGGAAGCTCCCCGCGGTTTGGAGCAAGGTATACACCCTGTGGGCCGGCCTGTCACATGCCTGCGGGATCCACCTGTTCTACGGCGTGGACTGCACGGGCGCCCGGTTGAGTTGACCTTATATGTGGCGGAGGCGATCTTCCCGAACGTCAGGGCGGAGTCAGAGCCTTGCCATGGAGGCCATACAGAATAGCGGCTGCAGCTCGTGGACCTGCCCATAAAGTGAAATCAGGGAAAATGCGTTTGCTGTCTTCAATATTACCGCACCGGGTGAGGGGTCATGCTGGCCTTTGGGGGAGGGGGCAGCATGGACAGAGGGTCTTAGCCATCTAGGAAGCTATCTCCAAGAAAACCTGCCTTTGAGAAAAGAGAATGCGCAATATTTCGCTCGGTAAGAAGGGAATGAGCGGTAATTGAAGTAAGTATCAACTTGCGGCATTGGAAATGAGAGCAAGAACAGGCGAGTTGGAGAGAGTCGGGTTTCCACATGTATGAAGGGCAATGCCAAATGCCGCAGCGCCAACACAGGGGGAGGACGGTAATCCATGTACTGGGCGGGGAAGGCCGTAACTCGTATAGGTTTTGGACGTGGAGAGTTGGCAGGACGCGTGGCAGTAGTGACAGGTTCAGGCCGGAGTGTAGGTAGAGAGACGGCGTTTGCCCTTGCGTATCTGGGAGCTTCTGTCGTGGTGGCGGACATGAGTTATGCAGGTGCTCGAACGGTCGATGAGATCTGTTCGGCAGGGGGATCTTCAGCGGCAATCAGAACCGATGTCGCACGTGAAGATCACGTAGATCGTCTTGTCCGATCGACTCGAAACCTCTTTGGCTCGGTTGATATCGTCACAAACACAGTCTGTGCATGTGCTGGTACGTCTGTAGAGGAGCAGTCTGTTGCTCGCAGCCTTAGGGGCGTACGCCTGATGTGCAGAACGTTCCTGCCCGAGATGCTCGAAAGAGGCTCCGGAATAATAGTGAATATGTTATCAGCTGATGCTTCATCCTGTTGCTCGGCCTACGGCTCCGTAAGGCATGGTCTGGCGGAGTTGAACCGTGCACTTGCTGCTGAGGTCGGACAAGAGGATGTACGTATAGTGACTTTGCCTCTTGGAATCGTGGGCTCTGCGCGCGAGCAGGGAATCTCAGGCGAGCCTCTGCATCACATGGGGCCGGTCGGAGACGAGCCCTGTGCGGATAACGTGCACCCTTCACATGACGGAGTGATGCCTGCGGATTGTGCAGGCGCCGCGGCCGCATACCTCATATGCAACCTGGCAAGCGAGTATCGTGGCAAGGTTGTAACAGGCGGAGCCGTGCTGGAACGCACCGGCCTTGCTTGCGATTGACTGTGCGGAATATGCCTGCTCCACGTTGCCGTTAGTCATGAGTCGGTACGGTTACTGGCCAGGCATCCATAACCCATATCCCATCTTTATCCCCGTAGTAAATAGCGCCAGCTTGAGCAGGGATTCTCAGCCAATGCTCTGACCGGCCAGTCAGCTTGATCTCTATGGACGAAGATTTGCCGAAGTGATAATATGTGGGGGAATCAAGCCTTATTTCAGAAAGGGAGATGGGATATGAAAAACGCAACGTCTATTCGTGCTGTACTTGTTGCAGTCCTCGTTGCACTCGTTGGTTCGTCTTTGGCTGGTTGCACCTCACAGAAAACTGCGGCCAAACTCGGGCTTGGGCACGTCACGTCCATTGCAAAATCCAAAGAGCTTGTGGTTTCTGAAACTGGCGAAGTGACTCCCCCGTCAGCTCAGGTCGATACCTCTATCGCCGCGGTGGCCTTCGATAAGGATGGCAAGGTTCTTGATATTGTCATCGACACCGCCCAGACAAAGGTCAATTTCGACGAAAACCTTGAGGTTACTTCTGACCTGACTGCTGAATGCAAGACCAAGAAGGAACTTGGGGAGGCATACGGCATGAAGAGGGCCTCTTCTATAGGCAAAGAATGGTACGAACAGATCGTTGAGCTTGAGAAGTGGATGGTAGGCAAGACTGTCGATGAGATTAAGTCTATGGATGTGAAGGAGCGCGACGCTTCTCACACAGATGTTCCCGATGTTCCTGAACTCACCTCTTCGGTTACCATAACTGTGGGAGACTACATCGCCGCTGTTGAAGAGGCTTACAGGAATGCTGTTGACGTCAAGAAGGGCGGCGTGAAGGTGGGCCTCGGCCATATGATCTCAGCTGCCAAGTCCAAGACTGCTTCTGCTCAAGTCAACGACACCATGGCTGCCACGCTCTTCGACAAGAAGGGCAAGGTTGTTGGAACTATCATAGACAATGCGCAGACCAAGGTCGTATTTGACGAAGAAGGCAAGTTGGCTGTAGACAAAGACGAAGAGGTTAAGTCCAAGAAGGAGCTTGGCGACGCCTACGGCATGAAGAGGGCTTCTTCGATTGGGAAAGAATGGTATGAGCAGATTGCCGAGCTTGAGAAGTGGATGGTAGGCAAGACCGTCGACGAAATCAAGTCAATGAAGGTGAAGGAGCGCGACGCTTCTCACACGGCTGTGCCGGATGTCCCTGAGTTGACCTCACGCGTTACGGTAAGTGTTGAAGACTACATTGCTGCTGTTGAAGAGGCATACGAAAACGCAGACTAAGTGCAGCGCATATGTTTGACCTAGTTGGTTGTGCAAACCTCCTCCATCTGAGATGGGGGAGGTTTGTGTCAGCCCGGAGTGGCCAGGGAGACAGTGCACAAGTACACATGCGCAAGTGGTGATGTATATGAACAAGGCTGTCTTGAAAAATGTAGCATTGATGCTGGTAGGGGTCTTGCTGGTGGTTGCCGTTGCAAGCATCCAGAGAAGCAGAAGGAAGCATGCCAGATACAGCGACACGTTCTTCGATACCTTCGATACTCTGGTTACCGTTGTGGTGTACGCCGAGAGCAAGGAGGACTTCGACTCATACTACCAGCAGATTCGTGAGAGGTTCCGCCAGCTCCATAAGCTGTACGACAAGTACCACGAGTATGAAGGCATCAACAACATACGGACGATAAATGAGAATGCTGGCATAAGGCCTGTCAAGGTTGAGGGGGAGATAATTGACCTCATTCTTTTCGCCAAAGACTGGTATGCTCGCACAGGAAGCAAGGCCAATATCGCCATGGGTTCGGTTCTCAAAATCTGGCATGACTATCGTGAGCAAGGACTATATGATCCTGAGAAGGCGAAGCTTCCGCCAATGGAGGAATTGCTTGAAGCTGCGCAGCATGTTGATATTGACAAGGTAGTAGTAGATGTCGAAAACAGCACAGTGTACCTTGCCGACAAGGACATGAGCCTTGATGTGGGCGCTGTAGCCAAAGGGTATGCTACAGAGGTCGTTGCCAGAGAGATGATGGACGCAGGGCTGGAGTCGGGCATGATAAGCGCAGGCGGCAATGTGCGGGCTATTGGCAAGCCCTCCGACGGCGTTCGGGAACGCTGGGGCGTTGGCATACAGAATCCCGTTGAATATATAGTCTCCGACGATCATCTGCTTGATGTCGTGTTCGTCAACGACTCCTCCGTTGTAAGTAGTGGGGACTATCAGAGGTTCTACGTTGTCGACGGAAAGACCTATCACCATCTGATAGACCCGGCAACACTCATGCCGGCAGAATACTACCATGCAGTGACAGTCGTGACTCAGCACTCAGGCGAAGCGGATTTCTTGTCCACTGCCATCTTTCTTCTACCATTCGAGCAGAGTCGGGCCCTGGTCGAGAGCCTTGACGGCGTAGAAGCCCTGTGGGTCATGGAGGACGGAAACGTACAGGCAACCGAAGGAATGAGAAGGATCATGAAGAGCCAGGGCGCATCAGGTGCCGAGGCCGGATAACGCTCAAATCCTCCCTAACCGTCTGCGGCTTCCGGCTTCATGTCCGTTCCGACCTGGACAGGCCAGCGATCCTGTCGAGTCTCCCCAAACTCCCGTTAGTTCGGTTTGACATTGGCAGACCAACGCACCCCCTCATCATCTACTTTATTAGGATTGCGACACATGCTTCATTTGCTCTGAATCTCCATGACAATGTGTAGATCTGAACATCCGTCCCAGCCTGCACCCAGTTATATCATGTTACATCGAAACATTAAGGAAGCGATAAGGCAGGGTTTGGATTGACGATGGTAGAAGGAAACCGCTGGTGCATGCTTGATCCCATACTGCGAGGAAAAGCGCTTGTTACACGAGGGAGTAACAGCAGATGAGCCAACCGCCTCAATCGGCAGCGAC
Source organism: Bacillota bacterium (assembly GCA_028709305.1). GTDB lineage: Bacteria > Bacillota > DTU025 > DTU025 > DTU025 > UBA10085. The sequence continues at coordinate 10,537 of JAQVXE010000020.1, read as the reverse complement.
CCATCCATAGATATCTGTCTGATTCGTGCCTGTATCTGCACGGGCGAGTAGATTATGTGGGAGGTCAGATTATGAGATTGCGCAAGATAATGGTTTGCTTATGTGTGATGTCAGCGCTGTTGCTGATAGGCTTGACCGCATCTGCATCGGCTAGTAGCCGCACAGCCATAAGCGTAAAGAAGGGTGCGGGAGCAGATCCAATTGGTTTGGAGATAGAGTACAGGTTCGACAGCGGATTTGCGATAGGCGTAGCCGGGGGCGGTCGGTATACTGAGAGCGAAGGCGGTAGCCAACGGTATTGCGTTGGAGCCGTTACTGGAAGATACTACTTAACCTGTGGCAAACTGAATCCATTCATCAGCCTCGGCGCAATGGGGCTTGTCGCCGGAATAGAGTCGGGGGGAATTGAAGCGAGCGCGGCGTTTCCGGGGGTGTTGGGTACAGCTGGTGTGGAGGTAATGCTCAGGCGAGTTCGGCTTGCGGGAGAACTGGGGTACGGCGTTTTCCTTGTGGATGATCCAGAAACGAAGGCAATAGGAGGAGTCATGTATGGAGTGAGCCTCGGGCTTACTTTCTGATCCAGATACGCGGCGTTAGCGCCGTGGCTGGTTGATGCATCAGATTGCACCTAGCTCATCTGCATTCTGGAGGAGCAGATCGTGGATGGTCTGTTCCTCTCCTGTTTGCTGGAGTGACCTGAATCTCGCTTTTCGCATGTAGGGTTTGCCATAATGCCATTTCTCCCCGAACGGACCCGGGCTGATGGCTGCGTGAAGGGCATTATCATCTCCGCATGACGCATGCTAGATTAGATCCGCTCGGGCCCATATTGCTCTCCAAAAGCCTCTTGCTCTTAGGGCGGTTGCCCTTTAAGTGGGGATTATTCATGGCCAAGAACGGGTAGACTCAACCGGTCACGGGCACCGAAGCGGGGTGACCTACTGGCGGGTCAGTCAGCACGTTGAAGGCAATGGAGCGGGCATACGGCCCTGTCACACTCCACTATGGGGGGAAGATAGACGGCGTGTATGGTATACAGATGGAGGTGACAATCGAGGGAGATAGGGTAGCAGGAGTGTACTGGTACGATTCGGTAGGCATCGATCTCATGTTGAGAGGTTTCTTCGTTGCGGGGAAGGTAAACATGGTGGAGGCAGCCGATGACGGCAAGATCACCGGAAGGTGAAATGGGTAGCTCAATCCCTTGAAGCCATCGTGGAGCGGCACACTGACTAGCGGAGATGACGAGAGGTCTTTGCCGTTTGACCTAGTTGCCGTGTCTGAGATCGTACATGCCATCAGAAGTCGGCTTGGGCATATCGATATCTCTGTGTCAAGGACTGTCTTCGTGCTGAATGACCTTGAGGGGGCCAACGGTCGGAATGCCGGTTCTATTACTCAGGCGATACCCAGATGAGGATCTGGTACTACTCCTAACTCAGCGGTGACGTCAAGGGCGTTGGACGCGAGTAGCTGCAACGGTTTGAGGTGAGCCCTGCGGGGATCCATTCCTGCTTCTACCTATATGAGTTAGGGTCGTACGCGGAGGGTGGGGAAGTAGTGGCGGTGCAAGGCAGGGGGAACTGGCAGGTGTTAGGTGAAGCCGTCACTTCGGTGAACTTTCATGCGATGTGTGTTGCCACGGCTGTAGCAGCCCTTGCTTCATCCCAGCAGCTCGTCTAGGGCTTGGCTCAGGGCACGGACGGTTTTCTCACGGTGCTCTAGCGCTCGAAGTGCGACCTGCAGGGCCTCTGGGTCCTTGATCCAGCCTTTGGCTTCTTTGGAGTTCGTGTGGAAATTGTCGGCCAGTCGAGTCAGGCTAGCTCTTAGCCAAGGCAATCTCGACTGGAGCTTCTCTAGGTTCTCCTTGCGAGACAAGTGAAACGTGGCAAGTTCGGCCGACAGATCGCGAGCGGTCCTCAGCCAGTCATCCACCGTCAACCCAGTTCGCTGTTGGAACATGCGGGCAACCCATGCCCGCTGAAACACGCCGAGCTCGTTTGTTTCGCGCTCGACTCCTGCCATGATCTCCTGCAATTCCTGGCTGAGCTGCACGGCGTCGGCTCCGGGGGCAGCTCCTGCCACGGGTGTTGGTGCTGCAGATGGCGATTGCCGGTCGGAGGCGCCCGCGGTGGTGTGTTGAACGTGTATGAGACCTGCCATGCTCAGCGGACGAAAAGCGTCGGTGATCTGCCCGTGGTAGTCACGTGCATGCACGATGCCGTAGGCGAAACCCGCGGCGCAGTCCTCTGCAGGCATTAGGCCATCATAGCCTGCGTTGGCGCCGAGGTGGGTGAACTCGTATGGTGTCAGGCCCATTCGTCTGGGCATCTCGTCAAGGCTCTCGCGGAAGCCTGGTGTGTCAACCATACCTGGGCCGAATATGAATACCGACACGCCGGAGTCCTCCTCTAACTCTGCGGCAAGAGAGAAGGCCAGTGACCTTAGAGCAGTCTTGGAGGAGAAGTAAGGTGCTGCGTAACCCATCCCCTCAGCCGAGGTGACCATAACCACGGTCCCCTCTCTGCGCTCCAACATCGCCGGCAGGAAGGTTCTGATGCCGATCACTGCGCCGCGCAGGTTGACGGCATGTGTTGTGTCCCAAGCCTCCAGGGGCAATTCCAGGATCGAACCGAATGCAGTGACCACGGCATTGTTGACCAGGATGTCGACCTTGCCGTAGGCGGCTTCGGCTTGTTCTTTGAGACTGGCGACGCTTGCCTCGTTGGCGATGTCAGTCTGCACGAACAGCGCTTCGCCTCCCTCAGCTTGGATCAGCCGTTCAGTTTCGGGACCAGTTATCGAGTCGATCTCGGCGATTACTACTTTTGCTCCCAGCCAAGCCAGGGCCCTGGCCAGCTCCTGCCCGATGCCTCTGCCGGACCCGGTGACCAGTGCTACCTTGCCTCTCAGGCTCTTCTCGTTCAAACCCATCTGCTGCAGGAAGTCGATTCTCATTCGAATCCCCCGTTCACATGCACTGATTCATCATGAACTCTGCTACTTCATAGACAACGTGCCCGTCGCAAGCTATGTTTCATCAGGCACGCTTGAGGTAGAACACCGCCAATTGCGTTCGGTCGCGCAGTTCGAGTTTCTCCAGGATCACGCTCAGGTAATTGCGGACTGTGCCTTCGCTCAGATACAGGGCTGCAGCGATTTCCCGATTGCTCAGCCCCTTCGCTACGAGGTCAATGATGTTTTGCTCTCTCTCGTTGATTCCGAGTTCAGCAAGGTTGACTCGGTCGCCGCCAGTCAGAAGCTTCGGCAGTTTCGTGACGATTGCATCGCCGAACACGCTTTGGCCCATGTACACCGCCTTTAGGGCCGGAATGATGCTTTCGAAGTCTTGCTTGAGGATGTACCCCTTTGCGCCCAGCTGGAGCGCTTGCACGATGTATTCATCATCTGAGAACGTAGTTAGAAACAGAACGCGCGCATTTGGAAACTGGTCGAGAATGCGTTCGCAGGCCTCAAGTCCCGTCATCTTCTCCATGCGTATGTCCATGAGCAAGACATCCGGCTCAAGTTGGGTGAAGAGCTCCACTGCCCTATGTCCGTCATGGCCCATTCCGACCACCTCAACGTCGTCGTCCGTCTGCATAATTGCCTTCAGCGACTGGCAGATCAGTGGGTCATCATCGACTATAAGCACTCTCATGCAGCTGCCTCCTTTTGGGGACTGAGATAAAGAGCCTGAATCCGCCAGTCCGCTCGACCACAAGTTGCCCGCCAAGTGCGTCCACCCGGTCTGCTATGCTTCGCAAGCCGAGGCCTTCGCCTGACTCGCCAGTCGATCCTGCCCCGTTATCCTCAAGTACAAGCTGGTAAAGCGCCGGGTGCCCCAGAAGTGCAAGTGTGACCTGGGTCGCGTCTGAGTGGCGGATGATGTTGTTCAGCCCTTCCTTGATGATGGCGATGAAGCAGTATGCGATATCTTTCTCGGGCCCGCGCTCCAGTCTGTAATCGAGCCGGATGGGGCAGAACGTAAACTCGTGCACCAGAGCCTCAACTTGCGTCCTAAGATCGATGGACTCATCGTGCAGGTCGTGAACGCTCGCGCGTATGCTGTCCATTGCTTGCGACAGCGTGTCGCGAACAACTGATAGGCTCTGCCGTTCTTCTTCATTGCTCTTTGTAACCATGAGTGCGCCCACTTGCAGGATCGATCGGGAGAGCAGGTGCCCCACATGATCGTGGATTTCCCGGGCGATGCGCCCGCGCTCGTTGAGAGTTGCAAGACGTATCTCGTAGTCTTGCTTCTCTACGAGCTCCCGGTTTTGCTGCCGGAGAAGCATCGCCATTTCGTATCCGCTGTCGCGCAACTGCTTCGCCTCGGTTTGGCTGCGCTCCACCGCGGTCGTGCGCATAGCCAAAACATAGGCCACTGCTATCAAGGCTGCAATCATCAGCGATGTGTCGATAGGGAGGTTTGCGAAACAGACTACGAGTGAACCCGCTGCTGCGAGGATCCACGAACCTTTTCCAGACGTGTGGTAGTAGACAAGCACGTCGTAGTACACTAATGGGATAAAGAGGCAAAAGGCCGGCCAGGCCATACTTGCCACAGTGTAAGAGATGACGCTCGCCATGAGAAACGTGCGTGACTTGATGTACCCATTGAACGCGCTCACCGTCATTGAAGCTAACATGCCAACCACAGCAGCAACGTCGTAAGCGCCGCGCATCAGCAGGGCAACGCAACAGATTAGCATTAACAGCCTGTCGACAATCCTCTGCATGGTCACGTCTCCTTCGGCATTAAGTCTACCATGCCTGCCTTTGCCCATCAATTGCCTAATATGCTTCGTCATTACAATTATCACTTGCAGAGCTGACTACCAACACTTATAATGCGATGACCGCTGCTTGTAGAATGAAGTCAGCATGGAGCGAGGAGGAATGGTCATGCTCATTAATGTGCAAAACTTGGTGAAACGGTATGGAAGCCTGCTTGCATTGGACCATTTTGACCTTCAAGTGAGCGAGGGAGAGATCGTAGGCTTGCTAGGGCCCAATGGGTCGGGCAAGACGACTGCGATCAACTGCATCCTGTCACTCCTGAAATACGATAAGGGTACTATTGAGGTATTCGGCAAGCCGATGGCGCCTGATGCCTACGAGCTTAAGAGGAATATCGGTATTGTCATGCAGAACGTGGCCGTCTTTGACGAGCTGCGGGTGGATGAGAACATCGACTATTTTTGCGGCCTGTACGTTCGGGATCCAGGAACTCGCCGCCGGCTGGTTGAAGAGGCCATCGACTTTGTGGGACTCGGAGAATTCCGAAAGTTTCACCCCAAGAAGCTGTCAGGAGGGCTGTTACGCCGGCTGAATATTGCCTGCGGCATTGCCCATAAACCGAAGCTCTTGATACTGGATGAACCCACAGTTGCAGTAGACCCGCAGAGCCGCAACAGCATTCTGGAAGGGATCCGGGAGCTCAACCGAGAGGGCACCACCGTGGTATACACTTCGCACTACATGGAGGAGGTTGAACAGCTCTGCACCCGCATTGTGATCATGGACAAAGGCAAGACACTGGCTACGGGCACCAATGGAGAGCTCAAGTCGATGATCAATGACGGAGAGACCATCAGCGTGGAGTTGTATGTGTTGCAGCCTGAGGATCTAGCCCAGATTCGCCAGTTGCCCCACGTTACGCGGGCGCATTATGCCGATAACCGTCTCTCAGTCCATTACGACGGCGGCCAGCACAACCTGTTGCGATTGCTCGATTACCTGAAGTCGCGGGAACTCTCTTTCAACAGGGTCTTCTCGGAGCAGCCGACCTTGAACGACGTGTTCCTCGAGATTACCGGCAGGCAACTGCGGGACTGAGGGGGTGTGCGAAGTCATGTTCATGCATGTGTTCAGCTATCGATTGAAGTGCCTTCTGCGCGACAGGGAAACGGTCTTTTGGACGCTGATCTTCACTCTGCTGCTGGCAACGTTGTACTACTTTGCCTTCGGGCATCTCACAGGGGAGCAAGAAAGGTTCGACCCCGTTAGGACCGCAGTGGTAGACAGCCCGGCTTATCGTGGAGATGTCAGATTCCAGCAGGTGCTTGCTTCGTTGTCGGAGCCAGGGGAGAATCAGTTGCTCGAGCTGACTGTAGCCGATGAGCAGCAAGCTGAGAGGATGCTTGAGAATGGCAGCGTAGCTGGGATGATCACTGTCGGTGAGTCGATTGGACTTGTGGTGAAACAGTCGGGCATTGAGCAGAGCATACTTAAGGCGATTTTGGACGAATACGCACATACAACCAAAACGGTGGTGGGCATCCTTGCGAAGAACGCAGGCGCTGCCCAGCAATTGATTTCGGAACTAGGTGACCGAAAGGGCTATACTGAGCAAATCTCCTTTTCCGATGCTGTGCCCGACACCATACTCGGTTTCTTCTACGCCCTAATTGCCATGGCTTGCATGTACAGCGGGTTTTGGGGGTTGCGCAACGCCATCGATGTTCAGGCGGATCTATCGGCCCGGGGGGCGAGGCGCTCTGTAGCGCCCATACATAAGCTGGGCGTGGTGTTAGCTGATGCAGCAGCGGCGCTCGCTGTCAGCTTCGCAGAGGTGCTAATTCTCATTGCGTATCTGGCATTTGTGTTGAGAATCAACTTCGGAAACCAGATAGGCTATGTGCTCCTGACATGTTTTGTGGGCTGCATCGCAGGCGTCTCATTTGGAGGCTTCATCGGCACAGTTGTTCGGGGAAACGAGGGCGTGAAAACAGGAATTCTCATCGGTGCCAGCATGACCATGAGCTTCCTGGCGGGTTTGATGTGGGTTGGGATAAAAGACATCATTGCCCGCAAGGCGCCCGTGCTTTCTTACATCAACCCCGCAGCTCTGATATCAGACGCCTTTTACAGCTTGTATATATTCGACAGCCATCGCCGATTCTTCGTCAACATCGGCATGTTGTGCCTGATCTCGGCGATCATGTGCGCTGCAAGCTTCATGCGGCTGAGGAGGGAAAGATATGCAAGTGTTTAAGGCCTATTTCAAAGTGATGCGCAGTTCTGCGGCGTCGATAGCAGTCAACCTAGGCGTGTTCCTGGGGATTGCAGTATTGCTCTCCTCAATGGCGCCAGAGACTGCGGTCATGAACTTTGAGCCGACCAGAACTCCTGTTGCCGTGATCAATCGCGATGGTAACGGGCAGCTTGCACAAGGCCTCGTAGATTATCTGGGCCAGACAAGTCGGCTGGTTCCATATCCAGACGATCCGGAGAAGCTTCAAGATGCGTTATTCTTCCGGAATGTGGAGTACATCGCCATCATTCCAGCCGGTTTTTCGGATGCGTTCATGTCGGGCGAGAGCTGCGCTGTACAGAAGGTAATCGTGCCTGCCTCCACAAGCAGCTACTATGTTGACATGAGCATCAACAAGTTCCTCAACACGGTGCGGCTCCACCGCAAGTATAGCGGAGAGGGATCCCAGGCGGAGCTTGTGGCAGCTGCCAGGGCCGACCTGGCCTTTGACACTCCAGTTGCTATGAAATCCTTTGGTACTGCAACAGGGGGAGAACGTCCGGGGTATGCTTACTACTTCGCGTACTCCGCGTACGCGTTGCTCGCCATGATAATCACGGGCGTAAGCTCCATCATGATTGCGTTCAACAGGCCCGATCTGTACCTGCGCAACTTGTGCGCTCCAGTGCCTAGTAGAAGCACTAGTCTCGAACTGGCTGCAGGCCACGGCGTCTTCGCTCTAGGCTGCTGGGCAATACTCGTGCTTGGCAGCTTCGTATTGCATGGCAAGAGTCTGGTGGCGTCGGGGCTGGCAGGGCTGTACTCCCTCAATACCCTGGCATTCGCAGCGGTGAGTGCATGCATGGGTTTTCTTGTGGGCAGCTTCGTGAAGAGTGGTGGTTCCCAAGCGGGAGCCGTCAATGTCGTCACCCTTGTAATGAGCTTCTTGGGCGGTGTGTTCGTGCCCCAGTCAGTGATGAACAAGTCGGTGCTGTCGGTCGGAAGGTTTCTGCCAACGTACTGGTTCATCCGGGCGAATGATGCCATAGGGGAGCTTACAGGATTCACTGCTGATAGCCTGCGCCCCATCTACGGCAGCATCCTGATCCAGCTGGGGTTTGCTGTAGCTACATTCTCAGTTACGCTGCTTTTGAGCAAAGAACGAAGGCTGTCGCATCTCTAGCGCAGTGCCGATTCGCGCCTTGCGGGCACTCAAAGGTCAGCGCCCCGTTATGTTCGGTGCTATACGCAATTGAGCCAAGGATATGAGGGATGGCGGCATGTTAAGACATCAGTGGCTGCCTGATTGTGCTAAGATGCTTTTGGAGGATCGCACATGCTGACGCTTCGGACGCAATGCCTGGGAGGGGATCAGATGAGAACTGAGCAGGAGATGATGGGCCTGATTCTCGGCGTAGCGGCAGACAATGAGCGCGTGCGCGCGGTGGTCATGAATGGTTCACGCGCAGACCCCAACGCTCCCCGGGACGTTTTCCAGGACTACGATATTGTCTACTTCGTGACAGATTTGGATTCATACATAGAGGATATGAGCTGGGTCGACATCTTCGGCGAGCGGATGATAATGCAGATGCCCAAGCCCGATTGCGGCCTTGTCTATCTCATGCAGTTCACAGATGGAAACAGGATCGATCTTACTCTGGCTTCTCTGTCCGAGAAACACGAGTTCTGCACAAAGGATAAGCTTGCAATGGCACATGGAATGCGCTTTTCGCAGCATGTGATCTGTTTCGTCAGACGGCGA
>JAQVXE010000020.1:0-1693 GCA_028709305.1 Bacillota bacterium | reverse complement strand
AAGCCATGTCCGGCCTGTGGGACGGCTATTAGGAAGGCAGCATATATGGGCGGGAGCGTGTACTACTGCAAGGAGTGCCAGGATGAACACTGATGCGGTTGAATCAGTGAGGTTTGCGTCGTTGGCAATCTCTCGCTTGGTAGGATGATAGGCGGTGTGTATTACGATGGGCATACCTGGCCAGCGGGCAGGCGAGGAAGTGCTGCTTTCTGGGTCCTTTGCCTGGCAAAGCTGAACAGTCTAGATCTCCATGCGGGGAGGAAGTCCATGGAGTTGGGCTGTGCACTTGTTCTCAACGATGATGGGGGCTTCCGATTCCCAGCGGGGCGAGAGCATCATGCCTCTGTCGGGGATGTCACAGAATGGCGACGGCTGTTCATAAAGGTTGCACATTATGGATGCCTCAAGCCTTTCAAGGATGCGCGGGCCGGTTCCCACATCGGCAGCAAAGATGTGAAACCCCTCGAGTTGCTTTATGGCGGCGTCGAGGATTTCCTTTTTCCGCACCTCGAAGTCAGCTCGTTTTTCCGGGGTCCATCCCCATCCATGCCATATTTCTCTTCGAACACCTTGTTGCATTGCGGCGATGTCGAGAACAGTATAGTCGCCGCTCACATACTTACGAGTGTGTTCGCGAAATCGTATCGGCGCTGAACGACGCGTGAGCCCGGCGCAGTAGATCAGGTAACCATCTTGGTATTCAACGGTCTGCAGGTAGACGCCTGGCTGCCTTGGAAGGGGACGCGAATTATTCTCAGTCTCGAATTCCGGCCAACAATAGGGGCCAGTCCACACAACCTCGATTATGGGTTCACAGTGGGTCATGCACATCTATGACCACCCCGGACTTCGAATTTCACAAATTCCAATTGGTCTATGACATATTGGTTCGATGCAAGCCTCTTGGTTCCCTCTGCCAAATAGCCGGGGAAGATGTTTCGTCGCAGTTGGCGGGCAATGGTGGCGGTTTGCTGGGCCAGCTGGCGTCAGATGATATGATGGAAAAGGAAGGAGGCGACTCTTCTATGAGCATCGACAAGATCCAGGCTGAGGCTCTTAAGCTCCATCCAAGTGAACGGGCCAGGTTAGCTGAGGCATTATTGCTGAGCCTAGAGGAACTTTCGGATGAGGAGAATGAGCGTTTGTGGGCTGAGGAAGCCCGGCGGCGGCACGAGGACCTCGTTGCCGGGAGGGCTAGCGAGCGCACTGCTGCAGACGTGTTTCGTGATATCCGCGAGCGGCTATGATTGTTCGGCATGTCACATTTCATGAGCTGGCCGAACAGGGGCTGCTCGATGCGGCAAACTACTACGAAAATCAGAGCGCAGGATTGGGATCTGCATTCCTCGAAGAAATAGAGCATGCGGTTGCGCAGATTTGTCAGCATCCTGCATCGGCCTACCAAATACTCCCGCTTGTTTGGCGCAAGATTGTACGCCGATTCCCCTATAGTATCATGTACTCAGTTCAGGACGACAGAATTCGGATCCTTGCTATAGCTAATCAAAGACCGTGCCCTTTCTATTGGCGTGGGCGTCGGTAGGCATGAGAATCCCTAACACACGGGTTTTGGCTTACACCTCCTTGAAGGCGGAGTCTGCGATTGCGAGGTCACGTTGCGGCGGTTTGCGATGCCGTTTGCAGGATAGAGGGCCTGCCTGTGAGCGGGTTTGCCTAGTCACCTAAACCGCTG
>JAQVXE010000114.1 GCA_028709305.1 Bacillota bacterium | reverse complement strand
AAGTTGGTGAAAGCGAGCCAACAAGGTCACCGCATCAAAATGGACTGGAACTTCGCCGTCGAGGATGTTGCTGCTGCAAATGTAGTTGCTGTGCTGCCTGGGCCTGATGGGCAGGTGGACGGAGACTACGTGATCATCGGCGCCCACATTGACCACATGGGCAGCAACATGGATGGGACGTACAACCCGGGCGCCATGGACAATGCGTCGGGAGTGGCAGCCATGATGGAGATCGCCAGGCTGCTTGCAGAAACGTCGGTGCGCCCGAGGCGGGCAGTTGTTTTCATAGCCTTGAACGGGGAAGAACAGGGGATGTGGGGCTCGAGGCACTACGCACAGAACCCGTGCTATCCTCTAGGCGAGTCGGTAATGATCAATATTGACAATATCGGATCGAAGCATGATGTTCCTCTGGTAATAGAGGAATACGCCATGATGCTCACGAGAATTGTGTACCATCTTTACGGCATAGCTATGCAATATAGAATCGATTCTGAGATGAGCAGCGGATCGATGTGTGATAATGCCTCCTTTGCCCTTGCCGGCATCGAGGCGGTCAGCCTTATTCACCCTGATTACAGCTATGGCTTCCATGGGCCGGCCGATACGCCGGATCGAGTCGATCCACGGCGAATTGCCCAGGTCGTCGACATAGTGCTAAACTACCTTTATACCTACTGATAGGCATAGGAAAATTAGCGGGGCGTATGAGGTGGTCAAGCGAAGGGTACCCCACATGTGCCCCAATCGTCTGGAAGAGGTGATATCATTTGATCGAAGTGAGGGACCTCGTCAAGCACTACGGTGACGTAAGGGCTGTTGACGGTGTCAGTTTTGTTTGCCCCAATGGCCAGGTCACAGGGTTGCTAGGTCCTAATGGCGCAGGGAAGACAACCACACTCAGAATGATCTGTGGGCTAATTCGTCCCATGCGTGGCACTGTCGTTGTTGACGGCCATGATGTGAAGAAAGATCCTTCGTCAGTTCGCAGGTCTCTGGGAGTGCAGACAGATTCGGCTGGAGTTTATCCGCGCTTGACGCCTCGGGAGCATTTGAGGTATTACGGCGGGTTTTACGGGTTGTCAGGGAATGAGCTGGAGCGGCGAATTGACGAGATCATTGAGATCTTGGGGATGGATGAATTTGCTGACAGGCGAGCCCAAGGTTTTAGCCGCGGGCAGAGGCAGAAGGTCATCCTCGGCCGTGCCCTCGTCCACAATCCCAACAACATAATAATGGATGAGCCTACATCGGGCCTTGACGTGATGGCTGTGCGTGAGACGCGGAGCATGATTCGGACATTGAGCGACAAGGGCCACTGCGTCTTGTTTACTACTCACTACATGGATGAGGCGGCAAGGCTTTGCGACAAGATCGCCATCATAATCCGAGGCCGAATAGCCGCGTTTGGCAGCCCGCAGCAGCTGATGGAGGAGACGGGCCGGAACTCGCTGGAGGATGCCTTTGTTCAGCTTGCCGGAGGCGAGGAGGGGCTGCTTGTGAGTGGGCACTCGGGAAATGATGGCAGTAATGATCATCCAGCCGCAGCAAGTGGCCAGGATCAGCCTGAGCGTGAATCTGTCGGCGCCGATGCCGGAATGGGCCGGAGGTGAGGAAAGAATGTGGCAAGATGTTGCTAACATATGGCGCAAAGAGATGGTCACTACAGTGCGTGACCGCAAAGGAATGACCCAGGCCATACTGGTGCCGCTTATCATTGCCGTCTTCTATGCCAGCTTTACGCCGCTTTTGAACAAGGCGATGTTCGAGCGGAGCCAGAAACCATTAGTCATCCCTGCAGTGGGGGTAGAATACGCTGACCCTAAGCTGCTCGATACCATGCACGAATTCGGCATTACGCTGGAAGAATACGGTGGAGACCTCGAGCATGCAGTTGAGCGTGGCGACAAGGAATCAGGATTGGTATTCGAGCCCGGGTTCTCGGAGAACTTAGCCGACGAGCAGCCTGCCCAGGTCAGGCTGATAACAAATAGCACCGCAGGCGGCGTTTTTGGAGGCGCCTTCTCTGACAGCCGGCTTCGGCTGGCGGTAAGCACGTTCAATCAGAAAGTAGCAGCTGAACGCGTAGTGGCGTACGGGGTCGACCCGTCAGCTCTCTTGCCTGTAGTCTTGGAGACTGAGGACGTTGCAACTCCTGAACAAGAGGGAGCGCTCTGGGCCTCTTTCTACCTTCCTATTCTAGTAGCAGTCGTATTGGCCCAGAGCGGGTTATTCGTGGCGATAGATGTAACTGCGGGCGAGAAGGAGCGAGGGACGCTTGATGCCTTGCTTGTTACGCCTGCATCAGACTGGGCTATCCTACTGGGGAAAATGGGAGCGGTTTTTGTCACAGGAATCATTCCTCTTTTCCTCAGCCTGACAGCATTCTGGGTCGTCAGCAACTTGATGCCTTCGGTGGCCGCAGTTGAGCAGGGAGCTTTGCCTCTCTTCGTGCTCTGGGGGTCGCTGCTGATAGGCATCCCTATGGCGCTGGTCATGAGTGTTGCACAGATGATCGCAAGTGTACGGGCGCGGACCTTCAGGGATGCCCAGTCGGCTGCAAGTCCGCTCGTGTTCGCCATGATGATTCCTGGATTCATCGCCGCCTTCGCTCCGCCGAAGGCTTTATGGCCTTGCTTCATCCCGCTATATGGTCCATTCGCGGCTTTGAGCAGAATGACGCAGGCCGGCCATTTACAGTGGGATTCTATAGGGCTTGCCACCCTTGGAAGCCTTGTAGCGGCAGCGGTGCTGACGGCTGTGGCAGCGAGGCTTTTCGACAGAGAGAGGCTGCTTTACTCCTCTTAAGCTCTACCGTCTCGAATGCTAAGTACGCCGCAGGCCGCATCGGTGGTTATGAAACCGATACGGCCTGCGCTTGCCCGTAATCATCTATGCGCGCTTTTGAACAAGCTGCTTGTGCCCGCTGCCTTATCAAGGGGCTCGGCATGTCAGTTTCAGTTCGCGAGAACCAGTCTCATGCCTTTGCTGTCCTAATGCAGGATGTTGTTGACATGTAAGCCTACGTATTGTACTATTATCGTACTTACTATAACGTTGTAGTAAGTGTCATTTCGACAATTCATTGTCAAGGATCTGCCTAAACTGATATCACATATACACGTCACTGCTTTTGGCGGGCCCTGTTGCAGCTACAGCTCTCAGTGTGCGCCTACGTATTCGAGAATGTACCCTTGATCACGTGGAATAGGGGGGCGGGGAAGATTAGCTCGGATGGATGCAAGTGTGATAGCAGTAGTGGAAGCGACGGAGCCGTGAAGCCTTCTGTCGGTACGCACAGGGGCGGCTCGCCGGCCGATAGGCGTGCGAGGAGGGTTACGATCAGGGAGATCGCTGACGCCGCTGGAGTCTCCGTAAGCACAGTATCACATGTGCTGAATGAGTACGGCGACATTGGCCCTGATACAGAGCGTCGAGTCCGACAGGTCATGAAAGAGATGAATTACTATCCAAGCTCACTTGCCAGGCGACTTGTTAAGAAGCGAAGCTACCTATTCCAGTTGCTCCTCTTTTCAGTAGAAGGCCTCCATCATCCTTTCTTTTACGAAGTCACATGTGGAATAACAGATGAAGTCGAGAAGGCAGGATACGATCTACTGCTGGGCGTGAAGGATTCGGACGACCGCAGGTGGCGCGACTCTCTAAGACGATGCTACGAATCAAAGGTCGAAGGGATTATCGTCATGGGCACCCTGCCCGGTCCTGAACTCTTTGAGGAGATCCGGGCCGGCGGAATCCCTACGGTCTTCATAGACATTCCGTATAAAGGGCCTCGAGCTACCTATGTGACCTCAGATAATGTGCGTGGCGCCCGAATGGCCACAGAGCACCTGATATCTTTGGGCCATCGCAAAATTGCCTTCTTAGACGGACACTACATGCACCTGCCTGCAGAGCTTCAGTCGCAGAAGGAACCTTCCAGGAGTCAATATATTCCAGACAATCCCATTACCCTGTGGGGGATTTCCGAGGCGCGTCGCGAGGGATATGCAGAGGCTCTTGATGCCCATGACATCCCCTTGGATACTGGGTTGATTCTGCACGGCGACTACACGAAGGCAGGCGCCAAAGAGGCAGTCCTGGGTATGCTCGATAATCACCCGGATGTCACAGCGATCTTTGCCATCAGTGACGTAATGGCGATTGGGGCGATGCAAGCGGTGCGGGAGTCGGGGCGGAAGGTTCCCAAGGATGTGGCCGTGGTTGGCTATGATGATATCGAGTCTGCATCCTATGTGCGGCCTGCGCTCTCCACTGTCAAGCAGCATGGCGAGGAGATGGGGAGGAGCGCAGTGCGGCAGATTCTAAAGCTCATAGGCAATCCCGGTGAGACGCCCGACAAGGTTACTCTGCCAGTGGAACTGGTAGTTAGGGAATCGTGTGGAGGAGTGCGCGGTCTATGAACGTGGGATTCCCCCGCTATCGTATTCTCTGGGAGGTGGTTGAGGGGGTTAGGAGACCAAGGCAAGCAGTTCGCTTTCGGTAGGAGAGTGTGGTTAGCTGTCGTTTCCGGCCACTTGATTGACCCAAATCGGAAGGAGGCAACCCATAATGAAACGGGCAATTGGTTTTGTTGTGACGAGTGTTGTGTTGCTCGCCTTGATTGTGCCCATGGGCGCCATGGCTCAGAAGAAGATTGAGTTCGTTCTCTGGACCAAGGAAGGCGAAGTGACAGGAGGGGTTTTGGAAGATATCGTCCAGCTTTCAAGTGAATTTGCGAAATCCCGTCCCGGGCTCACCATCGAAGTGGTTAGCTATGGAGTTGAGGAGCTGAGGCAGAACTTCCAGGCAGCGGCCTTTGCCGGACAGGGCCCGGATCTTCTTTGGACCGTGTCGGACCATGCCGGACCGTTCGTCGCTATGAAGATCATCAAACCCGTGGATAACATCTTCGGGAAGGATTTCTTGAAGGGCTTTGTCAGGCCAGGGCTTGAGTGCGTGGAGCTGGATGGCAAGACATGGGGAGTGCCCATCAGCGTTGGCAACCACTTGATGCTTCTCTATAACAAGAATCTGATAAAGACGGCTCCCAAGAACACAGACGAGATGATCAAAATCGGCAAGGAACTCACGCGCGATTTGGACAAAGACGGAATACCCGACCAGTACGGACTCGTCTACAACTTGAACGAGCCGTTTTTCTTTGCACCATGGCTGGGCGGGTTCGGAGGCTGGCCTCTCGATGGCACGAAGCCTACGCTCAATACGCCGGCAATGGTCAACGCGCTCCAGTTTGTGCAGGATCTCAAGTTTGTCCACAAAATCGTGCCGGTTGAGTGCGATTACGATGCAGCGGACGCTCTGTTCAAGGAAGGCAAAGCCGCCATGCTGATAAATGGGGACTGGGCGCTCACCGGCTACCAGACGCCTGAGGTGAAGAAGAACGTCGACCTTGGCGTTGCACGCATACCACTTGTAAGTCAGACTGGGCTTTGGCCTGCACCGATGACTTCAGGAATATACTTCATGATTCCAGACTATCTGACAGGCGAGAAGTTGCAGATCGCAAAGGAGTATGTGGAGTTCATCTCATCCGACAAGGTGCAACTGCGCTTCCTGGAAAAGCACATGCGTCTGCCCGCTACGGCTACGGCGCTCAAGAGTCCGATGATAGCGTCTGACCCGATTCTCAAGGGCTCGGCCGATCAGATGGTCGTCGGCAAGCCTATGCCCACTGTTGCTGAGATGAGAGCGGCATGGGATGCCATTAGGCCCAACCAGGAGGCAGTTATGGCAGGAAAGATGACGCCAAAGAATGCGGCCAAGGCAATGCAGGATGCTTGTGAGAAACTAATTCGCGAGATGATGAAGTAGGCATAAACGATGAAGCTTTAGCGGTCCGGGTTGGCCTCGTGGCACAACCCGGACCGTATCCCCAGGAGGCGATGGAAGTGACCCCCTTAACGTGGGATATTGCGTCCCGTGGGCTAATGGAGGCTGGAAGAATTCTCGCGTTTCTGGCTGCCGGGGTTGCAATTCTGGAAGCGCTCGCATATCTCGTCCTGCACAAGTGGCTGAAGCTGAAACACTCATTGCCCATCATGTTGATGCTCCCCGCTCTCATAGCCGTAATTGCGCTGATCATATACCCGTTCGGGTTCAACCTCAAACTGGCATTCAGCAACATGAGCATGTACAGATTTAAGGAGTTTGCGGTGGGCCTCTCATATGGCGTCCAGAACTTCTTGGACGTGTTCAGGGCTCCTGTGCTTCAGAATGTAACCTTCTTTCAGCT
>JAQVXE010000113.1:3442-6333 GCA_028709305.1 Bacillota bacterium | reverse complement strand
CCTGTTTCCAATTCGCCTGATTCGATGTGGCGCATTGAGGAGGGAGGATGGTACGGTTTTCCGGACTACGTGTCAGGCCTTCCAATTTCCTTGCCTCAGTTTCAGACACCGGGAATGCCTCAGACCGAGGCTGTATTGGCGGAGCATCCTCCACTCGCCAGCGAGCCCGTGCTTCGACTGGCGCCCCACTCGGCTTCCACGAAGTTCGCGTTTTCCACGAACCCTGCCTTCGGTCATGTAGGCGAGGTCTTCATTTCCCAGCTTGGCTCGGGGGGACCGTCGACAGGCGGGACGGCGCCTCAAGGACAGCGGGTGGTCAGAGCTAACCTCCGCGCCGGAGAGGTCCGCAATTTCCTGGCAAGCCGAAACCCGGGATCTGGAGGAAAGGGGCCGCAGCGCCCAGTGGATGTGAAATTCGATCCTACGGGAAGAACCCTGTATGTTTTGGATTTTGGAACCCTGGAGGGTCTGCCTACAGGAGTGATTCCATATTGCGGCTCAGGCATCTTGTGGAAGGTGACTAGATCGCGCTGAGGGCAATTCCTGATTTCAAGAAGGCGATTGGCCGCAGAAAACGGCTTCACGCATTTCTGCGGCCAATCGCCAGCAGATGCGGTGTGATACGTCTGAGGATGAGCGTCCATGCCCAGGCATACATGAGCGCGAAGCCTGCGTATACTCCTATTGCTGCAACCCATCCCATGTTGGACACGCCCGGCCCTAAAGGATCCGTCTTGAAAACCAGCATCAGCACCGTCATGCCTGAGCTGAGGGTGGCGGCGCCTATCAAGGTCTGCATTGACACGCTTAGCTTGGTGGCGCCGGCTGCTCCCAGAGCCACGCCAAGGGGCCCTGTGGTTGTGAGCAATATTAGACATTCTTCAGGGACTATGATGAGCACTAGCAAGGTTGCCGTAACATAGCTTGCAAAGCCTGCGCCTGGGCTGATCCATGTAATCAGAGCAAGAGGCAAGGTGGCCAGGGCGCTGGCGATGTGCCCGGGCCCTGGCACAAATGCGGCCAAGAGCTGAAGAGCAGCGGCCATGGCAGACATTGTCCCGGCCAATGCGACCAGCCTTGTCCTGGAGACCTGGGATCTTCTCATGTTATCCCTCCGTTCACGATTGCGTAGCCTGTCGTTTAGTCTATGATGGCCTTTCCAGGATGTTCACGCTGAAGCTGTGCACCTAGGATCATCGGACTTGTATGGCGCCACAGAGATATAATGGCTATACTTATGGAAGACAGCTGTGCAGCATTTGCTTTGAGGCTCAAGAGTGGAACCTTGCTGGGCTGCAGTCTACAAAGGAGCAGGTATTCATGAGGATTTCGGATATAGGCGAGTTCGGGTTGATAGATCGGATAGACAAGGGATGCGTGAATGACCCTTCCGCAGTAGCCCAGGGAATAGGCGATGATGCTGCAGTCCTCACTGTTTCGCCCGGACGCAAACTTCTTGTGTGCAGCGACATGCTTGTAGAGGACGTTCATTTCATACGGGGCGTTGCTCCGTGGACACACGTCGGCTACAAGGCCGTGGCCGTGAATCTGAGCGATATCGCCGCCATGGGCGGTGAGCCCAAGAACTGTGTAGTATCGATTGCTCTTCCACCGTGGGCCACAGTAGACAGTGTCGACGGCATATATGAAGGAATGAAGCATCTACTCGCAAAACACGGAGTCAATCTGGTCGGCGGCGACACTGTTGAGTCAAGCCTCTTTGCCATAGATGTGACCATGTTAGGCGAAGCCGACGAGGAAGAGATCAAGTATCGCAATGGAGCCAGGCCTGGAGATGTAATAATGGTAACGGGAGACCTGGGAGCATCGGCAGCGGGCTTGCATCTTCTCAAGTCAGAGCTTGATCGCAAAGCATGGAACGCAGACTCGATCCCCGGGATTGAAGAGCCTGTAGGCCCGAAAGACCATCGGACAGCAGTGCTCCGCGCTCACTTCCTGCCTGTTCCAAGGATGAAGGAATCCTGGATTCTGGCGCGACTGGGAACGGGCCTTGTTACGGCGATGATCGATGTCAGCGATGGGCTGGCTAGCGAAGTAGGGCACATTTGTGACGAGAGCGGGACAGGCGCTTGGATCGATTCGACCCGGGTGCCGATATCAGAGTCTTGCAGGGCAGTGGCCGGCGAGGCACGCGTTGACCCGCTCAAGTGGGCACTCTTCGGCGGCGAGGACTATGAGCTCCTCTTTACTGTCTCCAGGGGCTGTGTGGGAGATGTGGAAGAGGCGTTTGAGGCAGTTGGCCTCTCCAAGGTTACTGCGATAGGCGAGGTGACCGAGGCTTCTCTGGGACGATGGATCGTGATGCCGGACGGTGAGAGGATGGAGCTCGCCCCTGGCGGATATGCCCACTTCACGGAGGGATCTAGGTGAGTGTGCCATCAGATATTATGCTAAGGCCTGCTCGTCCTGGGGATATTGCCGACATTGTCCGAATCAGCGCAGGTATTTGGGATGGGGAGGACTACGTACCGTTGGCTGCTACCAAGTGGATGTCGGATGCATGCGGCAGGTTTATCGTTGCGGAACATGACTGCGCTGTGAGGGGCTTTGGCCGGATTGTGATGGATACGGCTGTTGATGCGTGGGCCGAAGGCCTTCGGGTGGATCCCTCTTTCCGCAGGCGTGGGGTAGCCAGGGCCATAGTCAGATATCTCCTGGATGAAGCCAGGGCACTGGGTGCCACATCGCTTCGGTTTTCAACACCTATTGACAACATTGAGAGCATTACGCTGAACGAGTCATTTGGTTGCAAGAAGATTGCGGGGTTGTGCTTCTTCAATTGTGACAGGGATCAGTTCCCCGCGAACGCACCATTGCCTGATGCGGTTCTCCTCATGGATGCCGCGACTGAATCTCAGCCTGATGCAGGG
>JAQVXE010000113.1:0-3342 GCA_028709305.1 Bacillota bacterium | reverse complement strand
TGCAGGGACGTTCCAGCCGAAAGCCCAACGGTGTTGCTCTATGAATATTCATTCAGCTAGCCGGTGCAGCCCAAGGGATATCGCCATGGGATTCTTGCCATAGGTCCGGGGTTTGGGCTACGCACGCCTGGCGATGTTTCTATGAAGCAGTATGCAACCGCTATGGAGGATGGTCAAGTGAATTCAACTCATGGGAATTCGCCCTTGTCGCCTGAAAGGCCCAAGCACTCATTTCGGCTCATCAATCGGACGCTGATGGTCTTCCTAGTTGCGATGATTCTTGCAAATACTGCATCGCAGATGGGGCAGCCCCTCATGTCCCTGTACGTCCAATCCTTAGGCGCCAATGTGAAGCAGGTAGGGCTCTTGTTCACAATAACGTCCATAGTGCCCTTGGCTTTCCAGATCCTTGGGGGTTTTGTGTCGGATTCCATCGGACGTCTCCAGGCGATTGCCATTGGCAGCCTTGCCGGGATCGCAGGG
Organism: Bacillota bacterium; assembly: GCA_028709305.1. Classification (GTDB taxonomy): domain Bacteria; phylum Bacillota; class DTU025; order DTU025; family DTU025; genus UBA10085. The sequence continues at coordinate 2,859 of JAQVXE010000113.1, read as the reverse complement.
TACGCGCTTTACATCGTGGCTCCGACATGGCAATGGCTGTTTCTGGCACAGGGCGTGTCGTCGCTTGCAGGCTGTTTTGTGGCCCCCAGTTTCCAGGCGTTTGTGGCGGAGCAATCGTCGGAGGAGATGCGTGCAAGGACTTTTGCGCTCTCCGAGTCAATCTACATGATAGTGGGAGTAGTGGGGCCGCCCATCGGCGGAATAGTATCAGAGAAGTATGGTTACCGTGCTATGTTCGCAATTGCGGGTGTTCTCTACGCTGCCGCTACAGTGATACGTGTTGCCATGGCTAGGTCTGCCCGAAGCAGGACGCAGACGGCGAGTGAGAAGATGACCTTCGAGAAACTCAAGAGAGATATTGGATCTATGATTTCACTGGTTTTCGCAGGGGGCATACTCACATGGCTATTTATCTCAGACGGAGTATTCGATGTGGCCTACAGCATCTCTTACAGGTTTGAGCCTTTGTACTTGGGTAATGTCATTGGCCTTGGCAACACGCAGATTGCTTCGCTGAGCTCGTTTTTCTCCGGCGCAATGATGATACTTTTGCCTATGGGCGGATGGTTTGCTGACAGATTCGGAGAGCGGGCAGGTTTAGTTCTTGGACATGGTTTTCATGCGGTGGCCTTAGTGTTAATGCTGCTCAGCAAGGCATACCCCCACTTCATCGTCGTCTGGATTCTGTATGGGGTAGGCGCTTCGCTGCTTAGCCCTGCTTACCACTCCCTCATCTCAAAAGTGGTTCCGCTCAAGATGCGTGGAACTGCATTCGGCCTCTTTTCTACAAGCCTTGGCTTGATCTCGCTCCCTGCACCATACATAGGCGGACTCATGTGGAATGCGATCGGTCCTAGGGCGCCGTTTGTTGTACCGCTCATTGCCAGTGCAGTGATGACGCCTTTGCTCTGGATCAAGCTGAAGCCACAGATAGGGAGTTCGGGCGGGCAGAGTTACGGGCATGGCGAGCAATGCGTAGAAACAGAGAACCGTCCTGCTCAGCCAGGGGCTTGATGCCGGCGGATGAATCAATTTGACAAGGGGTGTTCTATCCTAAGTGGAAGGCGAAATCAAGTGCCTATTGGTTGACCTGGACGGGACAGTCTATCTAGGGGACAAGCTGATTGATGGGGCTTTGAAACTCAGGGATGTGGCAGAGAAAGAAGGCATACAGGTATTTTTCATGACCAACAACTCTTCGAGGTCTGTCAAGTTCTACTCTGAGAAGCTGACCAGGCTTGGCTGGCCTGTAGGCACAGACTCGATCCTCAGCTCTCAGGAGGCCACTGCTTTCGAACTGAGCAGGCGGGGAACGTCGAGCGTGTACGCCGTAGGTACGGAGAGCCTTGCAGATGAACTGAAACGCTTCGGGCTTGAGGTCCATGAAGATTATGATGAATCAGCTGAGTATGTTGTGGTAGGGTTCGACACTACTCTTACATACGAGAAGCTGGTGATTGCGGGCAAGCATATCCAACGGGGCGTTCCTGTTATCGCGACGCACCCTGATACGGTGTGCCCGATAGGGAAGAGGGAGTTCATTCCGGACTGCGGGTCGATTATCGCCTGCCTCAAGACTGCTTACGAGCATATGGAAGTAGAGGTCATGGGTAAGCCCGAGGCCGGAATGGTCAGGCTGGTCGAGTCCCGCACTCCTTTCCGCGGCAAGCAGATAGGCGTTGTAGGGGACAGGCTATATACAGATATGAAGTTCGGCAAAAAGTGGGGCATGCGCTCAGTGCTCGTGCTCTCAGGGGAGACTAACCGTGAGGATATTACTGAAGATAGCAGGCCTGATATTGTAGTGGACCATGTAGGTGTACTGGCCGACATGCTTTTGGACCAGAAATCGAGACTCGGCTCATAGCCAATGTTAAGCCCTTCTTGCATAGGAGGATTTGCGCAGGGGAAGGAGAAATGCGGGGTAACATGAGCAGCCCGATGTGATTGCCTGGCAATTGCCAATCGGGTGCACAGGAGAGGAGAGTAGGCAATCTATGATAACCGACTGTAAAAGGGTGTGTCTTGTCGCTCTCGTCCTAGTGCTTTGTGCGCCATATGTGTGCGCAGCTAATTCCCCCACTGGCCGAACGTACCGTGAGGAACCTGATTTCCATGTAGACGTGGAGAATATAGACAAGATCGTGCGTGAACTTGCTTCTGAAAAATATGCCGGCCGTCTTCCAGGCACTCCCGGGAACTGGGCTGCAGTAGAATACGTTGCCGACTATTTTGGCCGACTGGGGCTTGCATGTCCTGAAGGCTTGGATGGCTATCTGCACAGGTACATCCAGCCGGTAAGGATGCTTAGGCGAGCACCGGCGCTTGAGATTCTTGATGAAGCTGGGAATGTTATGTCTGACTTCAGCTACGTCCTGCAGTACGCTCCTGCGCCTAAGCAGGGATGGATGGTCTGCAAGGAGGTTGTGGGAGAAGGAGTCGTGCTCGAGAGCCTGAGCCATGTTCATGAGATAGAGGATGGGAAGATTCTGCTCATCCCCTTGTCAATATCGGAAGACATGGCGGACATGCATATCCTCTTCACTCGCCTTAACTGGAAAGAAGAAGAGGACGCACCAAGGTTTGCGGGGATTGTCATAGAAACAGATACATCCGAGACTGGCTACTTTCCGGCATATGGCATCGTGTCGGAGGATGTGGAGTTTCAAGACCGGGATGCCCATGCGTCGCCAGGGCCTCTGATTTTCAAGTGCGATGTGGGGGTATTCTCTAAGTTGGTGAAAGCGAGCCAACAAGGTCACCGCATCAAAATGGACTGGAACTTCGCCGTCGAGGATGTTGCTGCTGCAAATGTAGTTGCTGTGCTGCCTGGGCCTGATGGGCAGGTGGACGGAGACT
>JAQVXE010000112.1 GCA_028709305.1 Bacillota bacterium | reverse complement strand
CACCGCATAAATCGATTCGTCCACCAATCCAAAAGAGACTTCGGCCGGAACGCCATCGCCTTCAGAATTCTTCGTCACGATCAGATACGTTGCAGTCTCTCCAGGCCGATACGATTCTTTGTTCGGCGTTATCTCAACATTCAGGACTCGGGCGGGAGCCGGAACTGCAATCTGGCGCGTTGCAGTCTGCATGACGCCTGATACGACTGCCGTAACACAGACATACGTGTTCGGGGCATACTCAGGCTTGACGGCAAGGTCTACCGTAGCCGACCCATTCTCCAGCTTCACAACGTGGAGATCGCGCACTTCCCTGTCCTCAACGGTTAGAAGGACAGCATGGACATCGGGCGGGGCCGTAATCAGAACTTTCGCAACATCGCCCACCTCGTATCGGCTCTGGTCGCAAACAATGCCCAAATCGGTTCGGAACATGTCGGCCCATGATCCCGCAGCAGCCGTTGTCCAAATGTGCGTCTCTGCAACTATGGAGTTGCCCCGTTCGTCGGCAGCCTTAGCCTGAATCACGTAATCCCCGGGTTCCTGGGCTTTCAACTCGAGTGAGCCCTCACCTGATGCCAGAGTCGAAATTCCGGCTAGATGCACTGGCGTATCAGCATAGCCTTTCTCGCTGTAAGTCCGTTTGAGCATCGCAACCTCAATCTCTCTGGCAACTCCCTTGCCGTCGAGATCGACAGCGTGTACCACAACTTCGAATGTGTCGCCCTCTCCAACTACATAGCGGTCGGTGGAAACATCGATGTCAAACGTGCCCCTGGCGACCTCGGCATATCCTCTCCCATAGGCCTTCTTGTTTGTTGCATCAATCACATCTGCTTCCACAATGTACCTGTAGTTGTGGCCGTCAGCCACGCGCGAATCAAAGGAGATTCGTGCCTCCCCGTTCTTGTCAGTTTGAGTTTCCCCTGACAGAACGAATTCGCCATAGTAGAGCCCCAACATTTCATCCGCGCCGCTGCCATACTCGCCCATGCTTTCGTCTCCAGCTACGCCGAAAAAGCCTGTACGCTGGCGATAAACACGATAGGCCACGCGGGCATTCCTGACAGGGGCGCCGAAATAGTAGGCCGCCTTGCACGTTGCATCAAGACGATCGCCGGCAATGTACATGTCCCGGTCGAACTCGACCTCCACCGTCCATTCGGGCTTTCGGTACTCTGCAACCTGGAAATTCCCCTCATGGCGCTCTCCGTCTACAATGGCGCAGATCCAGTAAGTGCCCAGGGGCGGTTCGGCGCCTAACTTGAACTCACCCGAGAATGACCCCCAATCGTTGGTAAGCAAATCTTGCTTGTATATGACATTACTGCGTGAATCGCTGATTTCAATCTTGACCGGTCGCCGTGCCATCACTTCATAGCCTGAATCATTAATGCCCCGCGCGATTCCCTTGAAGCAGACCGCGTTGTTCGGCCTGTAAACTGGTCTGTCAGTATATATATAGACCTTGCGCAACCTGGCATCCCACCAATAGGACGAACCGAGAACGGCGAAGTCGTCTCCTCGAGACGCCACGACAAAAGCAAAGTCTGCAGCGCTGCCTAGCCGTATGGTGAAGAGCCCCCGGCTATCTGTCACGCCATGAGCTTCGCCTGGAACGGTCACAAGGCTGGCGCCAACTCCAGATGCGCCAGACAGAACAGGCGCTCCATGTTCCGCATTGCCGCTCTCATCAGTCCGCTCCAGATTCACGTCGCCTCTCATGCTTGATAGTTCCACGTGCACAGTGACATCAGGCATGGGTTCCCCTGTTCTCAAGTTGATAGCGTAGATTGCCAGACCCGCTGCAGATTGCTTTGAGATCAACCCAAGCTCACTCACGGAAAACCAGGCTGTGTTCTGAACCCTCAGTTGTGCCGACCTTGTTACCGCCACATACTGCCCCGGAGGCAGTGGCTTCAGCGTGACGGCTGCGTCAATCTTTCCCCCCCGGTTTGCTATGGGAACACGGACAGATCGCACTTTTTCTCGCCCCGGCACATTCCGGTAGTCCACATTCCAGAGCGTGCTCCAGTCACCATTCTTGAAGTGCGTACAACCGTCAAACCGATAAATATCAAGCCACAGGCTGCTCACACCCTGACCTCTCACGCCAAGTTCAGGCTCGTCCCCAGGCAGGTAGTTCCTGGCTGTTGCAAAAACCCATGCCTGGGCTTGGCGAGCAGACGCGGCCATCGGAACCATCAACACGGCAAGGAGCGCCGTCAGGACAATCGCTTGACTAACACAGGCCATTCTCTTCCTAGTTCCCATCATCAATACCTCCAAAACCTATCTACCGCGTCTTAGGTCCAATGAGCAACCAAACTTCACCGTCTGAAACCTGTATACCTCACAGCGCTCAGAAGGGCCGATTCCGGCCTCATCCCTTGCCCAGCTCACTTGCTTTGCGTGGGTCAGAGCTTCCCCCGGAAGAATGACACCCGATCTCTGCCCGGCCCTCACGAAAACCCCGTAGGCCTTTGGGCTCCACTCTTCGTGCGGCGAGACTCTCTCCAAACGGCCAACAATAGAGACTGCGTATTCGCAGGTAGCAAGCTCCCATGGTTCAATAGGAGCACGCCTGAAATCCCGGGCGGCAACTTGAGTTGCCAAATAGACCATCTCATCCACCAGGTTAGCACATTGCGGCCATATAGATCCGACACAGGCTCTCACAGAATTGTTCCTTACAACAGTCACGAAGGCCCCTGCTGATCTGCGCGCCAGGACTTGTTCCACCTCTGGTTCTACGCACGCCGCACTAAGCAGCTGCTTGGCGTAGGGAAAAGGCTGCCCACAGACGGAGAGCTCCACACACTCCCGCACGATCTGGAGCACGTGCCCTTCCAGCTTCGAAGCGCCCAACGTCCTGATCTCAGACAAAACATCCCATGCTCCCGTTGCCAACCTGTCTACAGAAGCCTCAGCCATGTCAGAACGCTCGCCGTACAGCTCATTGTCACCGACAACGCCTGCACAGGCCAGTATCACACATAGGGTGCACGCACTAATAAGGAAGAGCATATGTGGTCGTGAGGGAAGGAAACGTCTCATCGGAAGACACCCTTTGAGCAGCCAATATGGGGGGGCGCTGTCCTCCGGGCGCAGTGCCCCTCCCACATTGTATTCGACGGATTGATGCATCAGCCCTGCTGAAACAGGAAGTAATATGGCAGGCATTAGCTTCAACACTTGGTTTTGCTGGGCCATAGAGGTATTACTTGCGGCGCTTGCCCTGTCGGGCCTTATGATTCGCGAGCCTCAAGAAGATTGGAATATCCATGGCCAGTCGGATCCTCTTCGTGGACTGACTCAGGATCCACATGGACCATGACTCCTATTACGTGAGGGCACGCACCTTTGATAGCCTGTTCAACCTTTACTGCAATATCATGGCCCTCTATCACCGAAATCGAGGGGTCGACGCCTATCCGCAAGTCGACATGGGCATACCCGCCGTACCTCCGTGTGGCCAGGTAGTGCACATCACTTACACCCTCTACGGCCGCAACTGCGCTCTGTACGGCGCTGAGTGTGTCAGGATCGGCCTGCGCGTCCATCAGTTCTTCGGAAGAAGCCTTCACTATATCCAGGCCCATCTTCACGATCAGCGCGGCCACCACAATTCCCGCTATGGGGTCAAGCACAGTCAGCCCAGCCCGGGCCCCGAGAATCCCGGCAAACGTTCCAACTGATGAGTACGCATCTGACCGGTGGTGCAATGCTTCGGCCATTACCGCGCTGCTTTCGATCTTCCTTGCAGTAGCAGCCGTGATACGATACATGGCCTCCTTCACAACTATCGACAGAATAGCAGCAACAAGCGCTATCCTTCCAGGCTCAGCGTAGCTGCCTGAGGTAATCCTCCCAATGGAGTCCACTCCGATGGCAGCACCAGCAGCAACCAGAATCAAACCCACAATCTTCGCAGCCACTGGTTCAGCCTTTCCATGTCCATACGGGTGATCTTCGTCTGCAGGCCTCTTAGATACCCTCAAGCTCATGAACACAACGAATGTAGCCACGAGATCGGAAGCTGAGTGTGCGGCGTCGGCCACCATAGCCGAGCTCTTGCCAAGAATGCCCGCAATTAGCTTGAACGCAACAAGAGCCAAGTTGGCAGCCATGTTGCCCCATGACACCCTGGCCCCTATCTTGAACCTGTCCTCCAAAGCATTCTGTGATTTCACGATAACACCCCTTGCAAGCTGTCTCCTCCACCGTATCGAAACGGCACCCGAGGGACTTCACCATGATCTCAGTCCCACGAGTGCCGTTACATACACTCGCTGCCAATAGGCCCAGCCCCATCCCCCACTACTCCCAGGGGGATCGCCTGCTCTGCGTAAGCTCCGCCCGAAACCTCCAGTGCCGTTTCGGGTTGGATCAAGTACGATGCTATCCCACATCCAATTCGCAGTCAAGGCACCCGCAGCCAAAAGTGTGCAGCCGCGGAAGCTACCGGTGCCAGAACCCTCGTCGCCTGTCTGATTGAGTCTCAACAAGTTTCTGCGCGATCTTCGAGTCTGCACTACCTGTGGTTCAGACCTTAGCCGCTTGGTCTCGATAAGATGCTTCTTGTGAGTTGGTTGGCTTCAGTTGTAGACCCGGAGAAGAATCGTGTAGCAGTGGCCAACGTTTGCCGAAGAGAGGGGCAGCAACCTCAGACTGAAACCGACATTCCACATGTGGATTACGATGTCACAAGGTTCGTTCAAGGCTTACCCGAAGCACGAGAGTCCATGGCGATGCGTTCCGCCTGAAGCGGATAGTCGCCAACGGCTTCGAACCCTGTGCCACCTAGCTTAGTGGCGATTTCAAGCATTCGAATGCCCATGTGAATGCGATTATGCGAGTTTGGGATGGAGATTCGGCGATGAAGGCCAATTACTTAACCGGGTGACCTATCAGTGGGTCGATATCTTGACGAATGACCCATGGGCAGGTCACTTGACCCCGAAAGCGACCCGCCAGCGGGTCACCCCGCTCCGCCAGAATTAAGAAGGTTACAGAATCATCACGGTTTTGAGTGAGGCCACCTCGGTCGGCAGCTATTACTTCCGAGCACAAGCAAATCCCCTGAGCGAGGTGTTCACTCTCATGTTGCTTGCGTATGGTCTCTCACGAGGCTCAATCGCTTCACTTTCGTTACGGCGTGGTCGTCGCTGTGCTACGCTTAACCCGCGGCGTTACCGGCACAGGCCCAAGGCTCGATTCCCGGTGGGTGGCTAGCCCTTGCCGGAGCCCCAATTTCACCCGCTGGAAAACGTCAGCCTTATCCTGCCGCACCTAACTTTCAGCCATCTCCCACGAACGCAAGCCGATGGATGCTGTTCTATGGTCATTTTGAATGCATAAACCGACCCTCACTCGTGAAAAGCAACCCAATCGCGGATCCATGGAGCTGTTCCGTATCGTTTCCTTCAAAAACGACACGCGCTTAGGCAAAGGAAAAAGATTTCCTTGATGGTGTCGAGTGGTGGAATAGAGCACGCAAGTCTCATTCCCTTCCTTCAAGCCCCCCGCCGCTCTCTTGACTAACATAATTTCCTGGCGCCGTTGGGCGCCGCCACCAATGCCAGCTAGGGGCAGTACCCACTCCGCAGATCGCAGGCAATCTGGAATCTCCTCATCCTCTTGCGCCCCCTCCTCGATATCCCTTCGCCTCTCGTCTGAGTACGCCTGAAGGATCCCCGTGCGCCTAGATTCGCGGCACCCTGCCATAGAATGCCTGAGATGATCATGGTATACTACATGCGCCATCTTCTGAAGTGACCTTGACTGCCTGATATAGGTTTCTTATATGAATCATATAGGTTACTTGACACTCCTGACTCATGTAGTCTATAATTGCGTCGGAACCCAAAGTATCCGAGGTGACTGAAGTTGAGGCTACACGGCCCTGATGAACCAGTCTACACTATTGGCGTAGCTGCTCGTTTACTAGGAGTAAACCCGCAAACCCTAAGGCAGATCGAACGCGAAGGGTTGCTGGAGCCTGCCCGAACCGAGGCGAACACGAGGCTTTACTCTCAAAACGATCTGCTGCTCTTGCAGCGCATCTGCTTCTTGGTCCGGGAAGAGGGCGTCAACCTCGCGGGGGTCAAAATGATCCTCCAAATTGAGTCCAAACACGGAAACACAACAATCAGGTACCGCGAGGTCACGGAGCGCGTGTCCCGCGGCGCCAAGCCTGATGAGGGCAAAGGCAACTCCTGAACTAGGGTTTCCATTGTTCCAATTCGTTAGTTGAGCAACGGAAGGGGAGAATCAGAATGGGGAAAGTTGTTGGCATTGACCTTGGCACAACAAACTCAGTAATTTCGGTGATGGAGGGTGGCAACCCCA
>JAQVXE010000111.1 GCA_028709305.1 Bacillota bacterium | reverse complement strand
CCTGAGAGCGCAAGCTTCTGCTTCATTCCATGGGAGTAGCTCCCCACAAGATCAGAAATGGAGTCTTCGAGTTCAAACATGCCCAACAGCCGTTCCAGTCGTTCCTTCCTGACATCTGTAGGAACACCGTAGACATCGCCCATGAAATTCAGGTATTCCACACCAGTAAGCTTGTCAAAAAGGTCGGGATTGTCTGGGACATATCCTATGCAGGCCTTTGCCGCAACAGGTTCCTTAGAGACATCATGGCCGTTAACGACAATGCGACCGTCATCTGGATTCAAGAGGCCGACAATCATCTTGATCATAGTAGTCTTGCCTGCGCCGTTGGGCCCTAGGAATCCGAAGATCTCTCCTGCTTTGACGTGAAGCGTAAGGTCATCGACGGCACGAACTCCACCCTTGCTGTACGTTTTCGACACATTGCTTATCCTGAGCATCATAAGCCTCCTCGAAATTGTGCGTAGATAGGTCAGTCAAATTGTACTTCGCCCTGGGTTCCCACGTCAAACAGCCACTTAGGACATGGGATTCGACGCATAAGGCTACTGTCCCAGTTTGCGGTTGACGCGCAGTTCCCGTCAACCACAAACTTCTACACTACCCCGGGCTGCATCATTAGGAAGTCCCCTGCCGCAGCAGGGGACTTGAAATATCGGGGAATCTGAACCTCGATCATTACCTCCGGCAACAGTAGGAAGCCCCTCTACGTGCAGCACTCTCCGATCTGCTCCCTTAGAGCTCTAGCAGCGTCCTCCGGGGTCGCCACATTGATGTAGAATCCCGAACCCCACTCAAAACCGGCCACCTTTGTCAACCGCGGCACCACTTCGAAGTGCCAGTGGTTGTAACGTTCGTCTCCGGCTGACGCAGGCGGAGTCGTATGAAGCACACAATTAAAGGGGGGATCACCCAGGACCTCTGACAAGCTCCAAAATACTCTCCTGAAGAGCCTTGCGAGATCCATCACCTCCGACTTCTCTACCCTCTCAAAGAAAGGCCTGTGCATCTTAGGGAGGATCAGCATCTGGAACGGAAGATACGACGCGTACGGTGCCAGTGCAATGTGGGACTCCGTCTCGTATATGATCCTCTTCTCATCCGAACTCTCTTGCCTGATTATGTCGCACATGGGGCACCGCTCTTTCATGCGCCAATAGTCGGCCGAGCTCTCCTGCTCCTCCAGAACCCGCTTGGGCACTACCGGCAAGGCTATGAGCTGCGAGTGCCCGTGGGGCTGAGATGCGCCTGCCTCACGTCCGTAATTCTTGAAGATGAGAACATACCTGAGGGCCGGATTTCGGGTCAGGTGTATCAGCCTGTCCCGATAAGCCCAGAAGATCTCCTCGAACTCTCTCTCCGTGGCATTGCCCCACCTAAGGTTGTGCTTTGTTGACTCGACAATGACTTCATGCACCCCAAACCCGGTCGCCATGTCGTACATTCCCTCGCCCATGCGTTCAAGGGGTGTAGAGGGGTCTACTGCCGAATACTTGTTAGGGATCACTCTAACCCACCATCCAGCCGAATCCCGCCCTGTGCCAGCGTGCCTGTAGGCCATCACCTCAGGCGGCGTCATCTTCTCGTTGCCTTCACAAAACGGGCACTTCGGATCCTTCTCCGGCAGGTCTTCAGGCGTAACGGGGCTTGGCGCATGGAGCTGGTTTGGCCTTGCTGCACGTTCGGTGGCAATTATCACCCATCTTCGAGTGATGGGGTCCTTCCTCAGCTCCGACATTTCTTCACCCCTGATCAGAGTAGTGGATCCTTGCCGGTGGCCGCTGTCTGTCTATCGTCCAAGCGCAATCTGTCTGTAAAGGGAAACGTACTCATCCCGAGACCTCACCCAGGAGAAGTCTGCTGTCATACAACGAACGCGCATTGCAAGATGGGCCTCGGGATCATGGTATATAGCCAATGCCCTCTCCATTGCGGCGTACAGCTCTAGAGCTGAGTATTCCCAAAAGACTAGGCCGGTTACGGGCTCCGTTACGGTGTCGCGCAGACCGCCCACGGCTCTGACTATCGGGATAGCTCCATACCTCATGGCAATCAGCTGGCCAAGGCCGCACGGCTCGAATTTCGAAGGCATGAGGAAGAAATCCGCGCCCGCGTAGATCTCGTGGGCCAGCAAGTTGCTAAAGGCCAATTTCGCTCCAACCTTGCCAGGATGGGCATGGGATAGATTCCTCAGCGCCTCTTCATATTTGGGAGAGCCTGTTCCCAGGATCACAATCTGAACATCCTGCTCTACGAGGCGCTTTGTGGCCTCTATCAGTATGTCCACGCCTTTCTGCTCGAAAAGCCGGCCCACAAACCCGAAAACGGGGACCTCTGGCCGCCACTCCAATCCAAATCTGGCCACAAGAGATCTCTTGTTCTCCATTCGCTTTCCGAGATTCTCCACATCATAGTTGGATGTAATCAAGGCGTCGGTCATCGGGTTCCATTCATTGTAGTCTATGCCATTGAGTATTCCCCTGACAGCGTCACGCCTGCCCAGAAGGACACTATCCAAACCCATGCCGAATTCGGGAGTCTGTATCTCCCGGGAATACGTGGGAGATACCGTAGTTATCCTGTCAGCATACATTATCGCAGCCTTCAAGATATTGAACTTCCCATAGTATTCAGCACCGCCCGGGGTGAACGTCTCCCAGGGTAGGGATGAATATAGGAAATCGTCCCAATCGCCTTCTCCTTGAAATGCGAGATTATGGATGGTAATCACAGTTCCGGGATCATTCGGGCAACCGTACACCCTACAGAAGACAGGCAAAAGCCCGGTATGCCAATCATTGGCGTGCACTATATCGACTTCAAGAGCCCTCGCCAACTCATAACATGCTTTTGCAAAGAACATGAATCTTCTCATGTCGTCCTGAGAATCGTACGGCTTCTCGCGGGCAAAATAGGCGCCGTTGCGCACGGCATAGAGCGTCAGATTCTTGGAAATCTTCGAGGAGTATACCTGGCCCTCTTCCCGTCCGTATCCCATTGGAGGGTATACAGATCCCCATTCCTGAAATGAGAGCCCGTTCCATTTAGCAGTCTCGTATTTGGGCATCACAAGATGAACATCGCATCCCGCTTCAGCCAGAAACCCGGGAAGGCTTCCCGCAACGTCTGCCAGTCCTCCTACCTTCATGTAAGGGTTGACTTCCGAAGAAGCGAAAAGAACTCTCACTGCTAGACAGTCCCCCTTGTAAGTATTTCGTGGTGTAGATCTTGCAGCGCGAATCAGGGACTTGGCCTACTGATCCTGTGAGCTGTCTTCGGGGGGCTGAGGTGTTTCTCCATCCTTCAACGCGTACAATGGTTCGTAAACATACTCAGGCAATTCATGACCACGCAGAGCTGCGCGCAGCTTGGCATATTCTTTAGCGCAGTCTCTCCTGTGCCCTTCGAACCGTCGCTCGGGATAATCCCCCGCAGTCTCAGTATACATGAGAAACTCCCAGTCAGAAGCCATCATTAGCAGGAATTCGCGGAGAAATGTATCTACATGGGCCTGCAAGTGCCAAAAGTCACCCGGCCATGGCCCAAAAGGAGTTAAGGCCCAGCTGCCGTTCACTATGTCTTCAAGTTCCCATATTTTTTCCCACATCGGATGTGTACGCTCATTCATCCATACCGAATGGTCGCAGTTGACCCCCCAGGATGATTCAATGGGTTCTATCCTCTCAATCAACGCCCCCCGGAGATCTGCGAGTAGGTGTGAAGGGATCTCGGGCTTCACGGAATCCGCCTCAGCTAGCAGCCTCGCCACCTCTTCCAGGAAGATGGGGCCTTCATGCCACCAATGCCCGTAGAGTTCAGTGTCGAAGGCAGTAGTTAGCACGGGAAGCTCAGACCTGCTTCTGTCTGCCACCTCCCCGATGCGCCTCACGTAATGCGCAGCATGCTCCCGCGCTCTGGCGGCGGCTGCTGCCGGGTCGTACGGCTTCTTCGTCCTCAGATCACCCTCGGAATCAGTTACTCGGTAGTATCTCATGCCTGACCGGGGACTCTGCCTGTGGAACTCGCGATAGGCGAAATCTCCTGGATAGCCCGTCCACTTGGACCAAACTTGCGCGCACAGCTCAGGATTGCGCGGGAATATTGCCAGTTCTGAATCGCGGCACTTGTACACTGTATCGACAGACCTTCCAGTTGACGGCGTGGTCCTGTCGCTCTCCCCGTAGTGGCTCGTGGCCTTCCCGCCCTGCACAGCCATGGCATCCAGCACAGTGTAGGCGTAGCCTTCGCCTGCCACGAGCTCTTCCAATCCTGGGCGGTAAGCGCACTCGGGAAGCCAGAAGCCATGCGGCTCTACGCCAAAAACCTCCTTGAAGGCAACCTTCCCCATTCGGATCTGAAGACTCCTGGTCTTGTCGTGTTTCAGAAGGGGAAGATACGCATGCGTCGCCGCTGATGTGGCAAGTTCAATACAGCCCGACCTAGAGAGATCAGCCAGGGCTCCAGGTATGTCACGATCCATGGCCTCGAATTCCTGCAGAGCCTTGCCTATCTGCTCATCCATCCAGAACGTCAACTTCGCCAGACCGGTCTCCCCTGCTTCGAGGAACTTGGCCCTGTCACCAGCAACCCTGCGACGCCTATCCTCGAGGTATTCAATGAGTCCTGCCTTGAAAGAGTCCGATGCAAGCTGCAGTGCGAGGACTGGGGTGACGCTGAACGTGATGTTTGCGGGGACCTTGTCGCGCGCCAGGTTCTTGAAAGACCGTATTAGCGGAATATAGCAATCCCACGCAATCTCATAGATCCATTCCTCACCAAAAGGCCACCTACCACAGCCCATTACCCATGGCAGGTGGCTGTGGAGCACTATCACAAATCTAGGACGCGTTCTAGCCACACTCTTCACCTCCGAGCAAAATCGGCGCGTCCGCATCGGGCCTTCCATGGCCACCCTTCACGCCACCTTATCTATGGCGCTGGTAGCTGGAATCGTCTGGTTTCCCCCACCAGTCGTCTCCCTCCCTACAACTTCGCTGCAGCAGCTGCAATCCGCTCCAACCCCTCACGCAGGATCGACCTGGGGCATGCAATGTTGATCCGCTGATACCCCTCTCCTCCCGGGCCGAAGAACCTGCCGTCATTCAGTCCGACCCTTGCATCATCCACCATGAATGCGTGCAGGCGTTCGGGATCGAGTCCGAGCCCGTGGCAATCGAGCCATATGACGTAGTTCCCTTCAGCCGGAATCACCTGGATCCCAGGCACATGGCGGTCAAGGAACTCCACCATGTACTCGAGGTTCTTCTCCACGTAACAGATGGCCTCATAGAGCCAGCGGTCTCCGTAGGTATACGCCGCTTCCAGCGCCGTCAGACCAAACAAGTTCACTCCAAGCCCAAGCCCCTGAAGCACGAAGTTGAAGCGCTCCTTGAGCTCCGGGTTGGGGATAATCGCAACAGAGGTCGCAAGCCCTGGAATATTGAAAGTCTTGCTCGGAGCCACAAGCGTGATGGAGTTGCCGCCTGCCTCAGAGCCCAGGGAGCCAAAGGGCACGTGCCTTGCCCATGAGTAGATAATATCGCTGTGAATCTCATCTGATGCAATCAGTACCCCGCGATCGCTGCACATCTTCGAAAGACGAGCAAGCTCCTCCTCTGACCACACTCTGCCAACGGGGTTGGCCGGGCTGCACAGCATGAGCAGTTTGGCGCCAGAGTCCAGCTTCTTCTCTAGGTCGTCCCAATCCATCTCGTAACGGTCGCCGACTCTCTTCAGCTCATTATTGAGCAGCGTTCTCCCGTTATTCTCCACGATCCGGAAGAAAGGAGGATAGACCGGAGATTGAACAACAACGCCATCACCCGGCTGAGTGAAAGCAAGGATCGCCACTGCAAGCCCTGGCACCACTCCGGGAGTGGTCACAATCCATTCTGGCTCTACTTTCCACCCGTGCCTCCTCTCCATCCACCCGACTACTGAGTCGTAATAGGCTTGAGAAGGCCCAGTATAGCCGTACGACGGATGCTTTGCCCTCCTCTGTATTGCCTCCACCACTTCAGGAGGGGATGGGAAGTCCATGTCCGCAACCCACATGGGCAGAACATCCGCTCTTCCAAAGTAGTCCTCAAGATAGTCCCACTTCTCAGAATTGGTATTCCTTCTGTCGAGAACTTGATCAAAATCATATGGCATAAAGTGCACCACCCAACTGGAATATCCTTAGTGCATTGGTATTTCTACTCCCCTGGACATTGTCCTGTATATGCCCTGAGCACAACACCTGTTTTGTGATGAAGGTATAAGATGTAGCGAGGTGATCGGACTTGCTAGAGGAGTTGTTTTCACATCTGGAAAAAACGAGTTTTGGCATAGAAGGATTCAGGAATCATGTTCACAGGGTAGTCGGAAAAACAGTGAGCGAG
>JAQVXE010000019.1:16211-26345 GCA_028709305.1 Bacillota bacterium | reverse complement strand
GCAGGCCCACAAATGGAATGGCGGACTTGAATACCATGCTAGGTCTGGCTTCAGGCATGTGCTTCAGTTGTCCTCTATTGCCCGGAACGCCTTGCAATCGAAGAAGGAGTAATCAGCCAACAGGCGAATAATATGGTTGGGGATTGCGCGGCGAAGATACGGAAGGCGTTCGTTTACCAGATGCCTCCAATTTCGAGCACCCCGAAACAGGCCAAAATGCCGGGAGGTGCTCGAAACATGAACCCACAGCTACACGGCGCGTGGCCCGTTTCCCAGCTGAAGAATTGCTTGGTTTGTGTTCGGAGGCAAAAGGTGCTCGAAATCGCCGACTAATGCCCAGCTGAACCCCTGCGAAAAACGTGGGGGGTCTCCATGGTTGAAGAACCGTGGCTCCATTGAAACGCCATTGACTGGAACCATGATGAACTTGGCTGTGCCATCCTCGTCTCCATGGTTGAAGAACCGTGGCTCCATTGAAACATGGCACTGGCCTTCCAGTTCGACCTCAGCCCGATCTGCCGTCTCCATGGTTGAAGAACCGTGGCTCCATTGAAACCTCGTGCCAATTGTGAGCCGCATCTCGTCCGCACCAGTCGCGTCTCCATGGTTGAAAAACCGTGGCTCCATTGAAACGACCAGCGCAGGCTCCACGATGGCGCGCAATGGTCCTGGTCTCCATGGTTGAAAAACCGTGGCTCCATTGAGACGATCCTCTGCCTATGGACATACACAATGTCAAGATAGTTCATGTGCTAGTCTCGGGTTGGCACCTCTTGCCGGAGAATCTGAGTTGATGTAGTTCTGGCTTTGCAGTATCGGGAGCATCTGGGTGGGGTTGAGAGCGTCCGTAAGGCTCTAAGCCTTGAGAATAGCCGTCTGTTACTCTTGCTCCGACGGCGTAGGAACCTGTGCCTTGCGGGCAGGAAAGGGAAGATTGAAAAGCTCTTTCACGAGCTCATCGTTGAGAGCCGCAGCTCCGGATCTGTTACTGACTACGAACAAGCCGAAATCATCGCCCCGTGCCAAGACGAACTAGGCCGGGACTGCTATGTGCCTCCGCCGTGGAAAACTACGCGCCGTCCGTTCCGCTCACCCGTGAACTGCTGGGACTACATTGCTTCAACATTGTCTGCGCCGAGCTCAGGATGGGCACCCTTTCCGTATTCCGACATCCCGAAATCGTGTTCGTCAGAACCTTCAGTATGAGTCACCAGGTGTCGCAGAGTAATCGGCTCAAGGCAAGTGAGTGGTATCTTGAACCTATCGGCATGCGAATACTACTCTGTCGTATACGAAACGCCTGGTAGAAAGACGGTTCAAGGCAGTGCGGCGCCCATATGGCGGCGGAAACGGGACTGCGGACAGAATCTTGGACTCTAAGAGAGACAGGAGGGTGTCCGTATGTATTCAGGAGAGAAATGCCGCATTTCTGATACAACAGCCTCATTCGGCTGCAACATGCCTCCCGCGGCCGAACGTCAAGCAACCAGGTCCTGTGCATGCCATTTCTAGTCAAACAGTTGAATAGCTGCTTGCACATGCGTCCACCTATCTATAGATTATCACGTAAAAAAGCCAGCATGAACTCGAGCGACTCCCTAACCCGCGCATCCCCCATCTGGCGGTCGAAGGAGTGCCCTAAGCCGGGAAGGGTTATCAGCTTGTTTCTCACGCCTGCCCGAGTGAGTGCTTTGGCCATCCTCACAGACTCCATACAATCAACATCTGTATCTTCCTCGCCGTGGGCGAGCAGTGTAGGGGGGTAATCCGAGTCCAGATTGAATATGGGCGAGTATTTCTTCAGGAGTCTGTCATCTGGGTTCGAGCCAACCACTTCACCCGTCCAAACACCCTGTTGACGGCAGTAGATGTAGAATGGCAGACGATCTTCGCCGCTTCCAGACATGGCATTGCTTCCTATACATTCATATGCCTGTTCCTTCGAAACCTCGGGCATTGACAGATGAAACGGGCTGGGCCTGTTTCCCCAATCATTGAAAAGGTCGCCGAATCCAAAGTACGAAACGATAGCTTTCGGCCTCCGCGTAAAGGTCCCGGCGAGCAATGAAAGATATGCTCCTGCCGACCTGCCGAATACAGCTACTCGGTTAGGATCGATGCCAAAGAGACCAGGACAGTCATCGAATACCCAGTTCAAGGCGGCGCACACATCTTCGGCAATAGACGGCAGCTTCGTTTCAGGAGCAAGACGGTGGTCTATGGATATCACTGTATATCCTTGATCCACGAAGGCAGAGACCTGCTCCGGCACAACCCGCTTCCGCGACCCCCATATAAGTCCGCCGCCATGTATGTATACCATGGCCGGAGATTGGGGGGTACAAGCTCGGTAGACATCAGCACATATGCTGCATCCGTCAACACGTTTATATTGCACAGTTCGGATATCCACTTCCAGCGCAACCTCCTATATCCTGAACCATGGGTTCGGCAAGTCCCTTCGGATTTCCCTTGCCTTCTTCCATGCTTTCACCTGCTCATCCCTTCCTTACATACTCCATCACGTTCCAGTCTCCTTCGAAGGCCTCCGGATTCCCTCTACTGCTCGTTCAGTGAACTGAGCCAACCAGCACAAAGTATTTTGAGAGCACTCCATCCTCCAGCTGCCCGCATAGCATGTACAGGGGCTTGACTGCTGACAAGAGATGGCCTCCAGGAGGCCGCAGATCATAGGTAAGGAGTGATTCGATGCCAGTTGCTCCTCAGTGTCCACAGGGAAGAGTGCATACAGTAGCCCGAGGCGATACGTTGTTCCGGCTTGCACGGAGATACCGTATCACAGAACAGGCGCTACGCGCAGCCAACCCTCAAATCACCAATTTCAACAGGCTAGCTATCGGACAGCAAATATGCATCCCACAGCCAGCCCCTGCGGGCCAGGTGCCAGCCGCCCCTCCATGCAAAGGCGGAAGGTTAGTGCCTGTGTCGCGCGGGGATACGCTGACCTCTATCGGCAGGCGCTACGGCGTCACCGTCAAGCAGTTGATAGAGGCCAATCCCCAGATAAGCAGCCCCAACGACCTTGTCGTGGGCCAGAACATCTGCGTTCCCCGCGGCAGGCCTGCGCAGCGGATGTAAAGGACAAATCCGCACCAACGGGCAATCGGTCTCTGAGGTTAGATCAAGTAGGGGGACGGTTCGCCCGTCCTCCCCCTCACACCACCGTACGTGCCGTTCGGCACACGGCGGTTCACTTAGCTTGACGGCGTAAATGATAGAACTGCACGAAGTCATCGAGTCCCCGGCTAGTCCGGTACTCACGTAGAAGTATGCTGCTCGGCGTAGTGCCGGCTATGACCCAAGGCAATATGGCACCCATGTGGCGGCGACAACGAATAGGCTCCTGTCCGCCTGCCGGGCAGTCCTTTGGCAACTATGGGCAAGCAACCTCAGACTGAAACCCGCATTCCGCATGTAACATATGCCAGAGGCATTATTGCTACGTGGTCAGCCAGGCCGTGTAAGCAATGGCATTGGGCTGAAGAAAAAACAGAGTAAGCGTCAAATTACCTCCACGCAGATACCAAGCGGGGGCAGAAACAAAGATACATTCAGGAGCGGTGGCCTACTCCTGCCTCGCACGCCCTGATCGCATCTGTTCTGTTCTACAGGTCTACAGAAAGCGACATACTGGTGAAATCTACATGCCGATAACCAGCTGAGACGGAAACCACTGGCCAATCTGCTTCGGTGACGCCCACCTGCGGCCTGCGGAGCTTCTCGCAGGGATCTGGCGAGCACAGTAGTGCTCATCCCTCACTTGCTTACCTCTTTGGTGAGGCTAATCGTACAATTACTACACAAATCGCCATTATTATTCTAATATTGCAGGTATTCGGCATTTGGTAGCCAATACATTAATAGATTCAGGCACATGCCTGTATGCCAATATGTTGCAAGCCGGCAACGTCATGTGTAGACAAGGAGGGCTTTTGAGTTGAGAAAATCTCTTCTACTCATTGTTGTCGTCATGTTTCTGACCGTCTCGATTGGTGCCTCTTCCGCAACCAATCTCGTTCTGGCGACAGGGGGCACAGCAGGCACATATTACCCCCTAGGCGGCGCGATTGCCAGCATAGCGAATAAGCTCGCGCCGAAGCTCAGAATTACTGCCCAGGCAACCAGCGCGTCCAGTGAAAACATGCAGCTCATCGGCAAGCGCCAGGCCGACCTTGCACTCGTGCAAAACGACATTGCCGACTATGCTTACAAGGGTATTGAGACTTTCGCTGGCAAGTCCATCAAGAATTTCGGTGCAATTGCCTCCCTCTATCCCGAGCTTGTCCACTTCGTAGTGAAGGCCGACGGGCCCATCAAGAGCTGGGCAGATGTCAAGGGCAAACGGATTTCAGTGGGAGCACGCAACAGCGGGACAGAAGCTAATGCCCGTCAAATATTGGAGGCCTACGGTCTCACCTATGCTGATGTTGATGAGCAGTTTCTCTCCTTCGCAGACAGCGCTGAACAGTTCAAGGCAGGACGTATAGACGGATTCTTCGCAACTTCAGGGGTTCCCAATGCCGGAATCGCAGATGTGGCGGCGAAGCACAAGATCAGGATTCTCACCATGGACTCTAACACAATGCAAAAACTTACTTCCAAATACCAGTTCTTCGTAAGCACCACCATACCTGCCAACTCCTATGCGAACCAAACAGCACCTGCCACTACTCCTGCAGTGATGGCTATTTTGATCGCAGGCAACCACGTTTCTGAGTCCGATGTGTACGAGATAACCAAGTCTCTTTTCGAAAACGACGGCCAACTGGCAAAGGCACACGCAAAGGGATCCCTGGTCAGACTGAGAACCGCTATGAACGGCTTGTCGACGCCGTTGCATCCAGGCGCAGCCAAGTATTACAAGGAAAAGGGACTCATCAAGTAAGTTTCACAACGCTAGCAAATCACTACTGTGCTGCGCATCGTTGATGCAAAGCATCCCACATGAGGTGAACAAAGGGCGTAGTAGCGCAACAAGCTCGCTTGGATCGCTTCTGCGCCCATTCCAAAATGACAAAGATTAATCGTCAATGCAAACCTGTTCCGCTGCTGCTTGGACTCATTGTCATCTCGTCAGTGGTGGTTGGAACAGCAGTGATTCTCCGCCGGCCAGTCCTTCAAGTTGTGGCCTCAGGCGGACGTGTCCTGTATGAGCGTACGGTATCACCAGGCGACGAATTCGGAATTGTGTTCACTCATTCGGTGGCCAAGACGCCCGTTGAGGAGAGATTCAGGATCGCCGCCGGCAACTCCATGTTGCTATATGAGACTGTATACCAGGACTTCGGCGCGGGCTTGCCCAGCGAGGCAGACGAAGGGGCTGTCATGGAATTGGGTCCTTTCGGCATCAAGATTACTGGCATCCAAAGAGTGATACACCGTATCCCCCTGCGTATTGGCCGCACAACAAAGCAGCAAATAGTCTTCGGCGATAACACTATTGACCTGACCACCATAGCAGAGCCCGGTGAACGCGTTGACATCTTGGTTGCGCCGCAGTGGCGCGGTCGCATACAGTTATAAAGTTTGTGCTTCCCATGCCGATAGTACTGGTAGTGGTATCTGATGTTGTTGCCAGGAAACGGAGGTGTCCGGAGGAGTGAAGCTCGGTATCCGTGCAAAGCTGATCGGATCATACATCCTCCTACTCGCTATCATTCTGGCCGTAACTGGCACTGGAATCTGGTCCTCAACAAGAGAAAAAGACATGTATATGAAGCTCATAGAATGCAGTCTCCCCGTGTCTGCACTTACATTCAGGGTCAGAAGCGAAGTTCTGGAGAAAGACCAGGCTGCCCGAAACTACCTCATAACCCATGACGATAGCTACATATCAAAGTACTATGAGATCGATGAGGAGATATCACAAACAGTGAGCTCAGCCCGTGAGCTACTTCAAGACGAGGATTCACTTGCCTATATCGATAGCATAGTAAGCATCAACGAGCAGTACAACTGGATGGTGGAGGACGTCGTCTCCATGATAAACATGGGCAATGTGGTTGAATCCAACATGATAATGGAGGACGAAGCGCCTGGTTTGCTCCACGAGTTTGATGTTGCCATCTCCGAATGGAACGATCTCCTAGGGCAACAGAACCAGGAGTGGCTAGACGCCGCCAAGGCCTCAGCCCGCAGAAACTCCTTGATCCAAATTGCCGGCGCTGTTTTCAGCGCGGCTGCCGCAGTCCTCATGGCCATCATCCTTAACCGTGGCATTGCTGTCCCAATTGTGCAGATCCACGGGGTTGCCCGAGCTGTAGCTGCCGGAGACCTCACTGTGACTGTGCCTTCAGTAGCAACCCGCGACGAAATGCAAGAGCTAAGTGAGGCTGTTCAGATAATGGTCCGCAATTTGGCCAACCTCGTGGGCGAGATGCGTATCGAATCCGACAACATAGCTGGCGCCAGCCACCGTTTGTCAGCATCCGCAGAGGAGTCGGCGTATTCAGTCTCCGAAATCACGGCGACCATGCAACAACTGGCCAGCGCCGCTCAACTTCAAAGCGAAGGCGCCTCGCGCACCGTTTCAGCAGGAGGCCAGATCAAAGCAGGCATCGACCAAGTGGCAGTGAGTGCTGGCGAGCAGACCCAGCAGCTGCACTATGCGGCAGAACTGACGAAGCAGATGGTGAGCGAACTGGAGCAGATAAGCGCCTACCTCAGTCAGATGGAGCAGGCCATGAACATGACAGTCAAAGCTTCTGAAGAGGGCCACAACTCTGTTGGCGAGGCGGCCAAAAGCATAGCTAGAATCAGGGATGCCTCAGGGGATGTAGAGGCCGCAGCGCTCGGCCTGGACAAGAGTTCGCGCGAGATCGTGCAGGTCGTACAGGTTATCGGTGACATAGCCGACCAAACCAACCTTCTGGCATTGAATGCAGCCATCGAAGCTGCTCGCGCCGGAGAACAGGGCAGAGGGTTCGCAGTAGTCGCCAATGAAGTGCGCGAGCTGGCCGAAAAGTCATTGGCCGAAACCAAGGCCATATCTGATCTTATCAAGCAGACGGTAGCCGACACAGACCGGGTATCAAAGGCAATCGGTATCTCTGGGAAGTTGGTTGAGGAGAGCATGCCACTGGTCGCGGCGTCAACTGAAGCCCTGCAGCGCATACGCGATCATGCCACAGACAACCTGAATCTGGTGAACCTAGCTGTCGATACGAGGGAAAGCGTGATGGATGCTGCTGGCAAAGTGAGCGGCGTCCTCATAGAGACTGTGACCATGGCCGACGAGACTTCGACTGCGTCGGAACAGATGACGGCTGGTATCATGGAGCTGCATTCGTCTATGGAGAACGTTGCAGCAGTTTCAGAGGAGAATGCGGCAGCCACAGAGCAGGTATCAGCCTCCGCGCAAGAGGTGAGCGCCTCAATTGACGAAATGACGTCTGCATTGCAATCCCTCGTCGACATGGCTGACCGTCTGCGCAAGCTGTCAGCGAAGTTCGAGATAGGGCGAAGCACCGAACCTAGCTAATGATGACTCCCTCGCCTGAAGAGAGTATTCCTCAGCAGCCGCCCGAAGCCTTTCGGGCGGCTGCTGCTTGCCAACCAGAACACTGACGGCAGAGGCATCACGTGCGTGGTGATTTGGAGATATCGAAATATGCTGAGATGTGGTAGCATGTTTTCGGAGGTGCCAGCTGATGCCTTATCTAGGGCTTGCATTAGGGACCAGTCTGTTGCTTGTTGCCATCAGAAACAGAGTTCATGTTGGGCTTGCAGCCGCAGTTGCCGCGCTGGTCGTTGCAGCCATGAGCGGCAACGGTATGCATGTGCTGGCCCGGGCACTAAACGACACAGTCATTGACCCGGCCGGCCTCACTCTGCTTGTTTCCATCGCCCTTATTACCACGATAGGAAGTGTAATGAAGGCTTCAGGCGCAATGGACGGCCTGATGAGAGGAATCAGCAGCTTGGTCAAGGACGCCCGTTGGGTCGCTTTCCTCGTCCCGTCACTCATGGGTTTCCTTAGTGTTCCAGGGGCCGCCGTCTTCTCCGCGCCAATGATCGATTCTGTTGGAGACGCCTTAGACATGAGCCGGGAGCAGAAAGTGACCACCAACATCATGTTCCGGCATGCATGGTACTATATATATCCCATCTCCACGACCCTTCTCCTGGCTCAGCAGGTATCAGGTTTGCCATATAGCGCCTTCTTGCTGCCAGGTTCGATTGCAGCCGCAATCGTAATCCTATCCACAGCCAGGCTCGTGTTTCCACGACGAACGCCGCAGACAAGCCCCGCATACGTAGGGTCAAAAGAGGCAGTCCGGCCAGATGCGTCCCCACTGGCATTATCGATTCTGCTGTCTGCTGCTCCAATTCTCGTAGTTCTGCTTCTAGCCCTGGCAACCCCAGTCAGTTTCCCGATAGCTGCAGCATTCGGCGTCCTGACAGGCATCTTTGTGATGCAGCCGGGCAGGCCCTACTGGCAAGAAGTAGACAGAAGATTTCAGGAAGGCGCCGTACATGGCATAGATTGGCCTGTAGTCGCAACAGTGGCAGGCACCGTTTTCTTTGGCAAGACAGTAGCCAACTCGCCAGCTCTGGATCTTGCAGGGGGCAACGTGTCCACAAGTCTGGCATCTCTGCTGGTTTTCGGCGTCGTCATCCCCATTGTGGCTGCTTTTGTAATAGGGTCACACACCGCAGCCGTGGCCATTACACTACCCCTTCTCCTTCCCCTTATCGCAGACCTGCCAGCCCCCTCAGGTTTCGTGGTCGCTCTATTCATGGCGTCGTTCTCGGGGTATCTCGTCTCCCCCGCACATGTATGCCTTACTGCCACGGTTCAATACCTAAGAGCAGATATGAAGAAGAGTTGGCGGCTTTTGCTGATACCAAGCGGCCTGAGCCTTCTTTTCACCCTCGCATTCTGGGCCTGGCAGGCGATTTCTAACTTGGTGTAGCGTCCTGCTTTCCCTGAATCGAGGTATTTACCAGGTCGCCCCGATGGGAAAGAGAGCACAAATGGACAGACGATTCGTCCTGACAGCAGCAGTATTACTGCTGTTGCTCGCGCTCTTGTATGCAGGCCGCAAGACGCACCTGCTAGAACAGGAATCCTATGCGTCATAAACAGCTCCCGAGCAATCCCACGGCAGGCTAGGCATGAGTCTGTTTCTACTCCTCTGTCGGCTCCATGCCTCTTCGCAACAGCTGCCCGATTGTAAGCGTGCCTCCCACCAGAAGAGTGAAGTAGTAAGTCAGCAATCGCCAGAGGGCGACGGCCAAACCGATCAAGGCCGGAGGAATCACCATTCTGAACAGCTCGGCAAATCCTAGTTCAGCAGCGCCGCTGGCCCCGGGGGTGGGAACATATGACGAGATCATATGAAAAAGGATTGCATTGGCCATTACTTGTTCACTGGGAGCCCCGATCCCGAGCCCAGCCAGGATCATCGTAGGAACTAAGATGATCGCAAGCCATCCTGCCACACTCAGGTAGATCACTGCCAGCAAAGTCCAACGCTCACGCTCCCAGTAGTGGTTGAGCGAAACCTGAAACTCGGCAATCCACTTCCTTATCGATCTGAGCACACGTTCTGGCCCTCCATCTCCAAGCCATCTCGCAACGATCCGACTGCGCAAGATTGGAGCAACTACGGTCTCGATTCGCCTGGGATCAGCCATCAGGAATAGTGCGAAAAGGAAGAATGCAACGTACAGCGAGTACGCAGTCAGCAACACGACTTTCATCTGGCGGGGCACGCTCCAACCAATTCCGGACAGGAAAATCCACGAGGAGGCAGTAAACGCTACTATGACCTTTGCAAGAGCGTTGCAGAAGGTTTTCACCGCTACAACTGCAGACGCTTGACCCACGCTAAGCCCCTCATTTCTCAGCAGGTAGATCTGCATGGGCTCTCCACCCGCATTGAACGGCATCAAGCTGGCAACGAAGACTCCGGTGATTGCAACGCGAATGCCGCTCCAAAAGCCCAGATGCTCACCGATGGCCCGAACCAGGGCTGACATTCGAAGGCTATCAAAAACCCATGTCGCTGCCACCAGCGAAAGGGCAATGGTGACCACTATAGGGTCGATTCTCATCAAGTCTGACCAGGTAACGTTCACTCCGGAAATCTTGAACACAACAAGGAGAGC
>JAQVXE010000019.1:3253-16111 GCA_028709305.1 Bacillota bacterium | reverse complement strand
TTGCCCACAGCAAAACAGATTTGACTTGCCGAGAATCCATCCTTAATTACAGATGTCTCCGCGCCCGACCCAACCTCAATCAAAAGAATCGTGCTGTCCGTTCCGACAAGAATGCCTTCTATGCTGGAGCCATTGACCATTGTCAAGCGCACGGGAATGCCCTCTGTTTTGCCACTGCCCAAAAGGCCGCCAGACCCAGGCACTGACTTTTGAACTTCTGAGGCCGTCAGGGCACGGTCGTAGATGCGCACTTCGCGGACGACCCCGACTAAGTTGCACTGTTCATTGTCTTCCCATCGTACACTCCCGCAACATGATACCACTTGCCATGTTCGTAGGGCCTGTCAGCAATCATGTACGTGAGGTACGGCTCGCTCTTTCCGTCTCTGACTGACGCAATGCCAAACATGAATGCGCCATTACGCGTCCCCAGTATCCATCCCCGCTCATAGCTTCCATTATCCTGAAGGAAGTTGGCGAAGCTTGACCAGTCCCTCGATTCTAGCACCATGCCCCACGTTTCTATGGAAATAGCATTTGACGGCAGACCAAGCCCACCTGGCGCCCCTGAGTAAATCACGAAATGATTAGCTGAGCCGTCCATCCGGTACCACCTGCCGCCTGGTCCGTCAACCCATGCGGCGGTGCCGCCAGTGGACCCGGGTAGACGTTGTCGTAGTCAGTGATAGCTTCAGTGGAGTGAGTTTCCCGCACACACTCCGCTATGTCATCGGAGAATCCACTATGCTCATGAAACCCGAGGCCGGCCCCAGGGCCGGCACACTGAAATAGAGGAAGGCCCAATTTGGATCAGCGCGTATCTATTAGTTGAAGGAAACTGACTCGATAGTGAAGTGGAGGACTAAAATTGAGTCATCAGAATACTGGAAGTATCGCAAGTTCGATTCAAGCCCAGATCGGATTATCCCATGGCATGCTAACTGTGAACAGGCCCGGAAAGCTCTGGGCTGTGATCGAACTCTCGGCCGCAGACTCCGGGCGAACGGGCGAATCGGCCGATGAGGCCTGTGGCAAGTCCGATCCGGGGCGTCTGCCGCTTAACATCAATGCAGTGCTTGACCGGAGCGATTCTATGAGGGGACAACCCATTGAACAGGTGAAACAGGCAACGAAGTTCCTGGTGGAGCAGATCGGAGGGTCTGATGTTCTATCACTTACGATCTTCGACCACGAGGCGGACGTAGTATTCCCATCCCAGAAGGTCACCAATAAAGATATCTTCAAGACAGTCGTCGATTCCATTTGGTCGAGAGGGAGCACTAACCTTTCAGGCGGCCTGCTCAGAGGGTACGAAGAAGCCCTCCGCGAATGCCGGCCCGGCCAGGTCAACCGAGTGCTTCTGCTCACCGACGGGATGGCGAACGTGGGCGTAACTGACCCCAACATCCTCTCCGCCAAAGCCAGCTCGATGCTGGAGAAGGGGGTATCCCTCTCCACTGTAGGCGTTGGTCTCCATTTCGATGAAGACCTGTTGATCGCGCTGGCTGAAGCAGGCGGAGGATCTTACTACTACGTCAAAGATGCAGAAGACATCCCAGGCGTATTCTCTGCCGAACTCAAAGGACTGCTGTCAGTAGTCGCACAAGGCATCACTCTCAAAGTGCACGGGCTATCAGGCTGCAAGGTCACGGGAGTCCTCGGCTACCGGCCATCGTTCTCCGATGGCAACGCATCGCTGCTTCTGCCCGACATGTTCCGCGACGAAGAGAAGTGGCTGGCCGTAGAGATTGCCCACCCCGCACTGCCTGAGGGGGAGCACCCCGTGTTGCGCGTTGTTCTGTCGTACACCGACGCGATTCATGATCTAGCAGATACAAGTCTTGAGGTAACAGCGAAGCTTTCCGCCGCCCCCGGCGTAGCAGAGCCCCGGGAACCCAACTTCGAAGTCATCAAAGTAGTCGAGCTTGCGAAAACTGCAATTGCCAAGGACCAGAGCGCTGAGGCCATGGACAGGGGCGACTACCGCGAAGCACGAACAATCTTGGAGAATCGCCTGGTAGCGTTGCAGAGCCTAAAACGGTCCGCCGCAGTGCCGTCCAGCACAATAGAGAGCGAGATCGATCTTCTGCAAACACTCGCGGAGCAGATTACCGAGGACGCCGTCCTTGCGTCGCAAAGCCAGACTCGCAAGGACTTGCGCTCCCAAAGCTATAGCGTCAGGCATAGCCAGGCTGAATACCGAGAGAAGAAGCAAAGCTAGAAACACCCCATCGTGGGCATGCTTTCGAAGGAAGGCGATCTTGTCGATTCTCAGATCGAAGGCGAGGACATGGATGCTGGTGGCTAGCATAGCAGCACGATATCCTCAAGTATGGGCAGTCTCCACTTTATACCTCCGATGAGAAGGCTGAGCCCGATCTGACTGAGGAGTCTCTTGTCGAGCGCCTCGATGCGCTGGCCGAATGGTCCAGAGAGCTGTGGTGGAAGGCGTATGAACAGTAACTTAGCTGTCACAGTGTATAGCCATACGAGTGGTTGGGAAGGGCCCGCAAACCGCCGCAGGTTGCGGGGCCCGTATGCAACCTCACATCGCCTGCCCTAGTCGGACAGGATTTCGGGTTCCGGATACTCGACTCCGAAAAGCTCGACAGTGACCTTCTTCATCCTCTGGGGCGACAGGGGCTTGTCGTTCCGATCGCATGGGACCGACGCGATGCGCTCCGCTTCTTCGTAGCCAGAAACGACTTTGCCGAAGGCTGCATAACCGCCGTCGAGGTGCGGCGATGTGCCCAACATAATGAAGAATTGCGAACCCGCCGAATCGGGACGCCCAGAACGAGCCATGGAGAGAACCCCGGGCACATGCTTCAGGTCGTTCTTGAAGCCATTGTCCGCAAACTCTCCCCGAATTCTGTAGCCAGGACCTCCGGTGCCGATCCCCTCAGGGCATCCGCCCTGGATCACAAAGCCCGGAATTACCCGATGGAACGTGAGCCCATCGTAGAAACCCTTGTTGATAAGGCTGATAAAGCTGTTCACTGTGTTTGGTGCAATGTCAGGATATAACTCCGCCTCCATAGTGGCGCCGTTGTCTAGTTCTATGGTGACCAGTGGCAGGGGGTTGTTGCTCACGTGCTTTCCTCCTCAAAAAAACATCATCTATATCTTATCACTTGGCAGGTGTCTTTTGTTCTAAGGCAACACGAAACCAATGTTCCCGGTTGCTCTTCGGCGAGCCAGTATCCCTGTGAGTTTCAGACGATCTCTACACTATGAAGATACGTAGGTGCATTCACAGCTCTTGAGGACGCCATATGCTGGATACGCAAAATCGGGCGACTACCGCCCTCATATCGCCCACCGAATAATCCGGCGTCAGGAGGTAATCCTGCCCCATGCAACGAAATCTGGGCTAATACTGTTGGGGGTGATTAATATATCCAGAAGAGTTGCAAGATCTGAAGTTCCCATCGAAGAAACATGGCGTCTTGAAGACCTTTTCCCTACCCTCGACGAATGGGAGGCAGCCCTCGCAGCCATCGATTCTGAAATCGCCGCTGTAGCCCGGTATCGCGGCCGACTAGGCGAAGGGGCAGACGTGCTGCTTGAATGCCTTGAGGCTGCCGAAACCCTCGAACGACGGTTCTATCACGTGGATCTCTACGCCTATCTGCTTCTTGCAGCCGACGGGACGAACCCCGCAAACCAGGCCATCGCCGGGCGCGCTACCGCTGCGGGCGCTCGCGTCGGTGCAGGCTTGTCCTTCATCGAACCTGAGCTTTTAGGGCTCTCGGGCGAAGTAGTCAGGCAGTACCTTGAGGTCGAACCTGGGTTGAGGCCTTTCCGACGGCTCCTGGAAAAGACCCTTGCCAATAAGCCATTCGTGCTTTCCCTCGAAACCGAGGCAACCCTGGCCGCCCTCGGCGAAGTCATGGGAGCGCCCTACACCCTGTACGAACGGGCCAAGAGCTCTGACATGAGCTTTAAACCTGTTTCGGATTCCTCAGGGCGAGAAGTGCCGGTCTCGTTCGCCACATACGAAGTGATGCTGGAGAAATCGTCGGATACTACCTTGCGTCGAAACGCCTTTGCCTCATTTACAAAGGGCATATCGGCGTATCAGAATGTCCTTGGAGGCACCTTCGGAACGGAAATCAAAAAGAATGTGGTGCTCGCGAAAGCCCGAGGGTTCGAGTCAGCAACACACATGTTCCTGCACCGTCAGGAGAACTCAATAGCGGCCTACACCAGCCTGCTCAACATAGTGCAGGAGGAGGTCGCGCCGCACATGCGCCGGTACGTGGAGCTTCGTAAGAAAGTGCTCGGCCTGGAGAAAATCATGTACTGCGATATCGAAGCCCCTCTGGATCCCGAATTCGACCCGGAATTGACCTTCGAAGAAGCCGGCGGGCACATCGTTGAAGCAGCCAGAGTCATGGGCAAAGAGTATGCCGACATCATCCATGACGCACTTGCCGGCAGGTGGATCGACCGCGTCGACAACATCGGCAAGTCCACAGGCGCCTTCTGCGCCAGCGCCTACGATGCCCATCCATACATCCTTACGACCTGGAGCAATCGTGCCCGCTCCATGTTCACACTCGCACACGAATTGGGCCATGCCGTGGCAGACGTGTTCACCACACGAAACCAGCGCTTCGCCAACACCCACATGTCCATGTTCATTGTGGAGGCCCCTTCAACGTTCAACGAGATGGTCCTCGCAAGGCACGTGCTATCGCAGAGCGGTGATGCGCGCGTGCGCAGATGGGTCCTCATGCAGGTGCTGGGCACTTACTACCATGACTACGTGAGGCACATGATCGAAGCAGAACTGCTGCAGCGAATCTATGATCTCGCTGAGGCCGGAACGCCCATCACAGCTTCAGTGCTTTCGGCGACCCAGGGCGATATCCTAAACGAGTTCTGGGGCGGACTTGTTGAGGTAGACGAGGGAGCACGCCTTACGTGGATGCGCCAACCCCACTACTACATGGGGCTCTACCCTTACACATACTCCGCCGGACTGACCTGCTCTACACTGATGGCTCAGGCCATCGACGAAGAAGGCCAGCCTGCAATAGACAGATGGCTTGAAGTGTTGAAAGCTGGCGGGTCGGTCAAGCCTCTTGAGCTCATGAGGAGAGCAGGCATAGACCTTGAGGATCCCGAGACAATCAGGAAGGCTGTAGACTATGTAGGCCAGCTAGTCGATGAAGTGGAGAACTCATTCCTGGAAGACCACTGAGCGTGGTTAGT
This sequence comes from Bacillota bacterium, assembly GCA_028709305.1. Classification (GTDB taxonomy): domain Bacteria; phylum Bacillota; class DTU025; order DTU025; family DTU025; genus UBA10085. Next base: position 10,891 of record JAQVXE010000019.1, on the reverse strand, counting down.
TGCTGAACCCGGGACTGGCAAGTGGCGGTGCCGCCGCACCGCCTTCGCCCTCTTGAATCCACTCGGAGATGCCCAACCTCCTCAGGTATTTACTGCTTCCCGGTTGTTCACTATACTACACATGGCACACATTGCAGCTTAGCCATCTTTGAGGATGCAAGCCCAGCAATCCAGATCGGAGGCCTGCACATGGAAGAGGCCGATGTAAAATCCCTTGCCGCAAGAGCGGGCAAGAAAGCCGTAAATATCGGCATGAAGAACAACAACATCAAGGTTCTGCGCTCGGCCTTAAGAGGCCGCGACAAGTCTCTCGTTGCCGTGGAAGGCATATGGTTGAATTCGAAGGCCCTCGCCTCTCGAGCCCAAATCGAGGCATTGTACGTGTGCCCCGCTATGATTCACACACCCGAGGGTGTGGACCTTCTCTCCAGCATGATCAGCCGGGCAGTGCGCGGAATCTACATAGTGTCCGAAGGAGTGTACCACCGGCTGAGCGAGCCGAAATCGGATGAAGGCGTGATCTCCCTCTGCAGGCTGCCTGAGGTCGGCCTCGACGAAATACGCCTGGAAGATAAGGACTTGGTCCTGATCCTGGACGGGTTGGAAAGCCCGGGCAATGTGGGGACCATAATACGCACAGCCGAGGCCGCGGGAGCCTGCGCTGTATTTATCTGCCATGGGCAGGCGAGCGTAACGAACCCGAGAACAGTGCGATCCAGCTTATGCAGTGTACTAAGTCTTCCAGTGCTTGAGGCTGAGATGGAAGAAGTTCAGCACTGGCTCGACAGAAATGGATTCACACTCTACTTTGCTGATGCCACCGGCGGACACATCTACAGCAACGTCGAATACGCCTCGAGATCTGCAATGGTAGTGGGAAACGAGAAATACGGGATATCCCCGGAATGGTATGAGGCTGAGCACCTATCCGTATACATCCCGATGACGGGCACAGTCGATTCCCTCAATGCCGGCGTTGCCGCCTCCATCCTTGCCTACGAAATCCGCAGCCAGTTTGGGTTCGCGAGTCGTTCATGATAGCGAGCCGGCAGCGGATTGCCTGCGCCGGTCGCTCATAGCCACCGTCTTCTGGCTCTTGCCGAGGTGTTCATGGGGTTCGGGGCGCCAGCAGTGAAGATGGAGTAGGAGTGGCAGGAGCGTTATATGAGCATAGTCATGAGGTCCAGGGACTGATAGAATGGAAGAGTAGGAACTAGATTCCAATGATCGATCAGTGGCCTGGCTGAGGGAGGCGGTATACCATGCGCAAGCCAGATGTTGTCAAGCAGATCAAGGAGGCAGTAGTGCCTGCCCTGACGAAGCATGACCGCGTCGTAGCAGCCTATCTCTTTGGCTCTATAGGTACAGAACAGGCCACTACCATGAGCGATATCGACATTGCCATTCTCATAGACGGCGATATCTCGCTCCTGGATGAGCTGTCGCTATCGGCTGATGTGGCAGTGGCGCTCGGGAGAGAGGACGTGGATATGGTGATCCTCAACTCCACTCGTAATGATCTGCAGCATGCAGTCATATCAGAGGGTGAGCTCATCTTAGATCGCGATCCTCTGAAGACATCAGACTTCATTGAGAAGGTCCTATCGGTTCACGAGGACCACGGAATATACATGAGGACTTTTCTCAGCGATCTGAAATCAGGGTTGAAGGAGGACTACCTCCATGATCGATGAGTCGAGGATTCTACGCAAGATCCAGACCAGCATCGAGGCAATGATTGACATATGCAACCATATCATCGCCCGCAAGAGGCTCCGGATCCCAGCCACGAACGTTTAGTCTTTCGAGGTTGTCACTGAGATTAGGCTGCTACCGGCTGATACCTTGCCAGTGTACAGATCGATGGCTCGATTCCGAAATCGGATTGTCCATCTGTATGATGAAGTGGATGATAGCCAGATTCATGAGATACTTCAGAATCGATTAGGTGACATCAGGGCTTTCGTGCAGTCCATCATCAAGACTTGCTGTTCCTCGCCCTGAGGATTCAGCAGTTGGCGTCGGAGCTGACCTGCCGGGAATTGTCCTTTCGTCGCAAAACACCCTGCGACTCGCGCGAGAGTTGACAATTCTGCTGTAGAGATTATCCGCCTCTACCAGCAACAAGTCCTCTTTATCGCATCTATTCATCGCTTTGTCAAGTCGCCATGGATAGACGGTGACGGCATTGCTCCCGACTCCATTCGGATGCGTACCCGAGCTTGCCTGGGAACTATGACAGCTCCAAGGCACACCACATCGGGACGTTCATCCAAGGATGTCTTCTTGGCGATCGGGCGCACGAAATGAACCACCTTGAACTCAACCTCCGCCTTCTTCGGAACAGATTCGTCCTCTCCCCACATTGCCTCACTCTCACCATTCATGAAATCGTGAAAGTGGCTGACATGTTTCGCGCTTTACGCTATGTAGATCAACTGCTGCGAAATCCCCCTCCAGCTGTCGTTGAAGCCTTCAATCGCACTGGTCATCAGATCGAGCATCCCAACGGATGCGGTTCCAGTGAAGATGTTCCTCTTGCGTCACCCGGTAGAGATTTGTGGGCCAGAGGCCAACGCTTTCTCAGCCCACCTCGCCACCAGGGAGCAAGTTAGTGCTTCAACCCATGACCAAGCACTCTCAGCTTCGCTGTTTCTGTACAGGCGGGTTCTTCGCAAGGAGATAGGCGAGTTCGGCGCTACAGCCAGGGCCAAGAGACCAAGGCGGTTCCCGGTCGTCCTGACTCCAAAAGTGATCAAGCTAGTTCTGACTCACCTCAGTTGCAGCACATGGCTCATCGCTTCGCTCCTAGACTGAGCCGGGCATTCGGCTGATGACATGCCCCTGTCTTAGAGCCCAGGACCTCGACCTTGACAGGCATGAGATCATAGCTCGGAACGGTCAGACGAATCCACGAGCAGGACGTCGCTGAAGGACATGGAGGCGTGCAGTTCCCTGAGGTCCTAGACCGGGAATACCCACCCCAATGCATCAATCGAGTGGCGATAGTTGCTTCCATAAGACACCGATGAAGGAATGTAGATGCTATTGTGGAAAAATACCACACAGGTGATTGCTCGTTTGGGGGTCTGTCAGAGACGCTGTTCCAGAGTATGGTAGCAAAAAGCGTGCTAGCTGCCAGCTTCCTTGAAAGCAGTACGGAAAGGATCGTGAGTGACGCCTCATGTCGAAGAAACGAGGTGTTCGTCGAGTAACCACTCCGGTAAGGACGCACCTCAACGACCTAGCTGATATCCTGTATGAGTTCCTGCCACTCAGTTCACCATCGAAGAATACGGTTACATTCGGCACCATTTTCGCAGAGAGCCGCATTGAACCCTACCTCCGTGGACCCACCAACAAAAGACAGGCCTTGCAGCAAGGTTTGGCCGAGCTCTATAGACGTCATGAGAGACTGCCGTGGACAATCATTCGCAAAATCGTTCCAGCCGCAGTTGAGTATCGGCGGCATCAGGGGCGGCCATTGAAACGTTCCGAGCTTCAAGCCCTTGCCAATTGCTTGAAGACTCTTGGCATAGACATGGTCAAAGAGCTCGAATCCGTAGAACTGGACGAAACCCTGCCAAGGACAACCGTTCCTCCGGAGGAACTGAAGCAGCGACTGCGCGGACATGATCTTGAGCCGTCCCTGACCGCAGAGCCGCTTGATCTCTTTGAGGCGGGGCATTTCAACGAGTCGGTTCGAAAGGCAGCCGAAAAATTCGAGGACCGAGTACACGAGTTGTCTGGTCTCTCAGCTCATGGACGGAATCTCATGGCTAAGGCGTTTGCAAACGGCGCGTTGCTAGACGTCGAGTCCTATGAGCCGGAGAACCGTGATGGTTTTGTCAACGGCTACAGGTTTCTTGCGATGGGAGCAATGGCCTCAATCCGTAATGTATTTAGTCATGGGGACGAGGAGCGACGTTCACCTGAACAGTGCTTTGAGATGCTGTTATTCCTGAATTGGCTTTTCCGAGGTTTGAAGTCTCAAAGTGAGCACACGTAAGAGCGGTCTAGTACGCCTGTATAGTGAACAAATGCTTGAGGGAGTCGACAAGAGCAGTGTAGCTAATGCGAGGGTGATTCCACCATGAACTTTGCTGTCACCATAAAGGCATAGCACAGGGGGGTGAGCATATGAACTGGCTACTCCAGTTGCACAAACTGCTCCAGTTCAAGAGGATTCAGAATTACAAAGCCAAGGTCAAGAAGGATCCTAATTACCCTAAGAGCAAGGAAGCCCGCACAGACAGGTTTCTGGGTTGCGTTGTCCTGAGCATCATTGCTGCAGTAGCATGCCCGCCTGCAATCATACCTGTCATCATTGGGTTCGCAATCTGGAACCACATTGAGAACAACAGATAGGACAATAGCGGTTGAAAAATCATGGCTCTATCACAGCCTGACAGGCCTGAAGCTGTTTGTCCTGCGTCTGGATCAGGACGAGCATTTCAGAGAGCTCACTGCGGCTCTTGCATCCGCAAGCAAGGCTACTGTGTTTTGCGGGCACTGGTTGATAAGCGTACTGTCTCACCGCCACAGTGCCGACTTGCCGACCAATTCGCTAGACGAAGAGACTAGTAGATAGCCGCCCGGACGACGCCCCAAGCCCCGAACACGGCCGCCCACCAATCCTGACTGCTCCGGCAACATCCCGGCATCGCCTGCGTACAATGACGTGTCGGAGGGGGGGATTCTCAGAGTGCCAGTTATCAGAGGCGCTTTCATCCAGCACAACATTGCCAAAGGAGTCGGGAAAATCGCACGCCGTCTGCTCCTTGTCGTTGTCATAGTCTTGCTTGCATACCACTTCACAGGCTACCCAGCCATCCTCCGGCCACGGCCCGACCGGACGTCGTCTCCCTGGCTTACTGAGCGGCCTGTCGAATCACTGTTGGTCTTCGCCCCTCACCCTGATGACGAAACGTTGGGATGCGCAGGAGCCATCGCGCGTGCACTTGATCAAGGCGCCCGCGTGCGAGTTGTGTTAGTAACCAATGGCGATGGATCGCATACAGCCGCCCATACCAGCGGAAAAGGACGTCTTCTTGCCCCTGCACGCTATGTATCACTAGGCTGCATCAGGCAAGACGAAACCCTTGCCGCCCTCGCATTGCTCGGCCTCGAGCCTGACGATACCTTTTTCCTGGGCTACCCTGACGGCGGCATGCCGGCGCTATGGGCAGACTGCTGGGACTACACAAACCTCTTCTCATCTCGCTACACAAGAGTGAATACGAGCCCGTATTCCAACAGCTTCACCCCGAATGCCCCCTACTTCGGGCTTTCTGTCGTCGACGACATCTGCACCATCATCAGAACATTCGGTCCATCTCACATACTCCTCCCCCATCCCAACGACACCCACCCCGATCACTGGGGAACCTTTGCCCTGGTCACATACGCACTGCAAAGGCTCGCCCACGAGCAGGAGATTCAGACTCCCCCTGAGGTGCTCGCATACTTGATCCACCGCGGAGACTGGCCCATTCCGCGACTGTACAGCCCACGCCAGCCCCTGGATCCCCCCAACACACTGCTGCGCCTTCTCCTGCCTAACGAATGGGCATACCTGCCGCTTGCAAGCGGAGACTGTGCCCAGAAACGCCTGGCTATCCTCGAGCACAGAAGCCAGGCTGCCATCATGCGCATGTACATGCTAAGCTTCGTGCGCAGCAACGAGCTTTTCGCCGTCCTGCGCTCGCCCATGGCAGCGCAACTCCCAGTCCGCCAAGGCAGATCACCTGCGTACCGCGACCGACACTGGCAAACCGCCGAACCCGCCATCTGGGACCCACAGGACGATACCCTCACGCGGCTCCTGGGCAGCGGAGCAGATCTCAGGGCTGTTTATGCCGCCATAAGCGACAGTGTGCTGTACGTAATGGCAGAACCCAGAGGACGCCTGTCATCCAGCATCCGCTACATCCTCGACATATCCGACTTCGGAAGCCCACGCACAATGGGCACAGTCTCTTACGGACCAAAGCATACGTTGCGTGCGTCTGGCGATCTGCGCCCTGACGACGTGCAAGTTCGCCGCGCTGCCAATGGCGTTGAGTTCGCCATACCGCTTTCCGTCTTCCATGGAAGTGGCGCTACCAGCCAGGCAACCCCAGGAGCTGTATTCCTTGCTGTTCGCACCATGATTCCAGGCAACATCCTAGTAGACAGGACAGGTTGGACGGTCCTGAGGTTGTCAGAAGACGAGCCTGACATCTTCCGGGGAACTCCTGTGCTGGGGACTGGACATTCAGGCAGGTAGCAGCTGGGGTCAGATCCTCGGCGTCCCCAATCATAGAGCCAATTGACTACTTGAATGCCGTCTACCGAATGATTATCCTCCCACACCAGCCTCTCCAGAGTGCCCGGAAAGTTGGAGCGTTTCCGGTACGCTTGCCAGCAGTGGAATGCGGATATCAGCATCGATTCCAACGGCGAGCAGGAATACGTGATGCGGACCAACATGATCCCAGATGAGCCCTGAAACAGAAGCCATTGCGGCTATGGCAATCATCTTGAAGAACTTCGTCACCGCCAGCCAGTCACTGGTCTTCTCCGACGGCACGAGCTCAAAGGCCATGGCTTGCGCTAGAATGAAAAACGCAGACCCCGAGCTCAAGGAACCCACACGTCTACGCGTGCTGCCGGCTACTAACAAGCCTTGAGTTACTCTCGCGCATATCTGCATTTTCAGTGTGCCCGATCTTTGTAAAACCATCAATGCTATGTTTTTCTGCATGGCCCGCCATCCGGCTTCATCCTTTGGCATGCTCGGTTCAAGCCCAGAGGGTTCACTCCAAACAGAAAAGGCGGTGCAAACATGTATTCTCCGCCCTGAAGCGTTTCTTAACGAACATCCCATCAACCCCCTGAACCAACAAGCCCCTACTTCTCCCGCGAGCTTTCAGCCCTTCGCCTCCTCGACCTCTCCCGAACCTCCTCAGCCGTCGGCCACCTCCGCGTAGTCAGCCCTCGCGCAGCCATCAAATAGTCCTCCCAACGCAGGGTTGAATCGTCGTGGATGTCAAGTTCGTAAGCACCGCCAGGCTCCGACACTACGAGATGACCGTCAGCGTCGAGGAAAGTGAAGTTGATGGCTTCAATTGGTATTCTCGCCGTCCCATCAAAATTGGCGAACGTGAGACCACTGTTGTCAAGTGTCAACGTCCCAACTCCCAGATCTTCAATGCTAGACGACAGTCCTAGACGGCAGGCCCTGGCAGTGCGGGACAGGTTGAATACGCCGTCAGGCGCATCCTCCATTTCGCCATTGCGCAGCTTCTGAATCAAAGCTGACCTGTATTCGCTCTCAGTCATGCCTGATCCGGTCTTCTCATTCACAATCCTGAGATCACGCGTAACAGTCCAGCTGGCGCCACACTTGGAGCACTCTAGCCCTGGAGGGGTTTCTACAAGAGTTGCTGCTCCTCCGCATTCGACGCAGCCCCATGCCACAATCGTTATGCCCTTGTGTGACGCCAGGCCTCGCCTTGGAACTGGCGGCAGGCCCGCGATAGAAAACATCTTGGACTCAATTGCCTCTCTGAACTCGGTCACACACTCATAGTCCTCAGGGTCTACCGTCGGGAAGAACCGGACTTCCCAGTCGCACAGCGCCGGCCACGCCGACCA
>JAQVXE010000019.1:0-3153 GCA_028709305.1 Bacillota bacterium | reverse complement strand
ACGATGTATGCCGTCTGGCCTCCCGGCCAGTCCTTGCCGACATATGAGAGCACAAGGAATGCCCGAATCATTACGTAGAGGCTGAGGAGAACGAGGACTGCCCCAACCGCCGAGCTTGCAACCGGGAACGGGATGGCCGGCAGCGAGGCATCGAGCTTGCCTGAAAGCCTAACCATGAGTGATGGCAGGATAAGCAAGTAAAAGGCTGTCTGCACTACTGCAAGGGCCAACATCAATCCGCCAGATCGATCCTGTCTCAAATCCTCCTGGTAACCCATGCTCATACCTCCAGTCAGTGTAGATCACAACTCCAAATCTGCCTGTGTGAACGCAACATGGATATTAGTTGAAACGGAAACCGCCGATCACTATAACATGTGACGGCAGGCCATCAGCCTTCTTCAATCCAGCCATTACCCTAGAATTCGGCCTGGGACTTTCTAATAGAGTTCAATACCTTCCCCCGTTAACCTCTCAACCCAGATCATTTTTAGTAAAGCCAGATCATCTTCGTAGTCGACCTTGGATTCGTTCTCGTCATCATATTCAATCTCCTCAATGACCTTGATTTCAAACTCGTCTGAGCCGAATTCGTTCCAGTCCTTCTGCAAATCTCGCTTCGGGTGCATGCCAGCATTGAGCTTGAACTTAGTGCTGTTCATTGCCCCCTTCAGGTTCTGTGTAGTCTCCAAGTAATGCTTGGAATTGGTCTTGCATATGACTGCGAAGATGCCCATGTCGGGCTTCATCAGCTTGTATTGCTCCCTGAGCTCTTTCTTTCTTTCGCTCGATATCTTCATTGCACAGTTCGCCACCTCATTCATTGCTAGTAGCCCATGTCCTTCAAAATGGCGGAGAGAGCCCTCAGCCTTTCGCCAATCAGTTCATCGTCCTTGCTGATGCAATCTCTGAATAACTGAATGTCCTTGTCTATCATTGGATTATCGGTGCATACCCGAGCAGTCATTGCGTCGCCCTGCAAGCCTATTCTATCGAGCGTAGTGTTCTCGGGGTCATATAGCTTTTCATATCTGTAGGCCTCCTGGAAGTATTGCATCGAACGGCAAATGATCAATGCAAGATCCAACACCCTGTGTAGCGGCAATTCTTCAGACTGCCTTGACCATTTTTCTCCGGTGTGCCTCCACACCTTCGCTGAGATCTCTACGTTCCCGCGATCATTCCATTGAGCAAGTCCCAGCGACAACCCCTTTGCATCCGAATCATATGCCCGCCTGCCGTCCACATGTTCATAGTCATCCACAACGATTACGGGCTTGTGCTTCAACGTTACAGGAATTTTCAATCCAAACACCTCGCCTGCCATTAGTGAACTAGTAGTTTACTTGTACAGTAAGCCCGATCCGCCACGCTTTGTCAACAGAATTCGTGGACTGACAGAAGGACATCAGAAGCGCCACGAGGAAATTGGAGGAGCCAGCTCAGGCACAGGCGGCAAACATCGACAATACGAAGGGGGAGAACCATTATGAGCCTCATTGCCAAGATCGCCATAGGCATGTTAATACAGCCCATTATGCTGGTCATTCCCGGGCTGATTCTCAAAGCGTGGCCACCCAGAGTCATCAACAGCATATACGGGTATCGAACACCGCGGTCCTCCCAATCTCAAGAAGCCTGGGATTATGCAAACAGGCTTGCAGGCAAGCTCTTTGTCATCCTTGGGTGCCTTCAGTTCCTTGTGTTCGCATTGCTGCTTGTGATCGCGTGGCATCAGCCCGAGGAAATCCAGCAGAGAATATACGATATCGGGATGCCGCTTAGCGCCGTGCTATTAGTGCTCTTGATGGTCTTGATCATAGCATGGGTGGAGATCGATCTTAAGAAGAAGTTTGGATAGAGGTATTCCGTCCTGAAACAAGTTGCCGTCATGGCTTTGCTCCTAGATCGAACAGGCGCTGGTATTGCCAATCATGTTCCGTGGCGGCTGCGAAGGCGACGGCTTTGATAAGCATAGGCGGCAGAATGAACGGCATGGCCGGCAACGTGGGCTGCAGGTTGATCGGCGTCGCGGGCAGCGGAGTGAGCAGCAAATGCAGCGCTGTTGTGTGGTATTATCAGTGCAAGACAATCTTGATGACGTTTGGTCCTGATCAACATTAATCTTTCATAGGGGATACAAGAATGCTATACATCCTAATGGGGCAGAGCTGCACAGGGAAGTCTACCGCAGCAAGAAGCCTGCAGAAATTGACAGGCGCAGAGGTCTTCACCGGCAGGGACTACCTCCGAATGGGATCCAACGAGAATGCCGCATGGCAGAATTTCATCGATAGACTCGCTTCCGCTGCTGGAAGCGAAGATGCATCGACATCAATCATCTACGTTTTGACTGAAAGGGACGATCTATCCGGATTGAGCATGTTGGATGACGCAATCCGGGTGAAATTCACTGCCAGCATAGATACGATACGTTCAAGATTCGCACAAAGGATGAACGGACATCTGCCGACGCCGGTCGAGAAAATGCTGGATAGGCAGTTTGAGGCATGGAAGGACGTCGAAGCAGATCTCTATGTTGATACGACCGAGGAACGTTCGTCTGACGAGATAGCAAGAACAATTCTGGATTTCGCCTCTCGCGCCAGCAAATAAGAGGCTTAAGTGGTCTTGAAGGGGTGGCACCAGGCTGATCACCTGGCGCCACCCTGCTCGATTTGTTCAAAGCGTAACAGCATGGAAGGTCCTAATTCAGCCGCGGATCAGCCATTCTTCCCATAAAGAGTATGCTGCCAGTGCGCAAGTCACGGATTAGGAAGACGAACGGTCTATCAGCTACGAACGCCTCCGGCAAGTCGAGTTGAATTGACTTGGTACCCATGACGACCGCCGTGGCCGCAGCTGCCTCTGTTCCTTCCTCGTTGACTTCTATGAATGCCTTGTGCAGAACATGCGTGATGTACAGGAACGTGTCAGATATGCCAGAGAAGTCAGCCGCGTTGTCATCAAACGCGTCGGTCATGCCTAGTTGCTGAAGGTATCCACTAAGCGACAGCTCGGCATCAAACCTGAACCGCGGGATGCTCACATCGACTCTAGCGGGACAAAGCGCCTCCAAAACCGACTGAATCCCATCAGTTTGCATGGCTTCCTCAAACTTCGATAAGCTGGAATCAGGTTTCGGCAGCAAGA
>JAQVXE010000110.1 GCA_028709305.1 Bacillota bacterium | reverse complement strand
CGCATGTGGGGGTATGACAGGATTCCAATGACGGTGCCTGCCGGGGCCCATTCCGGAGGATACACGTATGAGCAGAAAAAGGCAATGCAGGCTCGGACTCTTCTAGCCGGGGCCGGTGCAAGTGAAGCTATCACAGTCCCGTTCATGTCTCCCGGAGATTTCGACATGCTCAGGATTGCGCAGGGGGATCCCCGGCGCGATGCTATCCGCATCAGCAACCCCATGGTTGAGGAGCAGTCTTACTTGAGAACTACAATGATGCCGTCCTTACTTTCGACCATCCGCACCAACATCAACAGGGGCAACAAGGGAGTATGCCTGTTTGAGCTGGGCAAAACTTACTTCACGTCCGACAAGCTGAAAGATGGGCGCAAGTTGGGCCGGGGTGAAGATCCTGCCGTTGAGAGGATGGTTCTTGCTTGCGGCATGGCTGGCGCATGTATGTCTCGGATTTGGCATACTCGTGAACGTAGCTACGATTTCTACGATGCCAAGGGAATGCTGGAGGCGCTCTTCGAAGGCATGAGTGTCAACGGAGTTGACTATGTGCAAACTGTGCGCCCGTCGTTCCATCCCGGGCGAACCGCTTCTGTGGTGCGGGGCGGTCGGGAAATAGGAGTTGTGGGAGAAGTCCATCCTGATGTTGCAGCATCATATGGCGTTGCTGACCGTACCTACATGTTCGAGTTGGATTTCGCAGAACTGCTACAGGCTGCAGACGGAGCTAAGTCGTACGAGCCGTTGCCGAGGCACCCGGCAGTCGAGCGAGATGTGGCCATGATACTCCCGCTCACGGTTCCTGTTGCCCGAGTTGCCGAGCTTATCCAAGAAACAGGAGGAGAGCTCGTACGCTCCGTCACCTTGTTCGATGTGTACGAGGGTTCGCCAGTGCCTGAAGGGAAGCGGAGCATTGCATTTAGCGTAACTTACCGCGCAAACGATCGCACGCTCACAGATGAGGAAGTGAACTCCGTGCACAGCGCGATCAGACAGGCTCTCGAGGACAAGCTGGGTGCAACCCTGAGATAAACGTGTTGGGCGGCGAGAAATTGCAGGAATCTGCAATACCGTTGGCAAACAGTCTACATGATGCGACTTGAGCGCCGAGTGGCGCGAGGCGCCACTCGCCGGGGAGGGTGATGCTGATGCTGCCGGAGGAAGACAGAGGCGGAGATGGCCAGGAAGGAACGCGGGTGTCAGCTGTGATCTTGGGAGAGGAATACGTGATACGTGGCGATGTCGAGGCAGAGCGTATTGAGTCGCTGGCCAAGGAGATCGATTCACGTATGAGAGCTACAGCGGAGGTCAATCCGAGACTCTCGACGCAGCAGGTTGCGGTGCTCTCTGCCCTCAACCTCATGGGCGAATTGGTCATATCGGAGCGGCGCTACACTGAACTTCTCAACCTGCTAGAACAGGTATGAACTCGGAGGTGAGGCCCTTTGACTGTCTCGTCTCTCGATTGGCTTAGCATAGTGCTTCTGGTTATCCTAGTGGCAGATTTTGTGGTAGGCTTTCGGCGCGGTTTTGTGAAGCAACTATTCGATTTTGCGGGAATAATAATCGCGATTCTGGTTGCGATCAACCGATGGCAGACCGCTTCTGACTTGCTGCAGAAATGGTTTCCGAGTTTGCGTCCTCCCGGTGCGAACATGGTTGGGTTCTTAGCATTGCTCATAATTACTCTGCTATTGGTTGACCTAATAGGCCAAGCATTGGCCTCTGCTGTAAGTGGCTCAGGGATATCCACTCTGAACTCGTTTGGCGGCGCTGCGCTGCGGATCGTCAGGTCGTGTTTGATTATCAGCGTCGTTTTGGTGGCCCTGGTTTCGCTCAACATGCCAAGCATTACCAGAGTAGTGGAGTCTTCGCCCGTTGCAATGAGAATAATCAAGGTTGCGCCTTCAATCTGGGACGGGTTCGAGAAGTTCATGCCGGAGAACCTCTATATTCCAGGGCTTGGGGGGCCGAAGCATGAATCAGTCAAACCTGGCAGTGGCGGAGTCATTTAGCGAAATCGCCGATCTGCTTGAGGTCATGGGTGAAAATCCCTTCAAGATTAGGGCATACAGGCGGGCTGCTGAGGCTATCGCTGGATTGGACGAGCCTGCCTCTACCCTTCTTGCTCGGGATCCCGGTGCTATTCCCGGAATCGGCGACTCCCTCCGGGCAAAGGTGGAAGAGATGGAGTCTTCCGGGAGGATCGAGTATCTTGAAGGGCTTAGGGCCGAAGTGCCCGGCGCAATACTGGCATTGACAGAGGTGCCTGGCATTGGGCCAAAAACTGCGCGGAAGCTTTATGAGTCTCTTGGAGTGGAAGATGAGGCGAGTCTCCTGGCGGCTGCTCGAGCGCAAAGAATCCGCGGCTTGCCAGGGTTTGGAGAAAAGACGGAGGCGAACATAATAAGGGCCATAGAGAACATGAAGATGACTGAGGGACGAAGACCTTTATACAACGTTCTGCCGATTGCCAACAAGATTGCAGCCGCACTTCGCGCGATCGATGGAGTAGAGCGCGTAGGAATCGGAGGCAGTCTCCGGCGAAAGCGCGACACAATAGGCGATATCGATCTTATCGTTTCGACCCGGATTCCAGATCGTATTATGGAGGCCTTCTCTTCCATTGACATGTTCAGCCATATTACGGCAAAGGGATCCACTAAGGCTGAGGCAGTTACAGACGATGGCGTCAAGTGCGAGCTCAGAGCTGTTGCCCCGGAATCATATTGGACAGGCTTGCATCATATCACAGGCTCAAAGGCTCACCATGTGAAGCTTAGGGGAATTGCCGGCAGGCAGGGTTTGAAGATAAGCGAGTATGGGATCAGCCGCGATGACACGGGAGAGATGATTCATGTCGATAGCGAAGAGAAGCTCTACGCTATCTTGGGCATGGCGTACATTCCTCCGGAGCTTCGCGAGGATCGTGGCGAGATCGAGGCCGCAGCCGAAGGAACGCTTCCACGGCTCATCGATGTTAACACGATTTGCGGAGACCTTCATATGCATACTGATTGGAGCGACGGCCTGGCTTCCATTGAGGAAATGGCAGAAGCCGCCCGCGACATGGGATACGAGTACATTGCCATTACTGACCATTCGCGGTCTCTCGGCGTCGCCCATGGACTGTCTGAGGAGAGGCTGAGGAAGCATATCGACGCAGTTCGCAGAGCTGATGCGAAAATCGATGGCATCAGGATCCTTTCAGGGGCAGAAGTTGACATCTTGAAGGAAGGACGGCTGGACTACCCGGATGAACTCCTTGCCAAGCTGGATGTTGTTATCGCCTCGGTCCATAGCGGGTTTCAGCAAGACAGGGACACGATCACGACCCGAATCATCCACGCCATGCGCAACCCCAATGTTGACATATTAGCTCACCCAACAGGCAGGCTCCTTGGGCGCAGACCCGGCTATGCAGTAGACATAGAGGCTGTAATACGCGAGGCGGCGGCCACAGGCACCGCTTTGGAGATAAACTCCTATCCAGACAGGCTTGACCTCCGTGATGGGCATGCCCAGATGGCGCGCGAGTGGGGAGTAATGATAGCCATCAACACTGATGCACACTCTCCGGACGAGCTCGAGAACATCAGGTACGGTACTTGGGTGGGCCGAAGAGCTTGGCTGGAGCCGCACAATGTGGTCAATGCAATGAGCTACGAAGAGCTTGTGCTATGGCTTGATTCGCACAAACGCCATCGGTCCTAAACCTAGGCAGGGTGAGGGGCAAGTCTGCACGGAATACCTCGAATTCGCGGATGGGCATACTACTGCTGTATGCGCCATGCGCGAATTTTTTTTCGTGGAGGCCAAGATGCTTCACGCGATAGTTCGATCGCTTACGGTCTACTTCTTCGTTCTTGCTTCCATGCGCCTGATGGGGAAGCGCGAGATAGGCAACATATCCCCTTTCGACCTTGTTGTGGCCATTATGATTGCCGAACTGGGTGCCATTCCTCTGCAAAGCCATGAGATCCCGCTCGGCCATGGCCTGGTTCCCATAGCCATACTTGCAGCAGTGGAAGTACTGGTGGCGCTAGCCTGCCTCAAGCTTCCGGGAATCCGTAGAGTGGTCATTGGTGAGCCTACGGTGATAGTTGAGGATGGCAAAGTTATGGGAAGGAATATGCAGAAGCTCCGATATAATATTAACGATCTTCTCAGTCAGCTTAGAGACAAAGACGTCTTCAATGTTGCAGATGTGGAATTTGCCGTTCTAGAGCCTTCAGGCAGACTGAGCGTGCTCTTGAAGTCGCAAAGAAGAGCAGTGACGCCGGAGGACTTGTCACTGGAGACTCCATACGAGGGACCTTCTTACCCGCTGGTGGCAGATGGCAAGATACAGTACCAATACCTTAAGATGCTGGATCTGACAGTTAAGGACCTCGTGGATAGATTGAAGGAGAAGGACATACAAAGTGTTGAGGATGTCTTCTTTGCTTCTCTCGACAGCGGAGGCGAACTATATGTGACCATGCAGGACGAAGTCTGCCTGGATGAGCTTGAACGCGGAGAATAGGCAGTGTGAGGGGGTGGTGCCATGGAGCTCTCTCGCGAGTTTCGAGAGAGGTTTGTCAGAAGCTTGCAGGGCCGTGACTACATCCTGTACGGTGGCGTCTTACAGCTGGCAAAAGATCGCGGGCTGAGGCGCATAACCACAAGGATAATTCAGATTCCCAGTAAGGAGAACTCGATGTACGCTGTTGTGGAAGCAGAGGTCGAGACGGATGATGGGATTTTTGCTGAGGTAGGCGATGCGTCGCCCGAAAGCGTTGCCAGGTCTATTCAGCCGCATCTTCTGAGGATGGCAGCTACGAGGGCCAAAGCACGGGCTATGCGTGACGCGGTAGGCATAGACATGGTCGCCCTCGAAGAATTAGGCGATGCCCTGCAAGACAGGGATGTTCTTGATGACGAGGTCGATGCCGGAGGTCCGGACGACCTCGTTATCAGATTCGGCAAGTATTCCGGCAGGACGCTTGGGGAGATACTAGGAGTCGACCGTGGGTACGTAGAGTGGTTAAGCCAGAATGCGAGGGACGATGCTGTTAGGGAGGCGTCGCGGGAGTTGATGTTGCCTGGCGCGCCCGACATGTGAGTCTGCTATAATTGAACTGAGCACGGTGACATGCGGCGGGTCCGGGACGCCCCGGACCCATTTCGAATCTGCCACCAGTGCCAATGCAACGTATGGGGGAGTTCACATGGACGACCGTTCACTGCGTGTCTTGGAATACCACAAAGTTTGCAGCATGTTGGAGGAGTGTGCCTCATGTGAGCTCGGCAGGGAGCGTATCAGGCAATTGAAGCCGAGCGCGAATCTTGCCATCGTGGAGGAACTCCAGCAAGGGACCACTGAGGCAAGGTCAGTGCTGGACATGGGCAAACAGCTCCCGCTTGGAGGAATACGCGATGTTCGCTCAAGCATAGAGCGGGCTATTCGAGGTTCTACGCTGTCCAGCAATGAACTCCTTGATATACTCTCGACGGTCATGGCAAGCAGGCGCCTCAAGAAGAGTCTGAGCAGCCTTGGCCCGGAGTACCCCATACTTTCTGACGCAGCCAGCGATATCGATGCGTTCAGCGAGTTGGAGCAAGTCATTTCTAGGGCGATATCCGAATCCGGAGAGGTGATGGATTCGGCAAGCCCTGCGTTGAGAAGCATCAGGTCCAGGATACGTTCGCTGAATGCAAAAATGCGCGATAATTTGGACTCTATTATCAGGTCTCCACAGTGGTCGCGCCTCTTGCAGGATTCAATAGTGAGCATTAGAAATGGGAGGTTCGTGGTCCCGGTTAGGGCTGAAATGAGATCTCAGGTTCCTGGAATAGTCCACGACCAATCTGCTTCAGGGGCTACGGTTTTTATTGAGCCTATGTCAGTTGTGGAATCAAACAATGAGCTGAGGCAGGCTATATCCCAAGAAGAAGCTGAGGTTGACAGGATTCTCACAGAACTGTCGGCAAAAGTGGGATGTGCTGGTGACAGGCTAAGGATTACTTTGGACGCCGTTGGGTATGTTGACTTTCTCAAGGCCAAGGGAACGTTCTCTCAGAAGATGGGGGCATCAATGCCCCGGCTCAATAATGAGGGTTATGTCAACTTGATAGCTGCGCGACATCCACTCCTCAAAGGCGAAGTTGTGCCCATAGATGCCTACCTGGGAAAGTCATTCACGACTTTGGTGATAACAGGCCCGAACACCGGCGGAAAGACGGTTACTCTGAAGACGATCGGCTTGATTACGCTGATGGCGCAGTCAGGCCTCCATATCCCTGCTGAATCCGGCAGCGATGTGGCGGTATTCGGGAAGATCTACGCCGACATCGGAGACGAGCAAAGTATTGAGCAGAGCCTTTCCACTTTCTCGTCCCACATGACTCATATTGTAGATAT
>JAQVXE010000109.1 GCA_028709305.1 Bacillota bacterium | reverse complement strand
GGGCCTGAATCTTTCGT
This sequence comes from Bacillota bacterium, assembly GCA_028709305.1. GTDB lineage: Bacteria > Bacillota > DTU025 > DTU025 > DTU025 > UBA10085. Next base: position 6,435 of record JAQVXE010000109.1, on the reverse strand, counting down.
AGCCGAGGTCATCGCGCAAGACGCCACGCGCCATGGCGACATCCCGTTCATGGTTCTCAATGTTGACGAACACTCCGGAGAGGCGGGCATGGCAACTCGCCTGGAAGCCTTTGTGGACACTGTCCGGATGAGGAAATCCGAAAGATGAAGGTCTCCTTTCCGCACCTAGGGAACATCTCGATTCCGCTGAAAGCTTTCTTCTCGGGCATTGGGATGGACGTGGTGACGCCCCCTCCGACGACTCGAAAAACGGTGGCAATAGGTGCGCAACTTGCACCTGAAACGGCTTGCCTACCCCTCAAGGTTACCACAGGCAACATGGTAGAAGCCATCAATGCCGGTGCCGACACCGTGTTCATGGTAGGGGGGATAGGCCCATGCAGGCTCGGCTACTACTGCGAGCTTCAGAAGCACATCCTCGCCGACCTCGGCCATGACGCGAACCTCATAGCAATAGAACCTCCAAAGGGGAACCTTCGTCAGACCGCCCGGTTTGCACAGATGTTGACGAGCCGTGCCAGAATAAGAGATGTGGTTGAAGCCGGGAAACTGGCATGGGAGAAATGCATCGGCATCGACATCCTCGATCAGCTGGCCAATGCCGCACGGTGGAGCGAAAGAAAGGCTGGGGCGGTGGACAGAGCTGTTCAAGCCGGACTTGATCGGCTCGACATGGCGTCGCGCGTTTCTGACGTGCGCGAGGCAATAGCCAATACCATAGAACAGATAAGGTCCTGCTCTACTCTGGGAACGATCTACGAGTTGGATCCCTGCGCTCCCAGCCTGCAAGTCACAGCAGAGCCTCTATGTGGCAGCAACTCGCCTGTCTCAGTTGGCGTGGTAGGAGAGATATATGTAGTAATGGAGCCGGCGGTAAACATGAACCTTTGCAAGAAGCTGGGTGCGATTGGCGCTGTAGTTTCCCAGCCGATTACCTTCTCCGGGTGGATCATGGCCCACGTTGTTCTCGATATCATCAAGTTAATGCCAAAGCCTGAATTGCTCACATGGGCCGTGCCTTACCTGAGGAACTTCGTCGGAGGCCACGGTGTAGAAAGCGTAGGGCGATCGGTTCAGATGGCGCGAAGGGGACTTGATGGAGTTGTGCATGTCTCTCCTCTCACATGTATGCCTGAGATAGTAGCTCAGAGCATATTGCCGCGAGTCAGCGAGAAGGAGGGGATTCCCATCATGTCGCTTGCCGTTGATGAGCATACGGCAGACGCCGGCCTTGATACGAGGCTCGAAGCCTTCTGCGATCTGCTGGCAGTGAGGTCAGGCAAACGCTTGCATGGGGTGCCGCTCACCCCTTGCCAAGGTAGCGGGACAACGTAACGACTGCACTTTGCCTTCCAATGAAAGCAAGAATAGTCCGACATCGAGAGCTGGAGCGTCTGTCGCCCTGCCGTCCTATCAGAGCAAACTGGGAACCACCCTATGTGGGCTGTTGTGACAACAACTCCATGTGGTATAATCAGGCCCAGAGGAGGGAGCGCCCATGTTGTCGATGAATCTGTACTCGTTGCTGATTACGTTGCCCATTTTGGTCTTGTCTTTGTCGGTGCACGAGTACGCCCACGCATGCACAGCGTATAGATTGGGAGATTCGACTCCAAAATGGCAAGGGCGTCTTACTCTCAATCCACTGGCGCACATGGACCCTATAGGCCTGCTTGTTCTGGTCGTTACAGGCAGGTTCGGATGGGCTAAGCCAGTGATGGTGAATGCAAACAACTTTGAAAACAGGGATGCCGGAATGGTAATGGTAAGTTTGGCCGGGCCCGGCTCCAACCTTGTGCTTGCAATTACCCTGGCTACTATCTTCAAGGCAATAGCAGGGGGGCCGTATGGCACACCGGCGAACGCCTTCTTGTACTACCTCCTGGTTGCGTTGAATCAGGGTGTATGGATCAACCTTGGCTTGGCCGTTTTCAACCTTCTTCCGGTTCCGCCCCTTGATGGGTCGAAGATCCTTGCAGCGCTCCTCAAGGGCAGAGGCGCGCGCATGTACTACACGTTGGAGAGGTACTCCTACATCGTGCTTCTCTTGCTTATCGCAACACCGTTGGCAGGATGGATCTTGACCCCGATAATATCAGTGCTCTATAGAACGATAATGTAGAAGGTGGTTGATTTGGCAAAAGGGCGCATATTGAGCGGAAACAGGCCCACTGGCAAACTTCATCTGGGCAATTTCGCCGGAGCTCTGGCGAACTGGGTCCGACTGCAAGAGGACTATGAATGTTTTTTCATGGTGGCCGACTGGCATGCGTTGACCACGGGGTATGACGATACTTCTGAACTGAAGGAATACACCCGGGAAATGCTGATTGACTGGATTTCGGCTGGCTTGGATCCCAGTAAGTCCGTGATCTTCAGGCAATCCGACGTGAAGGAGCACGCAGAGCTTCATCTTCTGCTCTCCATGATCACGCCCCTGGGTTGGCTTGAAAGATGCCCTACCTACAAAGAGCAATTGCAGCAGCTGTCGGGAAAAGAGATAACGAACTATGGCTTCCTGGGTTACCCAGTGCTTATGGCTGCTGACATACTCGTCTACAAGGCAGACACGGTGCCCGTTGGAGAAGACCAACTCCCACACCTAGAGCTGGCGCGTGAAATCGCCCGAAGGTTCAACTACCTCTACGCGCCCGTCCTTCCGGAGCCCCAGGCCAAGTTGAGCCAAGTTCCGCTTCTCCCGGGTGTCGATGGACGAAAGATGAGCAAGAGCTACGGAAACACCATAGCGCTTTCAGATCCTCCGGAGAGAGTGAGCGAGCTGGTGAATGCGATGGTCACGGATCCAGAACGGATACGCAAGTCTGACCCGGGCCATCCTGACATTTGCACTGTGTATGCGTACTACAAGGGCCTTGCCCCTGAAGTAATTGACACCCGTAGAGAAGAGTGCGAGGGCGGAAAGATCGGTTGCGTAGCATGCAAGCGCCAGCTGCTCAAGACACTCTTGGATATCCTAGGTCCGATCCATGAGAGGCGCCGTGAACTCGCGTCACAGCCCGGCCTCGTTGAATCCGTTCTCCAGCAGGGAGCCGCCAAGGCGCGTCCGGTGGCCGAACGAACCATAGTGGAAGTGCGGGAAGCTATGAGGATATGAAAGTAGAAACCTCCGTCTTCTCTGGCCCCCTTGACCTGATGCTTTCTCTCATAGAGAAAAAGGAAATCGACATTTGTGAGGTGTCGATAAGCGAGATCGCAGATGATTACCTGGAGCATGTCGCTTCCATGGAGTGGTTTGACATAGACCAGGCTGCGGAGTTTCTTGTGAGAGCTGCCACGCTGCTTTACATCAAGGTCAAGGCCCTGCTGCCCGAAGAGGAGCTCGCCGACAGCTTAGGCATTGAAGAGGACGAGCTGCCTGATCCCAGTGCAGAACTGGTCCTGCGACTCATTGAATACAGGCGCTATCGCGATGCGGCGCGTGTTATGCGAAGCCTCGAAACCGCGGCTACAAGGATGTACACGCGCCCGCCGCGTCCGCTTCCAAAACCGGCCAAGGTGAAAGTAAACTCCTTGGAGGGAGTGTCAGTCAAGGAACTCCTCGACTTGTACCACAAGGCTGTTACGAGCTTTCCTGAGGAGTTCAAGCATCTGCCGGAGGATGAAATAGACATCGTGCCGCAGATGGTTTCGGTATTGACGCAACTTGCCCGTCACGGACGCGTGGGCTTCCATGCGTTCTTGGGAGATACTTCATCCCGCCCTGTTGTTGTAGCCACGCTCCTGGCCATGCTGGAGCTCGTCAGGAGAGGAAGGATTTCCGCAACTCAGCCGATGCCATTCGGCGAGATATGGATGTTTCCTCCGCGCGAAAGACCGTCACTTGGGGGTGTGACCGACGAATCTTCAAGAAGCGCAAGCAGCGATTGAGGCCATACTTTTCACAGCCTCGTTTCCACTCACTGCAGAAGAGATTGCATCTGCGGTCGGTATTGACGAGGATTCGACCAGGAAACTCCTGAGGCTTGTCGGTGAGAGGCATTCCACACCTGACTCTGGCGTTGTTCTTGAGGAGGCAGGCGGCGGGTTCATCATGTTGTCAAGGCCTGAGTACGCTCCGTACGTGGAACGTTTGTCAGAAAGGCAACGTCCGCCTGCACTTTCGCCAGCCTCGCTTGAAACATTGGCGATCACCGCCTATCGCCAGCCAGTTACGAGAGCTGAGATCGAGAAGATCAGGGGCGTATCGCCTGATTCAGCCATATCCACCTTGCTTGAGCGTGGGCTAATCTGTGAGAAGGGGCGCAAGGAAACGGTGGGACGCCCAATCCTATATGGAACCACGCCTGATTTCCTACTCTACCTCGGGCTTAGTTCTCTCGACGACCTTCCCGCCCTTTCGGACAGCAACGGATTGCCTCAGGCCGCACCTGACACTGGGTCCAATGAAGATAGCGACTTCACGCCAACATTGCCCGGGCTCGGCGAAAGTGGCAATGCTGCCCAGGCACTCAAGCCTGAAGAGACGGCAGATGAGATTGACTTCGATGAGATGCTAAGAAGCACCGCCTCAACCAGGTCATCCCATCACAGCGAGTCCGACTTTTCTGAGTAGTCCGATCCCCATCTTTCGCGCAAGCATGAATACTGCTCTCGCCATGCGGCAGAATACGGGCGGGAGTGGTGCGCGTGAGGCATGTTGTGGTGCTGCTCTGGGTATTGGCGGCAATGGTCGCGACATTCTTGGCTCTCCTGCTGTGGCCTGTAAGGCTACGCCTGTCAGCTTCTTACGCCGATGGTCGCGCGTCTGTGTCGGCGCGCGTTTCGCTTTGGCCACATCTGTTTTTCGTACCAGTATATAGACGTAGTATTATTCCCGGAAGCCAAAGGGTGAAAACCCCTGCTGAGCGCCTTGATTCTATCAAAGAAACCATAGATCGCCTGCAAGGGATTGCCCCTATTTTCAGCTCTGCGCTGTCTGAACGCCACAAGCTCATCTCTGTAACATGGAATTCTCTGATTGGCATTGGTGATGCCGCCTTGACTGCCATCGCCTGCGGCAGCTTGTGGGCAGCGAAATCCGCTCTCCTCGCACGGGCTTATGCCTGGTGGGGCAGGAAGTCTGATCTTCCGGAGTACTCGGTCACACCTGTGTTCGATAGGGAATGTTTCCTGTCGGATCTGGATCTTGTCGTGGATGTCACGATTGCTTCCATTATCTTGGCTCCGTCGTTCTTGGGTGCCGTGCGGGCCTTCGTGGCCGCCAGCCGTGGGAAAGGGAATGAAGGGGCAGGCAGGGATCAATAATAAGCAGAGAATGCTTTTGGGCGCAAGAAAGCGACAGGAGGAATGGATCTTGCCTGAGCATCCCATAGAAGGCCTGATGAAGACGACTCTTGACAGTATTAGGCAGATGATCGATGTAAACACGATTCTCGGCGACCCAGTGGAAACTCAGGACGGCAATGTAATAATGCCAGTCTCGAGAGTAGCATTTGGGTTTGCTTCGGGCGGGACTCAATGGAGTTCCGACCGCCGCAGGGACGTGGCGCAGACGCCTGCCGGCGGAAGCGGGGGAGTTGCCGCGATGCCGTTTGGGGGTGGAGCAGGAGCCGGTGTTTCTCTCAATCCCGTTGGTTTTCTGGTTGTAGGCAACAACCAGGTCAGGTTCTTGCCCGTCACTACAGATGCCATATTCGATCGCCTCATCGATGTTGTCCCCGATCTGATTGCCCGGCTTGCAACACCGCAGCCCAAAACGATCACAGTAAGGACTCAACCCCAGGTGGAGACCAAGAGGCCCATAGCATAAGCAGAATTCCCGCTCGTCCCTGCAGCCGTTCTCTGCCAAGCCCCGGGGCGCCTTTTCGACTGGAGATTCTGGCAGGGATCCGGCGTGCAGGGTCTCGCCTCTGTTGTAGCCGACGTCCTGGAGCTGTGGTATAATTCCGACAGGGTGTATGCTTTTACGCGTACACCTGAAACTGGGACATAGTTCAAGTGGGGATGATCAGTGATGGTACAGCAAGTCGCGGTTATTGGATTGGGACGATTTGGCACCGCGGTTGCGCGGACTCTTTCTGAGTTGGGACAGGAAGTTATGGCGATCGACCTGGACGAAGAGAAAGTTCAGAAACTGGCGCCTTCAGTCACCACAGCAGTAGTGGCAAATGTCACCGACATAGATGCCATGAGGGCAGTGGGGATCAGGAATGTGGATGTTGCGGTAGTGGCAGTCGGTACTGAGTTGAAAGCCAGCATAGTAGGGACTATGGTCCTGAAGGAACTCGGTGTAAGGTCGATCGTGGCAAAGGCCAACGACGAGCTTCACGGAAAAGTTCTCGAAAAAGTGGGGGCCGACAGGGTACTCTATCCCGAACGCGACACCGGTGCTCGCCTTGCTCGAATGTTGACTTCGACCAACATCATTGAGCAGATAGATCTTGATCCGAACTACAGCATGGTTGAGATGGTTGC
>JAQVXE010000108.1 GCA_028709305.1 Bacillota bacterium | reverse complement strand
CCGCAATCGATTCGTCTATCTTCGGGTTCGATCCAGCTACATACGCGCCGATGTTGATCAAGTCCTCTGCCTTACGATACGTGGCCAACAGGTCGCGAAAGAGTCCCGCAGCCCTTCTCTGTTCCGACGAAACGACACTGTCCATGACGCGGCTGACGCTCTTGAGCACATCTATGGCCGGGTAGTGGTTGCCGTCGGCAAGGCTGCGAGAGAGGACTATGTGGCCGTCCAGAATGCTCCTTACCGCATCGGCAATGGGTTCCGTCAAATCGTCCCCGTCCACCAGCACAGTATAAAGGCCAGTAATCGTGCCGCGCTCGCTCGTCCCCGAACGCTCCAACAGCTTGGGGAGAAGGGCAAAGACGGAAGGTGTGTAACCCTTGGTTGCCGGCGGCTCGCCGATAGCCAGTCCCACTTCGCGTTGGGCCATGGCAAAACGGGTAACCGAATCCATCATGAACATCACATTGAGCCCCCGGTCGCGGAAGTACTCGGCAATCGCAGTGGCCACCATGGCTCCCTTGATTCTCACAAGCGCCGGAGTATCTGACGTAGCCACGACCACCACCGATCTTGCAAGCCCGTCCTCACCAAGGTCTCCCTCTATGAACTCGAGGACTTCACGCCCACGCTCCCCTACCAGGGCAATTACGTTCACATCAGCCCTCGTGTTCCTCGCGATCATGCCAAGCAGAGTACTCTTGCCGACTCCACTTCCTGCGAAAATTCCCACGCGTTGACCACAACCACACGTAAGCAGCCCATCTATGGCTCGAACCCCAAGCGACAGCGGTTCTACAATTCTCGGCCGCGACAGGGGGTTCGGCGGCGGACTGGATACCGGATACTCTACCGCAGTGCGGATTGGTTTCAGCCCATCCATGGGTCTGCCAAGTCCGTCAAGAACTCTCCCCAGAAGCTCATCGCCTACACGCACCGTCAGGAACTTGCCGCTTGCCACAACTTCGCTTCCGGGCTCAATGCCTTCCATCTCTCCAAGCGGCATCAGAAGAAGCTTGCTTTCGCGAAACCCTACTACCTCAGCTATGACAGGCACAGCAGTATTCCGAGGATATATGGAGCAAATCTCTCCAACCTGTGCATGGGGCCCGTCCGACTCGATCACAAGGCCAATAACCTGCGCGACTCTACCGCGCTGCTTGATCGTTTCGAAGCTGTTGAGCCTCGCATAATATTTGTCAAAATCCACAATCTTCGCTGCGACAGACGAAACGTGATCAGCCCGCATGTTTCGCTTCCTCCAGAAACGACAGCTCTATGTCGCGAAGCTGTTCGTCTACTCTGGCGTCAACCGCCCCGACTTCCATCTCTATCAAGCATCCGCCCCGCTTGATCCTGGCATCTTCCACGATTTCCATATGTCGCAAGTCAGGCGAAAAGCCTATCAGTTCATCGCGGGCGCTGGCAATCAATCCAAGGTCTTCAGGCGACACCCTAATGACTACAGTTCGGGATCCCTCAGCCCGGCGCACAGCTTCTCGGACCACGGCAAGCACTGCTTCAGGATCCTCGTTCAAGGTCTTGCAGATCACTTTTTCGGCCACCGCGATAGCAAGCTCAGCTATTTCACGCTCACACTGGCTGACCGTGGCGTCGGCAGTGGCAACTATTACATCGGCTGCAGATCTTATTGCATCCAGCGCCTCGGCATAGGCTTCCCTGACTTCTGCAAGCCCGGCAGCACGCCCCTGCTCATACCCTTCCGCTTCAGCCTGTTCGACGATGTGCTCCGACCGGGCGACCGCATCCTGAATAATCCTCTCTGCCTCCTGCCGCGACTTGGCCACGATCTCTCTGGCTTGGGCTTCTGCCTTATGTATGGCAGTCGCGACATCGTCTTCTGTCTCCAAAACGAATTCGTCCTCATCGCACTCTGGCAAAGAGAGTCCAGGCCTTTCCGTCGGCACAAGAAACGCCGGGGATCTGACGAAAGCATCATCTATCGCTGTCCTTTTGATGACTTTAGACAATCATCTCGTCCCCCTTCTCACGGATGGCCACAACCTGCCCGGCCTCCTCCATCTTTCTGATGATAGCCACTATCTTCATCTGGGCCTCCTCAACCTGGCGAAGTCTTACAGGGCCGAGATACTCCAGCTCCTCCTGGAGCATGGTTGAGGCTCGTTCTGACATGTTCCGCATGATCTTGTCTTTGACTTCGTCGGAGGCTGCCTTCAGCGCCAGCGCCAGATCGTTGCTGTCTATTTCTCTGATGATCATCTGCACGTAGCGGTCCTCCATGAACACAATGTCCTCGAAGACGAACATCAGGTTCTTGACCTCTTCAGCGATCTCCGGGTTCTCCTCCTCAAGCCTCTCTAAGATGGCTTTTTCCGTAGAGCGGTCAACGTTCTGCAAGACTTCCACAAGAGACTTGATCCCGCCGGCCGCCTGAAACTCCTGGGTTCCGAATGTAGTGAGCTTGCGCTCCAAAACTTCTTCCACTTCCTTGATGACTTCGGGCCTAGCTCCCTCCATCTGGGCCACCCGAAGCGCAACATCAGCCTGGAGGTCGGGCGGAAGCGCCGACATGACCAATGCCGCCTGATCAGGCCTAAGGTGGGCGACGACGAGTGCAATAGTCTGCGGATGCTCGCCCTCTATGAAGCCGGTAAGCTGTTCAGGGCTGACATTGCGCGCAAATGCAAAAGGTGTCACGCGCAGGCTGGCTGAAAGCCTGTTTATGATGTCCATGGCCTTAGCCGTTCCAAGCGCCTTCTCCAGAATTTGCTTTGCGTAATCTATTCCACCCTGAGCTATGTACTCCTGAGCAAGGGCAAGCTGGTAGAACTCCTCCAGAGTATCCTCCTGCTGGGTAGGGGTGACTTTGCCAAGAGTCGCTATCTCGAGCGTCAGCTGCTCTATGTCATCGTCCTTCATGTGCTTCAGGACAGACGCGGCTGTCTCAGAATCCAGCGATACTAGGACTATCGCCGCCTTCCGTATTCCTCTGGCAAAGCCGCTTGCCACACTCATCCCTGCCTACACCCGCCTCTCAGTCTTCCGACATCCATGTCTCGAGAATCCTTGCTACATCTTGGGGTTTCTTACGGGCCATCGTTTCAACTCCCTGCCTCACTTCTGCCCTCTGTTTCTCTTCAGCCAAGGCAGCCAACTGTTCCGGGCTGAGGGGTTCCGGAGGCGCCTCCTCTGTGAGGACTTCGTCAACCTTTCTGCCTAAAAGGGCAGGCTCGGTGGCGTATTCAGGTCGCCCGCGCAAGGTCCGCAAGAACGACATGGCAAAGAGGAGCACCAGCAATCCGAGAATGATCGGAGTTAGAGACTTCACAAGACGCATAATAAAGGCCTGTCTGTCTGCCTTTGCCAACTCTTCCGCTGTCACAGCCATCCCGCTGTCGTCTGCGGTCCTTGCAAATTCCATAGTAGTAATGGCTATCTGATCTCCCCGGTCCGTCTGTATGCCAACTGCAGCGCTTATCACTTGCCGCATCTCCTCCAGGCGATCCATTGGCATGACTCTGTCGAGCATGACGGCAACAGAAACCCTCTCAACCTTGCCCGGAGCAATGATCTCCTTGTGGATGACCTTCGACACCTCGTAGTTAGTGGTGCTCTCGCTCCTGACATATCTAGATTCGCCTCCGCCGGAGACGGCAGGGTAACCCTGAACATTCGAATCCGTTCCCGCATAGCCCCGAGCGATATCTGAGTCTCCAACTCGCTCTTCCTGGGTTGTTTGGACGGCCACGGGGATTCCCAACCCACCCTCACCAGGTTGGTAAATCTCACTCGCCCGCTCTGCGCTGTCAAAGTTGATATCGGCATATACCCGTACTATTGACTTCCCAAGGCCGAATGCACGGTCGAGCATCGTCTCTATTCTCCGCTGCATTTCCTGCTCAAAGCCCATCTTCGCCTCGAGTTGAGCCGTAGTCATCTGCCCCCAAGCAGCCTCCGCAGTACTCGCGCGCCACAGCAGATTCCCGTCGGTGTCAAGGACCGTCACGTTCTCAGGGGTGAGGCCCCCAACAGCGCTGGCCGCCAGATGGACTACTCCGCGGACCTGGGCGTCCAGGAGGTATGCGCCGGGGCTCATCTGAAGGACTATCGACGCGGTTGTAGGTTTCTGCTGTTCTGAGAAAAGCCTCTCCTCTGGGAGAACGATATGGACCCTCGCCTGCTCAACAGGGTTCAACGTCATTATCGTCCTTGCCAGCTCATTTTGGAGGGCACGCGTGTAGTTGACCTTTTGGGTGAACTCAGTGGCACCTAGGCTCGTCTTGTCAAAGAGCTCAAACCCAGCGCCCGCGCCTTGCGGAAACCCCTTGTTCGCAAGCTCCATCCTGAGCTCATACACCTGACCCTCCGGCACCTGGATCGTACGTCCGCCCGAGGTGATCTTGTAACTTATCCCCGAATCCTTGAGGTGCTCGACGATCCTCCCGGCGTCCTCAGTAGACAGGTTGGCGTAGAGCACCGCATAGTCCTTGGATGAACCTACTGCTATGAGGATTATCAGGATGATCAAGACTCCCCCGGCGACGGAGCCGATTATGATCTTCTGCTTGTTTGTCAACCCGGACATGAATCCAGACCCCTCTACCTGAATCGTGTCCTCCTGACCGCTCTGAGGCATACCCATTTATATCTGCATCCTCATTACTTCCTGATATGACTCGATAACCTTATTTCTCACCTGCATGGTAAGTTGGAGAGCCAGGTTCACCTGCTCCACTGCAATCATCACCTGGTGGATGTCATTGACTTCCCCGGCGGCAAGCTTCTCAGTAAGCCTGTCGGCACGGGACTGCATATCGTTCACTGTATCCAGCGCCTGCTCGAGCACGTCGCCAAAAGTGCGAACAAGGTCTGTGCCACCACTTGATGAACTCGGCGATACGCCGGCAGGCATCCTGCCGCCGCCTGTTCCATCAATCCTTGGCATCCGCTAGCACCTCCATGCGCAGGTTCCGTCCTAACCTGCGCAGCTAAATCTTTCCTATTTCCAGCGCCTTCGCGGCCATCGACTTGGCCGCATTGAACGCAGCAACATTGGCCTCGTATGCCCGGGTGGCAGTGATCATGTCGACCATCTCCAACACCGGGTTTACATTGGGCATTTCTACATACCCATCGGGCCCGGCGTCTGGATGGCCCGGATCATGGACCATCATCGGCGGGGAATCATCCTGCTCAATTCCGGCCACACGCACTCCTCCGCCGGCAACCGACTCCAACATCACCATGATCCGCCTGTACGGTCCGCCCTCAGGCGTGCGTGTGGTATTGATGTTTGCAAGATTGCTGGAAATCGCGTCCAAACGCAGCCTTTCAGCTGACATCCCCGAAGCGCTCACCCCAAAGCTGGACATTAGGGCCATGTATTACCGCCTCCCCTCGCTAATTGCGTATCTCAACATCCCAAACTTGCTGGCCAGAATGTGTGACACAGTATTATACAAAATGACGTTCTCCGCCATCTTGGCCATTTCGAGATCAATATCTACACTGCTGCCGTCTGCCCTCATAGAGAGCCCGGCAGGGTCTCGCAACATAGCCACAGGCAAGGATTGCCCCGCCTGGGAGCTGGAATCGAAATGCCCCGGCCGTGTAGCCTTGAATCCAACAGAACCGGACTCGTCCAGGAAGGCCATGGACTTGCCCAGGGTCTCGCTGAAATCCACATCACTCGCCTTGTATCCCGGGGTGTTGGCATTGGCCACATTGCGTGATATCGCTGTATGCCTGGCAGAGGATATATCCAGCGCAGCCCCGAGTATTCTCATGGTTGGCGATTCGAGGATCTTCATAGCACAGGGCCACCTTTCGAGATAGAGACATAATGTCTATCAAATTTAGATGCAATAATGATGCCACCGGAATGAATCGAGAAGGCCTTCCCGCGAGTTTTCGCGGAAAGGCCAACTGTACTGGGGATATGTTATTAACATGACTGCTGGGCGGGCAGACCTCCCTGATACGCAGGGACTTTACTTATTCTCGTCGGTGGGCAATTTTTGCTCACCTGCATGCAAGTGTTTCTCGACATCAAGAGACAGGGATCTCTCCCAGGCACCTGCAGTGAGAGGGAGAACAACAGTAAAGCAGGCCCCTCCGACCTCGGAATCTCCAATATCGATCCTGCCTCCATGGCGCTCTGCTATGCCAAGACTTACCGCAAGCCCCAGACCGGTGCCACCAACCTTAGTTGTGAAGAAAGGGCTGAAAAGCTTCCGCGCGGCGGCTTCGCTAATGCCCGGCCCTGTATCGGAGAAGAAGATTTTTGCCTCATCGCCATCACACAGAGTCGATATCTCAAGACGCCCTCCGCTGGCCATAGCCTCTATGGCGTTGATAGACAAATTGAGGAAGACCTGTTCAAGCTGGTGCGCATCGCCAATCACCAGAGGGAAATTGTCATCGACGTCAAGAACCAATTCCACATTAGATGCAGCAGCCCGGCCGCCGATGAACTCAAGGGTCT
>JAQVXE010000107.1 GCA_028709305.1 Bacillota bacterium | reverse complement strand
CCAAGAACATCTTGTTTGCGGGAGTTCGGTGATTCTATGTAGCGATCCTGTGGCATAGTTGCCGGCGCACTTCAGCTCCGAATCTAAGCCGTTGCCCTGGACGGTTTGCCCCGGAATCGGTGGACGAATTGGACCGGAATATGCATCACCTGGAGCATGACCAGAGCCAGCGCTGTCGGCCCACTTTACATGTGCGGAGCTATGGAGCTAAGCAAGTCACAAAGAGCATCCTATCCTAGTCAAGTGGCTGAGACCTGAACAGTAGGTAAGACAGACTCAGGATCGCACAGAAACGTATCGAGACTTACTGAGATCCCAATAGTGACGAGCATCGGCAACTGGGACTTGCTTTGCCTATCAGCGATTCTAAACAAATCCTCCTAAGGCAGCCAGCAGGTCAACGGGACATCGGAAGCTCCCACGTTATCGGAATGATGTGGCTGGACCAGGTAAGGGTGAGACAGCGTCGGATATTGCGGGTATATATGTAAATCGGTCGGTACACACATGGTGTGTATGGGGGAGGAGTTCCTTGATTCGTAGCGAATTATGGAAAGACTAGACAATACAGCCGCGAATTGGGCAAGAAACTACCGTCTTCTACGTGTCAGAGCAACGAGCATGTGGCTGTAGGCGTGAGGTAGAGAATATGAGAAAGGCGTTTTTCGGCGACTTTGCGACTGGCCATTTCCAGCTTCCAAGAGTGTTGTTGCTCCGTCGGCGCATTACCGCTATCCTGCTTGCATGCATCTGCTCACTATGTTGCATGACCGTTCGTGTTCATGCGACATCAACATGTCTATCTGAACAAGGTTGTGCTCTCGTATCAATAGACGCCGTTTCTCAGGATGTGAAGATCGTCATAGCCCAGCTTGCAGCCTCTGCAGGCGTGAATGTGGTCATTGACGACTCAATCGCAGCGAGAGTGACGGTGCATCTAGCTGATGTTCCGTTCGACTACGCCATCGAAACAATAGCCTGCGCCGCAGGGGCCGATATTGCTATCAACAGAGGGCTATACATCCTGACGAATTTGCGCGCCCACTACGCCCAGCCTCAGGTTGCGACTGAACAGACGGTGTCGCAGATTGTGGATGTTTCTGGCTTGGATTTCTCCTTGGCTCTAAGGCTTGTGCATACAGTGGCGGAAGAGCTCGAGGTTGAGCCGTTTCCGGAGCTTGGCGCGGTGATGATGCGTGGACCATACAGTCAGGTAAACGCGGCCAAAGCGGCGATTGACGGATACCTGAGGTCTGCTTCATCGTACCGCCAGATCGATCCGGAGAGCTTCCGGTTAATGAGGCTGGCGTATGCTGACGCCTCGGAAGTGTCGATGTCGCTTCAGGGACAGTTTCATTCGGTTCGCATAGTGCCGGCAAGAGGGGAGAACGCCATCTTGCTGACCGGGTCGGCCAAGCAGGTAGAGCTGGCCGCGGCAGCTGCTGAAGAGCTTGACCGCGTCCCTGCGCTATTGTCGTTCGACGCGGAGATCCTGGAGGTTAACTCTGATGACATGGACTCGTTCGGGATTGACTGGCAAAACAATCAGGGCCAGCCCATGTTGACGCTCACGTTCCGTGAGATGGATTCTCCGATCATTCCGGGTTCTCCTCCGCCGGGCGATGTCTTCGCCGCTAGGCCTTGGATCAGGAGCTCGCTGCAGGTTGTGAGCCAGGTCAGGCTTCTTGAGAGCGAGGGAAAGGCCAAGGTGCTTGCCCGTCCCAGCATAACGACGCTGGAGAACAGAACAGCAAGAATCGTTACTGGCGACAGGTACACCATTGTCATCAATCAGACAAGCGGCGGGAGCGCGTGGCAGCAGCTTCAGTACATAGATTCAGGGGTTCAACTGGAGCTTACGGCCAGACTTGATCCTGCCGGATGTATTGTTGTTGCCTTGAGCCCTCGAATAACTGCGGTCACCGGGTTTTCGCGGGAGGGTTATCCGGTGTTGAGCACGAGAGAAGCGCAGACCACTGTTAGGCTTCGCGATGGTGAGACGCTGGCCATCGGCGGCCTCATAAGGGACGAGTCGAGCGAAGTTCAGAGCGGGCTTCCCGGGCTATCGTCTCTCGGGCTAATAGGCCGTCTTTTCGGATCCCAGAGCAAACAGGCAAAACGCACCGAGGTGGTCATTCTGTTGACTCCAAGGGTAGTGAGCCCAGAATAAGGATATAGGGAGTGGTCGACATGGCGAGGAAGCGAGATATGAGGTTGCAGGTCCTCCTGGTCATAGCATTACTGCTCGTTCTGTCGGGTTTTGCAGCCCGTTGCGCGGCTGCTGAGCCTTTGCCGGGCGACCCTGATGCAACCTGGACTAGATACATCACTCGCGAGTACGGCATAGAAGCGCAAGAGCTCGGCGGCCTGCGCAGGGCAGGCATGACATGGCCAAGCATCGCCGCCTATCTTGAGACCTTGTATCCTCATGAAACCATTGTGATGGACACAGATGACTTTGTGGAGCTCGCCTCGGGCAGCGGCATTACCCCATTTGAGTCTATCGAAACCTACAAGCGGGCCTTGAGCCACCAGACGGATCCCTCATGGTTGGCCAACTTGTATGCTGAGACTGGCAGTTGGGGGAGGATTGAGAGCGCCTTTGACAATAGAAAGCAGGCATACAGCCTGATAGATCAAGACGCTTTCGTGAGCAGTTCTGCGGCTGTGCCCCCGCAATCAATGGGCGAGGCCCTGTCGCCGCTCTATGGCGTATCGGCGGATTCTTTTGATACAGCAATCAGGCTAGGCATGGATACCGAGGACATAGTTGATACGATGTTCATGGTAGAACTTGTATCAGAGGATGACATGGAGAAGACAGCCAATTTCAATGAGGCCGTCTACGCTAGTCGGCAGTTGGCGCCTGAGCTTTTGCCGCTAAGGCAGCGTTGGCCGGTCCGCGAGTTTCCAAGAGAGCTTTTGCCTCTCGTGCCCCCATCTGGCGTACAGGGTGCGGCTGCGCGGCAGCTGCCGACCGCGAGGCCAATCTCATCGGGACATATTCCCAAGGGGATGTCGGCGGCTGGCGCTGGATCAAATTCATCCATCGTCGATCCGAGCATACTCTATGGCACAGAGAGGGTATCGCCTTTCAAGGCCTACTTCGAGGGCTTTGCGGAGCGAGTGGATCCATCTTCAGGAGCCCTCGTTGTCCGCCAAACCGACTTTGTTCTGCCGGGGCGCGCTGGCCTCGACTTCGCCTTGACTCGAGTCTACAATAGTGGGCTGGCGAGTTTTGACATCCCGCGCACTAAAATTAGAGGGATTCGGGACAGGAGCGGATCGACTGACTGGGAAGTATGGGGAGAGAAGATCCCCAACGCGTTTTTGGAGAAGCGCTTTGGAATCGGAGTAGGATGGCGTCTGGCGTTTCCAACCATCGAGTTTACTGACGGGCAGAAGTATCTGCACATGGATGATGGCGGCGTCTACAAGATTGGGGGAGGAAACTACGACGACGTAGGCTACTATCTGGTGGATTACGGTGTTCAGGATATGGTGTTCAGCGAGGATAAGTCTTATACGAGTCCCCTGGATGGCGCCGTATCCATGTACAAGCTCAGGCGCAAAGATGGAGTGGAATGGCTGTTTGGCTCGGATGGACGGCTGCTTTGCGTCAGGGATCGGTTTGGCAACGAGATCAAGTTCCAGTGCCAGGCCCCATCGGGTGGGCTTGCCAGGATAGTGAAGGCGGTCGATACGGTCGGTCGACAGATTCTCTTCACCTACCAGGCAGATCAGGTTGTTGTGACTGTCATCCCTGGGGACGCATCATCGGCATCGACGTGGACGTACAAGCTGGAGTCAGCGGGTGGAAACCATTCCGACAGAATGAAGCTTGCCGCGGTCATTCCTCCGGCTGGTCGAGCGGTGTCCTACGAATATTCCACTGACGGCACAACGTTTACGCCGCATGTCCCTGGTGCAGGCACAGGCAGCCCAGTAACCCTGGATTATCTCAATCTTGTAACCATACACCATCAAGGCGAGGCCAGGTTCAACAAATCACCAGGGCATACGGCGCAATCATGCTACGAGTACGAGGCCTCGCACAAGAGCATGAATAGTGGCGACCCCTCGAAATCCGACCCGTCGCAGCTGGGGTATTATCGCGTCGTGCGACGCTTTGACCTCGTGCCAACCGTGGATTTGTCGGGTGGACAGCCCTCCTCTGTGATCAGGCGCGAAGGCGAAGCCGAATTCGTCTATGCCGACTGGAATCGATCCACGCTGAGATACGGATGCACTCGAATCGCGCAAATGGCTGCGGGGGAGGCAGGCATCGCGCCTGCCAGAGAGTCTTGGCAATTCGACAAGAAACATAGGCTGATTACGCACGAGACTACGGGAGCCGACAGCGGAGAGAACCGCGGTCTTGAAGAGAAGATCTCAATCTCCTACAGTTATCTTGGCGACGATGACAAGCTGATAAGCAAGGAAGAGAAGGCCATCAGCGTCGGATCCGCCGAGCGTAGTGAGAATACCCAGTATATCTGGGACGGAGTGGGAAACCTCTTGGTCACTATAGACCCTGCCAACAGGAGGATAGAGAGGTGGTACGACCAGCGGTATTCTTTGCTAACCATGCAGGCTGAAGAGACAGTTGCTCCGAATGGATCCAAAGCCGCCCGCGTGCAGGAATACAAGTTGACTCCGGACAAAAGGGCGGTTAAAGAAGAGTGGGCATACATGGCTCTGCCTTCCACAGGCGGAACAACGAACTATTCAGCGGAGATCATGCGATCGGATGTTCCACAGGGCAGCTTCTGGACATGGTCGCCCTCAGGGGCCATCACGAACGCCAGGATTGATATCAGATGGTACAACAAAGGGTTTTGGCTAGATGCGGCGGAGTACACCATATACTACCGCGAATCCGGCGCCAGCCGATGGACCAGATACGCATCCAAGCGCCATCAGCATTTCCGGCGCGGCGGGGGAACCGACACCTGGAACATAGCGTTATCGTCAACGCCCAAGCGGTACGACATAAAAGTGCAAGTGCGGCTATCTCCCATATGGATTTCGTCCGCTTCAGCGGTGGGCCCAGGCCCTGCGTGGATGCCGAGAAATGCAGGGGAGATATCCAAGCAGAGGTTCGAATATCACTCTCTCTACCCGTGGCTTCCAACCAAATCCTCTGTTCTCGGCTTCGGATCCTCAGGCGAGGAGTCAGCTACTACGTACAAGTACGAGGATGGAAGGTTTCTTTTCCCTACTTCGATAGAAACCGTGGTGCGCAACGCTGACTCAGCTTCAGCCACAATTCGCACGGAAGCCCAGTATGACGGATTCGGCAGGGTCGCGCGGTACAACAAATACACTGTGGGCGACCCATCGGCAAGCGCGTCGCACAGCTGCTTCACGTACGACGAGATCGGTCGCCTGCTGACTGCCGAAAGGCCCGCCCAAAGCCAAACTGGCGGGTATGTGAGGCCAACATACAGGCGAGCCTACGATGATCAGAACTTCATCGTTACCATCAGCGATGAACTGAATCGCAAGACGAGGGAGACCTATGACGGCCTGGGCCGGTTTGTGCTGGCAGAGCAGGAGGAAGCCCCTGGCCTGTGGAGGCAGGTGGCTCATGTCCAATACGACTCTTTGGGAAGGCTTGCGCGGCAATACGATGCTTTCGGCGTGGCGCACGAGACCAAATATGAGTACGACGCGTTTGGGCGAATAATCAAGACGCATTATCCCATGGAACTAGGCATGAGCGACTATGACCGCACTTTCTCCGAGTCATGGAGCGTGGACGCCGGGGATCTTCCGGCTTCGCTGTATCTGCCCGCGTTTCCGGCTGGGACGGGATACACAGCGGGGTATGCAACCGCTGTGAGGTGGGAGAAGGAGAACGCGGCAAGAAAAGCGTCGGAGCTGGAGCATTCAACGTACCGAGGATACGACGTAGCGGGCAGGTTGATTTGGAGCGCGGCGCAGACTGGGCCGGGGTCGAGCGATTGGAGCGCGGCGTGTTACAGATATGACGACCTCGACAGGCTGGAGGCCAGTTGGGTCTATATCCAGGGGAACACATGGGACAAGACGTCACACGAATACGGCCTACATTTCGATGCGCCCACAGCCATGGCCTTGCCGGGGAACGGAAACCCAGAGCCGAGACATGAATACAGGTACAACAGCCGGGGATTGAAGGTTGCGGAGGATCCGGGCAAACCGTATGCGATCTGGTTTGGTTACGATGAGCTCGGCCGCCTCAAGACTGCGGACTACCGCGATGCCGCGGCTCCGATGAGCTCCAAACTCTTCTACGACCACGACGGTCGCATAACCCGGGCTGAGCTAACGAAGAGCGGGGCGCTTCAGAACGAGACGACCGCCACGTACAACCTTCGCGGGTGGCTTGTGGACGAGACTTGGATCATAGACGGAGAGCCATATTCCATGAGCTATGCCTATGACGACGTCGGCAACCGCATAAGCATGACTTACCCCAATAGTGTGAGCTTCAATTTCGAGTATGACA
>JAQVXE010000106.1 GCA_028709305.1 Bacillota bacterium | reverse complement strand
GGTGGACTGAGCGAAGAGGTTGTGACATGCACCTTGGAGGGAGGCCTGTACCATGGCGATTAAGATTCACAATACCCTGACCCGGCGCAAAGAGGAGTTTGCGCCAGTTACACCGGGCAAGGTTGGAATATACAGCTGCGGGCCCACAGTTTACGACTACTTCCACATCGGAAATGCCCGCGCTTTTGTGGTGCCCGATGTTATTCGCAGGTATCTCCGGTACAAAGGGTACGATGTAACGCTGGTCCAGAACATAACAGATATCGAGGACAAGATCATAAAGAGGGCTGCCGAAAGAGGCGTGGCTCCCCAGGATATTGTGGACGAGTTCACTGAGGCGTACATAGAGGACAGGGAGGCCTTGGGAGTCCAGACTCCGGATATTCAGCCCAGGGCTACAGCGCATGTTGGCGACATGATCCAGATGATACAGACGCTTATTGACAACGGTTTGGCGTACGCCAAAGATGGCGATGTGTACTATGATGTCTCCAAGTTCGAGCATTACGGCATCTTGTCGAACCAGAAGATCGATGACCTGATGGCAGGGGCAAGGGTGAACGTCGGCGAGGCCAAGGAAGATCCACTCGACTTCACGCTCTGGAAGGCGGCAAAACCGGGCGAACCATCGTGGGATAGCCCATGGGGGCCCGGCCGGCCTGGATGGCACATTGAGTGCAGCGTAATGAGCACGAAATACCTAGGCAAGACTTTTGACATACACACGGGCGGCGTGGATCTTGTCTTTCCACATCATGAGAATGAAATAGCCCAGAGCCATGGCGCCAACGGAGTCGCGCCTGTGAAATACTGGGTCCACAATGGCTATATTAACGTAGATGGCGAGAAGATGGCCAAGTCGCTTGGAAACTTCAAAACAGTACGTGATATTTTGAAGCAGTATCCAGGCAAGGTAGTGCGTTATTTCCTCATATCCAACCACTACCGCAAGCCAATCAACTTCAGCGATGACGAGCTTCGTATGTGCGAGAAGGCTCTTGCGCGCCTGGAAGATGCGATCGCCAATGCGATCTTTGCTGCCTCAATAGACCCGGACGACATTGGGGCGATGGCGCGGCTTGCAGCGCGAGGCACAAGGGGCGGAGGCGAGGACGGGATGGTCAGTGCTGAGGACCGGCTCGACGTGGCCATCACTGAAGTGCGAGGAAGATTCGAGGAGTCAATGGATGACGATTTCAATACTGCAGGCGCCATAGCATCCCTGCATGATCTCGCCACTGCGCTCAACACATACGTCAACAGGCAGATGCCATCGCCTCCCGACGAAGGAGCGCGCGCAGCCGTCTCAAGGGCGGTGTTGGCCATAATGGAGTTAGGGGATGTGCTGGGCATCATGGATTCGTCGTCCATGAAAGCCGCCGGTGTCAGTACCGGACCGGGCAGCGACGATCAAGGCGAGGCTGCTCAACTCGGGGAGACCGTTCGAGGTCTTGTCCAGCTTCTGCTTGATGTGAGGGCGAAGGCCAGGGAAGCCAAGGAGTATGGCGTGTCGGACATGATTCGTGACCGTCTCGCTGAGATGGGCATAGTCGTTGAGGATACCCGAGACGGAGCGAGGTGGAAGTTTGAATCTAAGTGAGGCTCAAGTGCGTGAGATGTCTCCGCTCAATCTGGCCTATGTGGGGGATGCTGTGTGGGAGCTTCATGTCCGCTCTGAGCTTGCGGCTGGAGGCGGCGCATGCATCCGTGTGAACGCGCTTCACTGTGCAGCGGAGGAGATGGTCAACGCCGAGGCGCAGTCGCGCATTGTTCACTTGCTGATGGACTTCCTCTCTAAGGAAGAACGCGATGTGGTAAGACGAGGCAGAAACGTGAAGCCTGGGCATGCTTTTCGAGGGTCTGACCCTATCGACTATCGTTACGCAACTGGATTTGAAGCTTTGCTAGGACACATGTACCTTTCGGGCAAAACTGAAAGGCTGCGCCGGATCATGGATGAAGCCGTGGCACTGGGGCAGCGAAAGGATGGAGTCGAGGAGCCTGCCAATGGATGATGAGTATATCATATGGGGACGCCGGCCTGTCATGGAAGCGCTGGAGTCGGGAAGAGAGTTCAACAAGATATTTGTGGCGAGGGGCGCAGTCGATGGGCGCATGTTGGCGGCTGCGCGTGAGCGCAGGATACCAGTTGTTGAAATGGGCAGATCAGCGCTTGACCGCATGACAGCCGATGAACAGGGTGTTGCACCAGTTCACCAGGGCGTTGTGGCGCATCTTTCGCCGATCCTGTATGCAGAGCTCGACGATCTCGTGGAGACGGCCAAGGCGCGCGGAGAGGACTTGTTCGTGGCGGTGCTGGATGGCATATCCGATCCGCAGAATCTCGGATCGATCATACGTACTGCCAACGCAGCGGGCGCCCATGGCGTGGTCATACCTACCAGGAGAAGTTCACAGGTGAGCCCGATTGTTGTGAAGGCTTCTGCTGGAGCAGTTGCCCATACTCCTGTAGCCAGGGTTGGAAATATCGCGCAGACAATAGAAAGGCTCAAGCAGAGTGGTGTTTGGGTTGTTGGCGCCGCTTCCGACGCCGACAAGCGCTTCTACGATGCAGACTTTACAGGCCCAATTGCTGTTGTTGTGGGAAGTGAGGGCAAGGGCATGTCGAGATTGGTAGGAGAATTGGTAGACTTCACAGTCTCAATACCTATGGCAGGCGATGTGTCGTCACTAAACGCCGGAGTTGCGTGGGCAGTAATAGCGTTCGAGATTGCCAGGCAGAGAAGCATACAGGCGGGAAGCTGACTTGATCTATCTCGAGCTTCAATTTAAGGGGCGATTGGCAAGTGCAAGATCGGCGGGCGGCAGTCCATGACAGATTGGCCTGGAAGATGGGCCCGAGGTGGACTTTGGCAAAGATAGCTACTGTATATGCAACCCTTAACCAGGCAGTTTGCTTGACTGATTTGGAGGCGCTGATATATAATGACCGTAGTCTTTGGGGCCGGCACAGGCTCAAAACCTACCGAAAATCGGCTTTTCTAATTTCATATCAAGTATCAAATGGACAAGTAGACCGGCTTACACAATAGTCGAAGATATTTACAGCCAGTCTCGGGAATCAATGTATCCCGCTGCTAAGCTTGTTGTGTCGGGAGGGGACGCATTTGAGCGTAAACCTGCAACATGAAATCTATTTGCACTATGATGAGCTGGCTGATGAGGAAATCGTAGACATTGCGAAGCAGGGCGATAGCGACGCCGAGGAGTACCTCATCCACAAGTACAAAAATTTCGTGCGGGCAAAGGCCCGATCCTACTTTCTGATTGGGGCAGATAGGGAGGACATAATTCAAGAGGGAATGATCGGCCTTTACAAGGCCATCAGGGATTTCAAGCCCGACAAGCTTGCGTCATTCCGCGCCTTTGCGGAGCTGTGCATCACTAGACAGATTATTACGGCTATTAAGACAGCGACGCGACAGAAGCATATTCCACTCAATTCGTATGTTTCACTAAACAAGCCTATATATGATGAGGAATCAGATAGAACGTTGCTGGATGTATTGTCAGGCAACAAGATTACAGACCCTGAAGAGCTGGTTATCAGCAGAGAAGAGTTTAATGACATTGAGAGCAAGATGGATGAATTCCTCAGCGATCTTGAGAGAAACGTGCTTAGCGCATACCTGGATGGAAAGTCATATCAGGAAATAGCACTCGAACTCAACCGTCATGTAAAGTCTGTTGACAATGCACTTCAGAGAGTCAAGCGGAAGCTGGAGCGGTACATAGAGAAACGTGATGCGTAGATGCCACAGGTAATCGCTTGAGCATCTAGCTCCGGAAGTTCGCCTTGAGACTTGTGGAGGCAGTGGCCCGGCGACTTGCTTTTCTGCAAACGGATGTCTATTGATTGTCCTCAACGCGCTGCGGAACGGGAGAATGCAGGCTCCTATGTCGCAGCGCGTTTTTTGACTTTGCTTGGTGTGCTCATGTAGAAACGGGCGACCAAGCTCAGTCAATAACCTTATCATGGTGGTGAACGGCGATGTCGTCACGGTACATACTTCTTGACCTGGATGAGACCCTCTATCCGGCTTCAAATGGATTGATGGATCTTGTGCGCGACAGGATAGTCGAGTACATAGTGCTCCGCCTGGGTGTGTCGGTTGAGGAAGCTGAGGAGTACCGGTCAAGGTACTTGAGGGAATACGGAGTCACACTGGGAGGGCTCCGCCACGAACATGGGGTCGACGTGCGCGACTACATGGAGTTTGTGCATGATGTCCCTCATTCTGACTACATAAGCCCCAATCCCGAGCTCGATGCCATGCTGGCCAGGCTGGATTCAGTGAAGGTCATCTTCACCAACGCCGACTGCAGCCATGTGAGGCGGGTTCTGTCGGCTCTTGGAGTAGACTTAGGGCACTTCCACAGTATATTTGACTACGAAGCAGCGGGATGTTACCCAAAGCCTGAGCTTGAGGCATACAGGCGAATACTTGATCATCTTGGCGCTGATGGAGACGAGTGTATCCTTGTTGAGGACAACTTGCGGAACCTAGCTCCTGCCAGGCGAATATTCGGAATGCGAACTGTGTTGGTGGACGCCGACGGAAGCAGGCGCGCAAGGGGCGGCCCTGAGGATGCAGCCGATTGGGTAATCCGAGACATACTGGATTTGGAGAGGGTTTTAGAGCAGTCTCGTCTCAACTCAGAGCCATAAGCGCCGTCCGCGGCACCCTGAGACGTCAAGGTGTCGAGTTTCGGGGATGCAGTTTTCGGGCAAGCGGTGCGTGAAGAGCATCATCTTTGATGTTTCCAGGGCACAGTGACCCACTGGTAGGTCAATTTCTGGGGAAAGTGACTTGTCCATGGGTCGTACTTCATGTATTTCGACCTACTGGTGGGTCAGTAGGTCGAAATCAGAGTCTTGGTCCCAAAGTTGCCGCAGACACAACCGGAAGGATTCAAGTGGCTGGAGTATCTGCTGCGCAGGGCAATAGAACAAGACTGCAGACCGTTTGTGGAGACGCCCCTCTAGGCTAAGCGCATGGTTTCGCCTGCCAGATGCCACCAACCACCAACTGGGACAGCACGTATGGGGCTGGCGGACTATGCCAGGCTTGCTGGCGTCAAGGGGCGTAATGGAGATGTGGGCGAGGTAGCCATGTGTCAACTCCCTGCGCCCACGCCGGCATGTAGTTGTCTATCTTCCTTTGGCTGCCACTCCGAGCGACTTGAACAAGATCGCGGGGGCCAGGTACTGCCCATAGGCCCACTCTGCTCGGCTGCTCACGGCTGCTATGTTGTTCAAGACCTCCAGGGTGTTTCCGGCTACCATCGTATCCTTAACGCGCCCCACAATCTCGCCTTTTTCCACCTTGAAGCCAAGATGCACGTTGATGGAGAAGTCTCCAGTCAACACGTTCCCCTGACCTGCGCCCATTACCTGGTCAACTATGATTCCTTCATCCATGGATGCGATCATCTCTTCGAGATTGTCGTCGCCCGGGGCTATCTGTGCGTTGGTAGTGTCAGGGGCCGGTTGGGATTCGAAGTGGTCTCCGGCGATGGCTCTTCTGAAGCCATTGCCTGTGCTGGATTCGCCTGCCCGACCCGCGGTCTGAAGATCGTAATAGAAGCCTCTCAAGATACCCGCTTCCACCAGCGGAGTTCTGCGGGATTGCACTCCCTCGCCATCCATTGGGCAGCTGCCCAACGCATCATCCAGAGTGGGATCATCGTATATGGATATCCGCGGATCGACGACCTGTTGCCCGATTCTGCCTGCTAAGGGCGACGCGCCATCGAGGGCCGTCTTCCCGTTAAGGGCCGACTGCAAGGCGATCAGAAGCGGCATGATCCCGCGGGGCGTGAAGAGCACTGGCATGCGGCCTGTACTGACGGTGGCTATGTTGCGTCCGAGCCTCACGCGCTTCCGTATTTCCTGTGCGAGGGATCGATGGTCGAAATCGCCGTGGCACGAACCGCCCATGGCGTACACTACGAAGATATCATTTCCCTCTACCAGCAGGGCATCGGCTAAGGCAGTCAATGTGGTCTTGCTGTAGCTGCCTCCCCCGTTGTTTGAGTTGGCGATCGTGACCTCTTCGACCTTTCTCTCGAGCTGGACACCGCACTTTATTGACGGAACGTCTTCTGTGATGATGTCGATGATCTCCTGGCCCATACGGACCAGCTCTCCTGCTGAGAGCTTTGCGATCTTGTCGTCATATACGCGCGGCGGCGAGGTCGGTCCCCCTCTGGCGGCCGGGCCGGGGAAATCGAACTTCGCGGGTTCGCCTATGACGGCGGAGTCCGCTGCCATGCTGACTAGCTCCCTCGCCGCTGTTTCGCCCGTGTCGGTTGAGGAGGAGAATCCAATCTGGCCCGACTTGATAATGCGTAGAGCGGCACCATTGGTCCTCCTGGCCTCTATATTCTTGAGCTTGTTCACCTCGAAGAGTACAGGGATGGTCTCGCTATTCACACAGTAAATCTCCGCGGCTTCTGCGCTTTGAGTTGCCGTGTTGAGCAGGTCTTGCATAGTCAATTCCCTC
>JAQVXE010000105.1 GCA_028709305.1 Bacillota bacterium | reverse complement strand
AGAGCCCTGCCGGCAGACCATACTGACATGCTGAAGATTGATCTCTTTGGCCTGCATGGGGATGAGTTTCGAGGAAAAGCCACGGAGAGCTCGGAAGCAAGTCCATGGCTGCGCGCGTGAGTTGCCCCCTGTGCTCAAACGGCGGTTTATGCATTCAATGCACCCGTAGGAAGGGCGACTTCGGTCTGCTTCCAAGCGACATGTCTAGTATTTGGTCACTTTACGGGCGCGGGTGCCTAACTTTTAAACAGGCCCTGTCTAGTTTTTGGCCACCTGAGGCCGCAATGCAATCTTGGGCAGGGATAATAAGTCAACTTATGGTATGTAGACCCAGGTTCATGCACTAAATGGCTATGCAAAAGCGCATATTACCACATATTGGATCGGAGCGCCTAGAACAGTCTAACTTTTGGCCAGCCCCTGCCTAACTTTTGGTCATTTGCGATCAGAATGTGATCAAAAACTGGACAGATCATCGAGGTACCTGTACGCCCAGAACGTTCCCTGAGCCGCCATGCGTCGTATCTCGTCGGAAGACACCCACTTCACTGCGCTGACTTCCTCAGCCTGGAGCTTGCAGTCGCCTGTGTCGATGTTTTGCCTTAAGACCCACACGTCGCAGAAGGAGTCTCCCTTCTTGACTGTAAAGGCAAGCCGGGCCTTGCTCATATCGGCCTCAACTCCGATCTCCTCACAAAACTCTCTTGCGCATGCAGCAGCACTATCTTCTCCGGCAAGCGCCGGGCGTGCCGCATCATCTCCAAGGCGATGATCCAGTTTTCGGTGCGCTCGGATATCGAAGTCACCTGATCGGAAGTGACCGAATTGTCATGGACTCCTGTGAACAAGGCGAATATCTCATTGTTGGCAAGAAGGTCTATAGCATCGCGTCGCGCCGCCAGATCCTATCTCTCCTCCAGAATCGACAAGGACCGCCCCCCCCAATGGCGGGGCACAGGAACCGCACTCTTCGACTGGCCCGGCAGATTCGGCAGGTACATTGAGTGGGCCGTCCGAATCGAACGAGCCACACTAAGCAATAGCTTGAGTGCGACAAATAGAATAAGTGACATGATCGAACCTGTGAGGCTGGGCGCTTGCGATCATTGATTCTCTTCAGGACATCCCAAGTTCTTCTTGTTGGTAGTTGAAGCAAGGGACGCAGGCATATCGTCCTGAAGCCGGAATCTCCAGAAAAGCGATCCGCCGGTCAGCTGGAAATGCTGCGTTTATCTGCCATAGTATGCTATAATAATGGTAATCGTTAGAGTCACGACAAAGTGGACGGGGGAACGCCTATGATCCGCATACAAGTGCGGCTCCGCAAGGAGCAGGTCGAGGCCCTTAGGGCCATGGCGCAGGTAGAAGGCGTATCGGTGGCAGAACTAATCAGGCGCGGCGCCGACATAGTCATAGCCCGAGGCGACAGCGCCACGCGTGCTGAGCGCGTTCGCCGCGCCCGATCCGTAGTAGGGAAATTTGAGTCGGTCGAAACAGACTTGTCAGAAAACCATGACAAGTATCTCGAGGAGGATTTCGGGTGACCGGGGTGTTCATTGATACGTCGGCGTTTTTGGCCTTGCTCAGTTCTAATGACATCTACCACGAATCAGCCAAGGCTACCTGGAACGAATTGCTCGATAGTGAAGTGGATCTTGTAACCAGCAACTACGTCGTAGTAGAGACAATGGCGCTGACTCAGCGACGGCTCGGGATGGACGCCTTGCAAGCATTCTGGGAATGTATGTACCCCATGTTGGAAATTGAGTGGGTGGATGTCGTCGCACATGATTCCGCAGTAGCCGCCTTGCTCAGCGCGAACCGTAGGGGTCTTAGCCTCGTGGATTGCATGAGTTTCATCCTCATGCGGTGGCTGGGAATCATGAAATCGTTCACGTTCAATTGCCACTTTCTCGAGCAGGGGTTCTCCTGCCTGCCCGAAATGCGGCTCCATGATCGTGTTGGGACCTGAGCAAGTCAATACCCCAGTAAAATGATAGTATGTGATCATCGCCAACGCCAAAGGAGGGAGGGGTGGTCACGACTGGCCCAATATGCGAGAGCCTAGAGTCGCTGCATACCGATGGAGTTGGATGACACGTGTCCGAAGCAGTCAAGATTCGAGCTATCCCGCTTCGCGGATCGGGAGCATACGAACCACATCATGTATGGCCAGGCTCCCGATTCTCTGTGTTGCAAGATCAGGCAGAACATGCTCTAAAGCCGTTTAGGCCCTCGGGCACTAACGAAGCTGAACAGGTCATCGAGGTATCTGTACGCCCAGAACGTTCCCTGAGCTGCCTTGCGCCGGATATCGTCGGCAGACGCCCATTTCACTGCGCTGACTTCCTCAGCCTGGAGCTTGCAGTCGTCTGTGTCGATGTTTTGCCTTAAGACCCACACGTCGCAGAAGGAGTCTCCCCTCTTCACTGTGAAAGCAAGCCGGGCCTTGCTCATATCGGCCTCAATTCCGATCTCCTCATAAAACTCTCTTGCACACGCAGCAGCACTATCTTCTCCGACAAGCGCCGCGCCGCCGGTTGCAGCCCAGATATGTGGCGCCCAAACACAGGCTGCACGCTTCTGAATCAGGAAATTCCCATCGTCGTTCACTGGCCATATGTGGACCACGACATGATACTCGCCCGCTTCAAGCCCCTCCCCTCGCACTGCAGTCTTGCCAACCTTATCTCTGCTGCTGTTGTAGACATCCCATAGTTCCACGAATGCATTCCTGCCTCTCAAAACAACTGCAACTACTCTACCATAATTGTCCGCTCGCGTCAGGGCTCCGGAATCGTGAAAGGCGCTGGCGAATATCTCTCCCAGTCAGGCTTCTTTGCCGGCTCGGGAGCGAAGGCCAGGTATATGTAGTCGTCAGGGTCATCGTATAGCACGCGCAATTCCAAGCCTTCGGGGAAAGTAATTTCAAGACGGCCGCGGGGATACGCATGGGCAACGGGAGGCGCGTCCGGGGCTGTAAAGGCCACAGCCAGGCTAATAGCATGTCGCCAATCGCTTTCAAGGCGGAAGTAGTCTACATAATCCTCCAGTGAAACCGCCTTATGCACATTTCCCAGTAGAATATCACTGCGCATGTAGTCTTCCAGGTCGCCGGACTCAGGCGCGCTTCTTTGCCCGAGTTCGAGTATGTAGCGAGTGAGATCCACAATGTAGTAGTATCCTTCGTGCTTGATGTAGTTGAAGCCGTGACCCGCCGATTTCCTGTTCAAGAATACGAGCCCTACCTCTTCGTAGTCGTCCCCGAGAAGGTAGTTAATCCAGTTGGACGTCGAAGCGCAGCAGCCCTGGTTGGTCCTTATGACATGGCAACCTGGCTTGTGGTGCTCCCACTCCATCCCCGATTCCTCAATCAGAACAAGATCGACAGCGAACCGAAAGTTGCTCGCCTGAAAGAGCTGGATTGCTTCGTACAGGGTACCGATAGCATCACGTTTCTCCTCCGGAGACAGCTGCCTCATCTCCAGCATCTCCTGGTTCGTGTATCTGGTGCCACCCAATGAATTGGCGGGCACCCACCATACACGATCATGAACCTCCACTTCGAACTGGGCATCGTGGCGAAGTTCGCGGGTATCGTAGTCCATAGTGAGCCACGCCGGGAGCGACTGTCGCGTCGGCTCACTGACTGGCGGCGATACGCTGCTCGCGCTGGCCGAAGTGCGGTGCACACACGGTGTCGAAATCCACAGAAGCACAAGTAGCGCAAGACTGATTCTCAGAACCCTCTTCATTGCCCAACACGCTCCTTGTTCTGTGGCATTCTCACACAAGGCCCTCATTTGCCAGCCACAATGAACACCCTCAGTTTCGTCTCAGGATCATTATCAAGCGTTGCCCCAAGGTCGGCGCCGTCAGCATATCGCACACTCCCGAACCCCGCATCCTCAAGCGCCCGCTCGACTTCTCGGAGAGGGAAAGCTGTTTCAGACATGAATTCCTCAAACCTATCGTACCGTCCATCCTCCGCCCTCACAAACCCCGATAGTTTCATGAAGGCTCGCCTGTTCGCAGAGTCGTAGATCGATCTTGTGACTATCATTGATTCCTCGTCGTCCTGAACTGAAATGCCGTTCCAGTTCCTCCTGAAGGCAAGCTCCGTGTTGAGGTCGAAGAGAAACCATCCGCCTTCGGCAAGAGCTCGGTGAACAGAGCGGAAGCAAGCAGAAAGAGCATGGATGTCGGGAAGATGGTTCAGGGAATCATATGTTGACACGGCAAGGCCATAACCCCCGCCCACGTCGAAGTCTGTTGCGTCGGCCTGCACGAAGCGCGCTTTGCCGGCCTCAATCCATTCCGCCGCTTCGCCACGGGCATGGGCAAGCATGTGCCCCGAAAGATCCAGGCCCGCAACGCTGAACCCGCGTTCGAGGAAGTAGAGGGCAAGCTGCCCGGTGCCACAACAGACATCCAGGATCGACCTGTTACGGCTTGCTATAGGCGTCGAGGCATAAAACGCCTCAACTCTGGGCGCCAGCTGCCGCGCAAACCACGTCCACTTCTTCTCATACAGCTCTGCGAATACTCGACCATACGGCGTCTCGCTTTCCATGATTGCCTCCTCCGATCTTCCTGCGACTTTAGTGCCCCAACATAGCTCATGCCCTCGGATTCCCCGCCGATTGCCCTGTTTCCTCCCCGCCCGCACACTTCATCGGAGGCAAGTCCAGCCCCCGACATACAGAATCGCTGTCCTGTGGAGAGCCCTGCGTTGCACACTCCTTCAACGCGGGCGACGTCGATCACAAGCTCCATCATGGGCACCCCCTGCAAAAATAGGAGCCTCCGAGCCAGAGGCAGCATAACCCCTGACGCATCTGCAACGCGAAATCGGTCATGTCACAGTTCTGTGCATGGACAAGATATCCTCTTTACCTTCCTCATAATTCCATCCATTCCAGCTGGGCAAAGCCCGCCCGGTAGCGATCACCTCCATGCTCTGGCCTGCTTGCCTCCGTGAAATCAGCGGCCTGTCATTGGCAAAGATGTGATATTATATGGATGAGGTCGATAAGGGGGCTGAATCGAATGGATGTGCACTCTTATGTTGATGGATTCATACGCAGGGAGAGGATTCGGCTCAAGGCTTGCGAAGAGAGACGTGAGCGTGCGCTTGCGGCAGCCAAGGAGGCAGCCGCGTTTTTGGCTGATGCGGGCGCAACCAGGGTAATCCTGTTCGGTTCACTGGCTCGAGAAAGCGGGTTCGGACAGCATAGCGATATCGATCTTGCAGTCGAAGGAATCTCCTGGTCGGAATATTGGAGCGTATGGGCCGCTGTGGATAGCCTCACAGATTTTGCTGTCGACATCGTCGTGCTCGAAGACGCAAACCCGACCTTGAAGGAGCGAATAAGGGATGAGGGAGTGACCCTCTATGACGATGGCCGACACTCGCCAGCTGCTCATCTTGAAGGCTCAAATCGCAAGTGATCTCGGCGCGATTGACAGGATAGAAGAGGCGGTATCGAGCGCCATGACCGCCCATGAACCCGAGGCAACTCCACCGCAGATAGTCCGGAGTGGTCTGGCTCTCTATCTCCACGATTTCTACCAGGCTGTAGAACAAGTACTGGTGTGGATTACCAGGGCCCTTAATGGATTCGATACCCTGGGCGAAGCCTGGCACCTTGACCTCCTGCGCCTGTCATCTCTGGATGTTGAAGGGCTGCGCCCGGCGGTGATCTCGGATTCCACCCGTGTCCAGCTCGATCGTTACCGCTCATTTCGTCACTTTGTCAGGCACGGCTACGACAGAGACTTCATGTGGGAACGAATGAAAGACTTGGTATCAGACCTGCCCAAGGTAGTCACGCTCTTTGAGGAGGATGTTCACCGTTTCCTCGATGTGCTGGACGAGATGGCCCGCGAGCTGAATGAGGAGTAAGCCGCATGCACAGTCCGTCTGGCTACTCTGGGAAAAGCCCCATTTCTCTGCATTGATCCTCGTAACGTTCTTCACAGAATAGACAATATCCATGCCGAGGCAAGTGCCGACTCTTCGAAGGCCGCAATGCTCGAATCGACGTAGTCTCGGATGATTTCCTCCCACATCTCCTGAGAGCACAACTCGCATGTGAGTATGAGACGATCCAGGCTCACGGTGATTCGCGCTCCATCTTCTCCGGGCCACTCCCATTCGATCTCATCCCCAACTGCGACCGCGCTATGACCGCGGTCGGTTATTGCCTCAACCACCATCTGCGCGATGGCATCCTTCTCCGCCCAAGACAGCGCTGCAAGAACTTTGCCGACGGAGCCAGCAGCATGACGAGGAGAATCCCTAACGCAACAACGCTATGTGCCCGCCTGTTCACGGGATTGGATAACCTCATCTTAATTACCCGTTCCAAGAGGCTTGATTGCCGCCGCACGCCTCCCTCACCTCTCAGGCATCATCCTCACCCGTTCAAGTATGGAGACGGTATCGCGGCTGGGCCCCACTCCCATCTCATCTCTCAGGGTTGATTCGCACCTTTCATAGGCACGCAACGCCATCGACTTGTTGCCCCGTT
>JAQVXE010000104.1 GCA_028709305.1 Bacillota bacterium | reverse complement strand
GATCCTGACGGGACCCGTATGAACGAAGGTTGGTTTGCGGGACCGTTTAACATCAGGAACTACGCGCGCGATTTCTACAGGCCGCGTCCGCAGGATCAGGTGGAGTGGACTTTCCCGGTAGAGTACAAGACTCTCGTGTGGGACACTCCCAAGCCTGAGACGCAGGCTCTGATGAAGGCGATAGAGATGACGCGCCCAGACGTGATGTACTCTTTGCACAATGCCGGATTCGGAGGGGCCTACTACTATATATCGGACGGGCTGAGCAAGGAAGACTACGATGAGCTGCACAGAATCCCGGTCGACCGGGGCCTTCCACTGTCATTGGGCGAGCCTGAGGTGCCGTGGGCGGTTCAGCTCTATCCAGGAGTGTACGAATCATGTCCGATAACGGCTTCCTATGATTATTACGAGAAGTTTGCCCCTGGCGATCCGGCGCAGTACATAAGTGCCGGAGCCGGCAGTGACGAGTGGGCGAAAACAGTATGCGATCCCTTCTCCCTCGTCACTGAGGTGCCATACTTCATGTCCGCCAAAATAGGGGATGAGACTCCTATCGAGCGCACGAGGCGGGATGTGGTGTTGGAGGGCATTGATAGAGGCAGGCAAATATACGAACTGCTCGCCAAGGATCTGACTGCAACTGAAGGACTGATAACCCAGGCCGAAGGGAAGCTTCTTCGCAACGCAGTCGCAACTTTTGTCAAGTCGGGTCTGAAGTCTGTTCCCAGCCAGGAACGATGGGCACGGGAGGCGCCTGGGATGGATCAGCCGGCCACAGTGGCCCAGGAGGCCGACTCCCTGTACGTGGGCGTGTTCTACAAGATGATAATCGCCAGCATGTTGGCGCGAGCCATAGGAGGCGAGCTGGGGATGGAGAGTCAGGCGGACTGCTGTGACGGAGGATGTGAATGCAGCTGCGCGCCTAAGCGACAGATCCTGCGGCCTGTTCTATACGACCTCAACGCCCATATCGACAAATGGGCCTCTGACATAGAAGAGAATCTTTCATACGAAGTCGTCCCCATAAAGAATCTGATCGAGGTTCAGTATGGAGCACTTCTTGTAGTTCTCAATGCGAAAGGATTCTAGAGGGGGGCACAAAGTGCCAGAACTGCACGAACCGTTGTTGTCAGTCAAGAACCTGGTCACTCGCTTCGTGACGGAGGACGGGGAGGTAACAGCTGTTGACGACGTCAGCTTCGACATATGGCCAGGCGAGACCCTCGGTATAGTCGGCGAGAGCGGATGCGGCAAGAGTGTCACATCCCTTTCGGTGATGCGACTAATCCAGAGTCCCCCTGGTATGATAGCTTCCGGGCAAGTGATGTTCGGAGGGCGAGACTTGCTGTCCCTCCCTGAGCACGAGATGCGCGAGATCAGAGGAAACGAGATATCCATGATCTTTCAAGAGCCGATGACAAGCCTCAACCCTGTGTTCACAGTTGGGGATCAGATCATGGAGGCCATACTCCTTCACCAGACGGTGGAGAAGCGGGCCGCAAGGGAGCTTGCCATAGAAATGCTGCGAAAGGTGGGAATTCCCTCGCCCGAGCGGCGTGTGGATGACTATCCGCACCAGATGAGCGGCGGGATGAGGCAGAGGGTGATGATCGCGATGGCGATTGCCTGCAATCCTAAGCTACTGATAGCAGATGAACCCACAACTGCCCTGGATGTCACGATCCAGGCGCAGATCCTGGACCTCATAGGTCAGTTGAAATCGGATAGCGGGGCATCAGTAATGCTCATCACTCACGACTTGGGCGTGATAGCCGAGACGGCAGACAGGGTAGTCGTGATGTACGCTTCGCAGATTGTTGAGACAGGCGATGTCATGACGATCTTCGAGAGCCCGGCGCACCCTTATACAATGGGGCTTCTTCGATCAGTCCCCAAGCTGAATGAGGAGACAGAACGCTTGCATCCCATCAACGGGGTTGTCCCGAGCCCCCTGCACATGCCCGCTGGGTGTCGGTTTGCGCCCCGGTGTCCCAACGCGGAACAGGCTTGCAGGGAGAAGATGCCTCCTTTGAGGACGGTTTCTCCCGGACACGAGGTCAGGTGCATCAAGGCAAGAGGGGAGGCGCTTCAGAGGTGAGACAAGGATCGGCTGAAGCTCTTCTGAGAGTAGACAACTTGGTAAAGCATTACCCCATCACGAAAGGAATCATCCGTCAGAAGCAAGTAGGTGCAGTCCGGGCAGTCGACGGAATATCCTTCGAAGTGCGAGAGGGCGAAACCCTGGGCCTTGTGGGAGAGAGCGGATGCGGCAAGTCCACCACGGGGCGCCTGCTCATGCGCCTTGAAGAGCCTACGGAGGGATCAGTCCGTTTTGAACGCCACGATTGGCTTGCAATAGGGAAGAATGACCTCCGGCGTGCGCGCAAGGATATGCAAATAGTTTTCCAGGATCCCTTTTCGTCGCTTAACCCCAGAATGACTGTGGGAGAGATGGTGGGCGAGCCTTTGCTGATCCACGGGATAGCAAAGGGCGCCGAATTGGAGAGGAGAACTGCAAAGCTCCTTGAAGTTGTCGGGCTTGACAGGTCTCATGCGCGGCGGTATCCGCATGAGTTCTCCGGAGGACAGCGCCAGCGTATCGGAGTCGCGAGGGCGCTCGCCCTCAATCCCAAACTGATCATCTTGGATGAACCAGTATCGGCACTGGACGTTTCCGTACAGGCTCAGGTCGTCAACTTGCTGCAGGATCTGCAGCAGGAATTTGGGCTCACGTACATCTTCATTGCCCACGACCTTGCCGTAGTTCGCCACATAAGCAATCGAGTGGCGGTCATGTATTTGGGAAAGATTGTTGAGCTTGCACAGAAGGATGAACTATGTTCCAATCCTCTGCATCCGTATACAGAGGCTTTGCTTTCTGCGGTGCCGATACCAAACCCGAGGCTAAGGGGCGAGCGGCGGCGGATAATACTCGAGGGAGACGTCCCCAGCCCGGTCAACCCGCCGAGTGGTTGCAGGTTCCACACGAGGTGCCGTTTTGCCAAAGATATATGCAGCCAGAGGGAGCCGGTCCTTGAGGATGCTGGCGGAGGACACATGTGCGCCTGCTGGGTGCGGGGAGAGGCTGGATAGAAGCCACAAAGCAGGCACGCCGCCGAGGCTTTCGGCGGCGTGTCAGGTTGCGGATCGGGGCTCTCAGTTCCGACCGTCCTTCTCCGCAAGCATATCTGCGTGCTTGAACCAACTGAACCCTGCTTCTTCAGTTGCCCGTACGAGATCCTCGTTTCTGTTGGGCAGTCTGTCTGCACGATAGTGCAGGCCAAACCTGTATTGTGCTGCATTGATATGCCCGGCATCCCCAATCCGTTCCAAGCAATCAGCTGCAAATGCTTCCCCATGCACAGCCTTGCAGACTTCCTCCAGAATAGCTTTCCGTTCTTCCGTCGCCTCCAGCGCAAAACCTTCGTATTTTGCCTCAAAGGCCTGGAGCAACTCCTCGGCTTCCAGCTCGTGATAGACTTCATCATGGACCATCACGTCTACCCCTAGTTTTCTGCGGGGCATAGGGCGCTCACGCGGATATCCTATCGCCAGCAGAACTACGGGGAACACCCCGTCTGGAAGCTCTAGCAGTTCGCGTAAGTCTCGGAAGCACTCAAGCACCGTTCCCACATAACACGAGCCGAGCCCAACTGCGTCCGCGGCTGTGCAGATGTTCTGAGCGCAGATGACAGTATCCTGAAAGGAGATCCAGAAATGGCGAAAGGACTGGGTGGCAGAGAAGGGCGCAGCCTCAAGCGATGCCCACCTTTCCAGACGACGCCAGTCAATGCAGAAGATCAAGTTGACTGGAGCTTTGGCGATGAATCCCTGGTCGCCGCAGAGCTTGGCCAAGCGGGCGCGGGTGTTTTGGTTTTCCACTTTCACAATTGAACAGGGCTGCAGATTGCCGCCTGTTGGCGCGTGGATTCCTGCGTTGAGAATCGCATTCAATACGTCCTGCGGTATCTTCTCATCAGTAAAATCCCTGCAGCTTGCCCTGGACGTGAGAAGACGTATCGTCTCGTTCTGATTCCAATTGCCATCGGCACACTGCATTTCCTCACCTCCCTTGAAGCTATAGCATTATTCCCGTCCGCGCAGGACGAGACCTCTCGAACGCTCAATGGATAGGCGCACACAATGTCGGTTCTGCCTATGAATTGAGGGATACCTCAGCGGCATCCCTCAACGAAATCAGCTCTGTAGCGAAAGACATCTAGCTTCCCTACGACATTATGATGGCAAGATAAGACCGAATTGCTAATGACCCAGGCGCTTTACTCGAGGGAGCCGCCCCAGTCATCATCCTCTGCGTCTTCGCTGTCGGTATCCTCCCAATCCCAGTCGAAAGAATCCAGCGAATCGCTATCTTCTTCGTCGTCCGAGCCGGTATCTTCCCAGTCTAGTTCCCAGGAATCCTCAGAGTCGTCATACTCTTCTTCCAGTTCCCAGCTGTCAATCTCCGGGCTCTCTTCCTCGACGGGCTCTTCTTTTTTGCCGCAGCCTACCAGTGATAGTGACAGCAGGACGACCAGGAAGAGCGTCAGCAGTCTCTTCAGCGTTTTCATTATGACCGTTCCTTTCCATACATGTGTTTTGGGTCGATACTTGGAGTCGCCTATCGCTCCATACTTAATGATACTCATGTAGAAACATTTGTGAAGAGCCTAGTTGGCAGATTCCACAGTATTCTCCTGGAAAACCGCGAATAAGTGCAGCGATTCGTCTGACGAGTGTAAAATAGGCAACCGAAAGCCTATTCGGCAAAAGTGATTTATAATTGATTCAGACCTGCATTTCATTGCTGCAATCATTGGTGTAATGGAGAGATGACATTGGATAAGGACGAGAACGAACTACTGCTTGAGAATGGACGAATCCTTACTCTTGATCCTGCGTGCCACGACACAGACGCCATGCTGGTCAGAAGTGGCAGAGTAGATTGCGTCGGCTCCAGAGAAGAGGCGATTTCCCGGTGCTACTGCAAGCCAGAGGTTATTGACCTTGAAGGCAGGACGGTTGTGCCCGGTTTTGTGGAATCCCATATGCATCCATCCATATTGGCTACGACTCTGCTCGATGTGGACTGCGCATACCCCCGGGCGAAATCAGTTGCCGAAATTGTCGGCAAGATCGCGGAGCGGGTAAAGGTAACACCCAAGGGCGAATGGGTTCGCGGATGGGGGTATGATGACAGCAAGCTTGAGGAACGTGCCCATCCAACCAGATGGGACCTTGACAGGGTTTCTCCTGACAATCCTGTCTATGTACGGAGGACCTGTGCGCATATGGGCGTCGCTAACAGCGCAGCCCTGAAGATTTCAGGAGTTACCGCGGATACGCCTGATCCCGAAGGCGGGCGCATCGACCGGGACCCGGCTACCGGAGAGCCCACTGGCTTGCTGATGGATCGCGCCCAAGATCTTATTGCCATCCCGCCGTATACAGATGAAGAAGTTGAACGAGGATTCATCCTTGCCCTCAGGAAGCTGTCGCAGTGGGGAATAACAACAGTCCACGACATGCTCGTTGACAGGGCTGCGTTTGCGACCTACCAGAGGCTGGCTGGAAGCCATAGGCTGCCTGCGCGAGTCCGCGTTTGGCTTGAGGGAGTAACATTCGGCTCCAGGGATGCGGGGCTCATACCGTTCGCTTTGGGATTGGGGCTTCGGAGCGGATACGGGAACGAGATGTTGAAATTCATGGGCATGAAATTCATCCTGGATGGCAGCATAGGCGGCCGTTCGGCGGCTGTAGCCGAGGACTACGTCGGTGGCAAAGATGACAAAGGCATTCTCTATGTTGAGAGAGATGAACTCTCGCCTCTTGTAACAGAGTGTGTGAAGAATGGGCTGAGGGTGTCGATCCATGGCATAGGAGAAAGAGCCATAGAACTGGCCATAAGTTCGCTGGAGGACGCTGCGGGCGAGGTTTCCATAGAGACGGTGAGGACAATGCGGAACAGGATAGATCACTGCGTCTTGCCTACCCAGGACCATCTGAGAAGGATAAAAGATCTTGGCCTTGTGGTTGAGTCGTCAACATCATTCATGTATGCCCTGGGCGACAGCTGGATATCGAATCTAGGCTATGAGAGAGCATGCCGCACATTCCCAATCAGGACTACGATAGATATGGGCATTCCGATGGCCGGCAATTCTGATTCTCCTGTGTGCGACGGCAGCCCCCTCCTGGGCATGTATGCAGCGGTGACTCGGAAGACCTCGAGCGGCCAGAGCCTTGGTACTTCAGAGGGGACTACTGTGGATGAAGCGTTGCTCTCGTACACAACTGTAGGTGCTTATGCCGGTTGTGAAGAAGATTTATATGGAAAGCTCAGCCCCGGCAGCTTCGCAGACTTCGTGATCTTGTCTGATAACCCAAGAAGCGTTCCTCCTGAGCACCTGAAGGACATAGAAGTTGAGATGACCTTCGTTGGAGGCACCAGAGTCTACTCCAAGTAGTGCGCGCCCGGCCTGGACAGGGAGGTTAGCCTTGCTTGTTTGGGCCGGCGCCAAACTCGCTTTTGTCCTGTCACCCCGCTTGCCCTTGAGCCGTACGATGAGTCATGGCAAATGTTATGGGCAGGAGGAGT
>JAQVXE010000103.1 GCA_028709305.1 Bacillota bacterium | reverse complement strand
CTTTGAGACTAAGCTGTGATAGCGGCTGGGCGGAAACATCGGCGCGGGCAGGCTTGTCTTGAAGGCGAGGTTGAAGATGGTCTCCGAGTGCGAGGCCCGCGAGTTCTTTGCCCTGGCGGGCACCGCCGAGGACTTCGGCAGACGGACGGCGACAGTTGGATTGAGGTGTGAACATGACAACCAAAGAGTCGGCAGGGGGAGTCAAGATGCTGGATATGCGTGCATTTTGGTGATGCGGAGTCGCCCGAGGTTCCGGACGCTTCATTCGAGACTCCGAAAGAGTGCGGGAAATCGGTTTTCCATGACCATCCAGAACCCACTCTAATGCACTAGGCAAGCAACCCTAGACTAAAACTGAAAGCATCGGTGGGCCCCGCCTCAAGGAGGTTCACCAGTGATGGGCGGGCTTTTCGTCAGGCTTTTGGCGAGGAAGATAGTGATCATCTCTGCTATGACTCACGTTCCGCATGTAACTTATGGCAGTTAGGCATTTGGAAATGACCAGCTAGAGACTTGTGTGCTCTTTCCGGGTAATCAGATCGAAAGGCGCGCTGCCGTGTCGAGGAGTTATACGAGGGCAAGGATGTGGAGGCGCTTTTCGGAGCGGGGGTCACGGCTCACGATTTCAACGACGATGCCCTTGGCAGAGGCCTTGATCGTTTGTTCGCCGTGAGCGCGAACAGAGTTTTCGGCGAGATGATCTCCTGTGCGCTCGAAGGGCACGACGTTATGGTGGATTCAACTCACTTCGATACGACCAGCCAATCGGTGTATGGAGAGTACGAGAACCAGGATTGCGAGAATGCCGTCAGAGTGGCGCTTGGGTATAGCAAGGACAGGAGGCCCGACCTTAAGCAAATCCAGTTCGGCATAGGCGTGACCCGCGAAGGAGTCCTCAACTACGGCGAGGTTCTATCGGGCAACTCTTCGGATAAGACGTGGAATCGAAAGACGTTGGGAAAGGGCAAGACGATGTTCCCTCCCGAAATCCCGAAAGACCTTATCTACGTGGCCGACAGTCCGCTTGTTACGGACGACAACCTCAAAGAGGCAGGCGATCAGGTCAAGTTCATCTCGCGGATGCCAGCCACCTACGGGTTGGTCGCTGAAACCATCAGGGAAGCCTGGGACTCGGACGCCTGGGAACCCGCGGGGTCTTATGCTTCCCGCAAGAAAGCGGCGGAGTATTGGGTCTACGAAACTGTTCGCAGAATAGGCGAAATAGACTATCGGCTCATCGCTGTTCGCTCGTCCAGCCTGGATTCGCGCAAGGAGAAGTCCATAATGAAGCGGGTGGAGAAGGCTCGAGCCGCCATTGCCAAAGAAGCCAAGGAACTCGCCGGCAGAGACTTTGTCTGCGAGCCGGATGCGCGGCGAGGCAGGCCCAGGAAAGATGAACAACCTCCCGCGGAGACGACAGTGTACAGGGCGTTGGCCGCAATAGACGGAATAGACCAAGCCCAGGTAGAGCAGGCTCGTGAACGCGAGAGTTGCTTCGTCTTGATAACCGACCTCATGGACGCGGAGAAACATCCGGCCAGCGGCATACTGGGGGAGTACAAGCAGCGTACGTGGAACACGAAGGGATAGTACGCCGCGTCTGGGTTGATTCAAATCATGGATTCGACATACCATGGCTCCTTAGACTCGCAGGCTTTGCCGCCGATATCTACACAAATCCTTCGCTAACGCGGTCGGCGGGTCCATGCCCAAATGCCAAGATGGAAGCATCTACATGCGGAACGTGAGCTATGAGTAAGGCCACTTCGGCTAGCAACTGGCATTTCCGAACGGAGACAGATCCTCTGAGCGAGGTGTTCATTCCACATCCATAGATAATGCTCAATCAGCTTTGGCACGGTCCCCGAGTCTACATTGCCTGTAGTCTGACTAGCCTGAAGCAGTCCTTGCGAACTACCTAGCTAGCGCCTATTCGGGCTGCAGTAGAAACGATAGCAATCCAATGGGCGAAGTGTGTGAATCTCAATGTGAAGGCTGAAGCAGGAGGTTATGGCGAACACATCCTGGGCCCCCGTAGCTAATACACAGGGTAGGCCTGACATCACTTGAAACATTGAGAGCGCAGCATGACCGAACGATGATGGTCACTGGGGGAGAGAGTGTGGACGAAGGAAGGTGGCACAGATACCTGTCATATCTTTACCTTGCGGCGGCGATTGGCTTGACGCTCAAGAATTGGCCTGAGCTATCCCACGAGGCGAGGTGGATCTTGCTTACTGGGCTGGCGGCTGTGTTACACCATGTTGTGTACCACAGATACGCTGAGCGTAAGAAACCGCAGACCCGCCACTCGGAAGAGAAGAAGTAATTCGCAAAGAGTATCTTAGTCCAATCAAGCGGCCAAGGTTTGAACCATGGATGGGGTAAGCTGCTCGAAGAACGCATTGACAGCGTCGACGAGTGCAGCCATTGAACCGTACAGCCTGTTGGCAGTGACGTACGCCTTCATGTGCTGCCATGCCTTCTCTATGGGGTTGAGTTGCGGCATGCAGGAGGGCAGAAAGTAGAGCTTTACTCTTGGATTATAGGCAAGCCGTGCCTGTACGCTTTGCGCCTTGTGAACACTGAAGTTGTCAAGGATAGTGTGGATCTTGCCTGTTGGGTAATGGGCGATGATGTACTCCAGAAAATCAATGAACTCAGTGGCCCGCTTTCTATCGAACATCAGGTGCAAGAATTCGCTGGTGCGTATGCCCATCGCCCCGAATATGCTCTTTTTCTGATTTGTGCCAGGTGTTGGGACGCGCATCTGCTTGCCGAGCAGCATCCACGCGGATCTAAGAATCGGAAGCAGATGCAGGTCGCTTTCTTCCGCGTAGAAGATGTGATTGCCTCTTGCCGGAAAACTGAGGACTTTGGTCATGGCGTTCATCTTGTCTCTGGTCTGCGGATCGTATCCCGGCTTGGCTGCATGTCGCGGGCGATTGTGTCTAGAGCCCAGACTCTTCAAGACTGCATACATTGTCGATGCGCACATCCGAGCCCCATACTGCGCTTCGGCATGGGCGCAAAGGCGCGCTGCAGTCCAGATGGAGAATGTATACCCGTGTTTTGAGGGAGGCGTAAGGACATCCTCATAGATGGCAGCTTCGACGTCGCCGGAAACTTTCGGTGGCCTCCCGCTGCGAGGCCTGTCCCCAAGACTGTCAACGCCGTAGCGTTCATAATGGTCGATCCATTGCTCACAGTCTCGAGGGTACGAGTCTCATCGTCGTCAAGCTGCCTGATGAACCTTATCCTAACTACGCCTCCTAGATGCCCAATACGCGTCTAGCAGGTATCATAACGCGCGTTTAATTAACAACGCAGAAACTTGTTGAGACTTACTTAGTTCAAATGAGTCTGGTGGGTCTCTGCGCGTAGACTTCTCGAGGTTCAACAAACCGCCGTATGCCGAACGGCACGTACGGTGGTATGAGAGGGAGGGCGGGCGCCCCCCCCGTGCGATAACGTACAGTGCTGAGGCGTTCGCAGCAAAAAAGGCTTTGCTTGCGTCCTAGCCGTAGGTATGCGAGGTGTTGTGAAGCATGGAACGGCGCGAGGCTGATGTTCCGAGGCTGATCGAGACATTGGTTCCCCTAATGAAGGAGTTCCTCGAGACTGGACAGGAGGCACTGTCTTATGCGGCTGAGTTTTCTAGGACCTACTTGGAGTTGGAGTTCGAGTGGTATGCAGGGTTGCCAGATGATGTCAAGCCTAAGTATCTTGAGACGAGATGCATATCCGGCCTCTTTGGGCCTTTGAATCCCGTAATGCGGAGGGACGAACGCTGGGTATCTGTTGCTGAGCACCATAGGGAGAATATCGAGGGCCCAATGGCAAGAGCTCTTTTGGCAAGAATGAACCGCGAAAATCGACAATGCAGGCATCTTCCCGACAGAACCCTCAATCCCAAGACCAGGCAGACTGTGAGTATAGGAATGAAAGATTCGATGTCATCCTACGAAGCCTATCTGTTTCCCAAGAAAACTCACCCCGCCAACGTTCTGTTTGTAGAATTGGACAGTGATTTCTACGTGTCTGGGGGGTTTGGCAGAGGCGAATTCGGTTTCTTCACTGGGTTCCTATTTCCTTGTCTTGGTGCATACAGGCATTACTACTCAAGCAAATGGGACTTTGAACGCCCGGAGCAGACGCTTCACATGTTCTGCAAGATGCTGAAGTACGTTTACCCGTACCACGTACGGCTGTGGGAAGGGTATTTTGGCGCAAGTCAGGAGGCGAGACAGCAAGGCGCGCTTCCTGAGTGCGAGGAGGGGTTGGAACATGAGTGAATTTTCATGTGGAGTGCTCGTCAAAAGAGAGCATGCAGAGGAGATCGAAAATGGGCTGTCTGCCATGGATGTAGGCGTTAACTGCTTCTTTCACGAGGTGAATGGTTCCTGGACAGGCTTGTTTTTGGAAGACCAGTGGCTGCAGAGCGCATCGACAGTTGAGATTGTGAAGTCTCTTTCACAAACCGCTCCGCTGCTGTTCTTCTTCGATGCCGACGAGCATGGTTGGGGATACAGGGTATTTGCCGGCGGGTCCGAGATCGCCCGAAGAGTCTTCGAAACCGGGGATCCCGAATCTGCCGGTGACCGAATGGAGGCTGAGGGCGCAGTTGGGGTTCAGGCCTTCAAGGCATTTGGCCTTTCAGATGACACCCTTGAGCAACTGAAGCTCGTCATCGAAATGCAACATCCTTGTGGGTTTGGAGAGCCATCCACTGCCCGGGAGGACTTTAAGGAGCTGCTTGGCTTTGCAGATTTCGCCTGGATGAGCTATGAGTATCTATTGGATGAGCATTTTGATGACTGATTGGGCGTAGAACGGGTTGTTTTTCGAGACATGCCTATAGCATGGGTAGTTCGGTCTTGTTGCCGTTTTCGACTGGCACGATGGCCAGGAATCACTTGACTGGGATTGAGGATCATGCTGTGAAGGTGGCACAGGAGCATGAAGACTTCGACTGGCAGCTGACCCGAACGGGCGGGGACGCTACGATCGAACAGATTTTGCATGTGAATCAGACGCTAACAGGCGTGTTGGACGATGAGATTCGGCAGCCCTGGGCTCTGTGCAGCAGTTGATGACGGAAGGTTAGTGGACTTCACAACCCGATGATGCAGTTGTGTGTTTTCGGTGAAGACGTGAATCTGGCTTGCTCAGGAGATCTGCCCACAGATCCACCCTACCCAAACTGGCTAGGATGGTCACCGACTCTTCGGGCGAGGTCGCAGCGAGGTTCGAGTATGAGCCGTTCGGGTTGGTTGCCACATCAACAGGGCCGCTGGCCAGCGGAGCGCATAGATTCACTGGAAAGCCTGAGGATGGCGCTATAGGGTTCTACTACTTCGGGGCTAGGTACTATGACCCCGAGGTCGGCAGGTTTACGAGTAGGGATCCAGCGAAAGATGGGCTGAACTGGTACGTATACTGCATTAACAACCCGCTGAATAGAGTAGACTTCTGGGGGCTGCACTCAGTGGTGTATAGCCACGATGAGAAAAGAATTTACTGGGTTGACGATGATGGGTTCATAGTGAAATCGTGGGAGTGCAGAAATGCCATCGCCAAAGGCGTGAATGAGAAGGGACAGCCAAGGGCGCCATTGCCCAATGGTGAGTATGTTGCCACAGCCTCCAAGCCGGGCGGTAGATACGGCAGTCCCTATGGAACATTCTACATAGATACTG
Organism: Bacillota bacterium; assembly: GCA_028709305.1. Taxonomy (GTDB): domain Bacteria; phylum Bacillota; class DTU025; order DTU025; family DTU025; genus UBA10085. Next base: position 905 of record JAQVXE010000103.1, on the reverse strand, counting down.
GTGATCCGAGAGGTCGAGATATTCACGGAGGCGGGAGTGGGTTAACCAATCCATACGCTCCGCGTCAGGGCTTTGTGAAGACGTATGGGTGCTTGCGTATGCAGAATGCCGATGGCGAAGAGCTGAGCAGACTCATTATAGATCATGGGAACTCCGTTCCGCTGGTGGTGCAGTCGCCTGAGTACCCCGGCCCTTCCGGATACGGGTGTTCCCAAGGGGGAGGAGGAGGTCACAATGCTTATGAACTTCTTGAATAATTGGTCTCAGGATTCTGATGAATGTGGGTTCGGGTCGAGGTTGCGCGGCCCCAGACAGACGATGCTCAAGCTGCTGGCTGTTTTGGGCACACTCTGTGCTCTCTGCCTGGTCGGTCTGCAAGCGATGGCAGCGCCGGCTGTTCCGCCTTTTGAGGTTGGGCATCCCTGGCGCCTTACAGCAATCATTGTCAACGAAACGGACCCCGATGCTCATCCGAAGCTATGGATAGCCTCCGCAGACGTGTCGCTTCCAAAGGACAGCAGCGCTGTGCTTCAACTGTACTTTTCACCACCAGGAGTAGGGCTGTGTGAACCAGTGACGCTTCTCGGAGCCGAGGTCGTAGTTGAATACTGTGACATTTGGGGCAAGGCCCTTGCTCGAGGATCAGCCAAAGTAAAAGCGCCTGAGACTGACGAAAAGCCAGTCGCTGCCAGCCCCATCCGCCTGAAGGGCATACCCACGGATACTGACTACATATTCGTATGGCTGAAATGGATGAACATCTCCGGCGAGCTTATCAAATTCAACTGGCCGGCAGACCCGCATCAGCTTGGCGTGGCTGTGCTGAGGGAACGATTGCGGCTAGCTGATTACCTTGGTTATGAGCCCAATGACGATGTGCAAGCGCTCATAGATAGGCTTGTGAT
>JAQVXE010000102.1 GCA_028709305.1 Bacillota bacterium | reverse complement strand
ACAGGGTCCTGCCAGTTAGATGAGTCCCCTGTCTCTTCCCTGCTCCAGCTCATCCATTGTTCATCTGGATTAGGGGCGAATGGACAAACGAGCACTGCCGCAAGCTCGATCGGTAAGGAACCATTCACTGCCGTGTACTCATGCTTGACCTGAGACCCATCGGGATACTCAGCGATCCGTAGAATTCCAAATCCTAATGCCTCGGAGTGCCGAAGATCGGTTACTACTCAGTCGGCTCTAGCCTGTTCGAGTACTGCACCGTCTTTTCGGTCTCATATGCCCCCAGTTTCCAGTTACACGTCATAATATATAGCTGGAAACTGGGGGGGTAAGTTGGAGTGTAACGCTAAGGGATAGGGAGGGGCCTCTCGCTCCCAGGTGGCTTTCGCTATGCTCACATCTAGCGACACAAAGCCGAGTCCGATCGATTCCCCAAAGCATAACGCAACGTTCTTCCTAACCACCCACAGCTGCTGCCGGTCATGCATTTGATGCTGCGTCAAAGAACAACTCTCGGAAAGCCGGATAGTCCGATGATACGCTGGCAATTCTCCATCTGAAAAGCCCAAGTTTCTTAAGAACTACGATGCCCGAAGCTTCATAAGACGACCCATTGATCGAAAACCAAGATGTCGTCTTGATTGAGGCCATACTGCAAGATACGGCCTCAATCTTCTGCACGTAGATATCGCCAAATGCATGATACTGGGCTGCTCTCTGCGCAAACATCTCTAGTGCCATATCACATGGCGACTGAAGGTTCTCGTGTTTGAATACAGCATCACTGGTGAACAAAGCCATATCGGGCGCTGCACCTCTCTGAAAGGAACGGGCCATAAGCACAATCACCCTTTTCATAGCTTGTCTCTCGAGGATTGCATGTCCCACGCAGACGCTGACTACGGCGATTACTAGTATTATGGCCCGGTTGCTAGAGACCCAATTTCGAAACGCCGTGTGATTAGTCAACAGTGTACGCCACCCCCCACCAGTTAGTATTCAACAAATTGAGAAATTCGAAATGGTACAGGTACATACGTGGTGACCAGGAGAAAATCCGAACGTGCAATACTGGGTTCGAAGAAAACGACGAGTATCCCTGTTGCCCATATGTAGTAACGTGCTGAGTCTCTGCAAATCTGGCAGCAAAATCAGCCGTGTTGCATCCGTGGAAAACTGCAATCGCTTCATCGCTCCAATTGAGACTCACAGTGATGATCCTCTCCCATACATCCTTGCTCCCTCCTGCAACCTCGGGACCCCTAGAATAGCCATGAGAGTACATGTTCAGTCCATCTACTTTCTCTAGTTTGGCTAGCTTCATCCATGTCGACTCCAGTGCCCGGGCATTGTCTATCCTCTGTACCACTATGTTACTCTGGTCCTCGCCTGCCGCCAGCAACTCGTTCCTTCTCGTCTGAGCAGCCCTGGCAAACGGACTTTCTCTTTCGAATCTTGCCCAATCCACTGTCCCGTCAGGCCTTTTATAATCTTGAAGCTCCGAGCCGCTATATGACCAAAGAATTACGTACGTGTTTCCATCTGGATCAACACATATGAGCGGGTTATTCGCGCAATAGATGTACCAGTTTAGCCCCTGCTTCGACTGGTCGGGCGATATAGACTAGTCTGGTCCCGAAGAGCAAGGGATGACGCCAGGCTACCTACCTAGGGCCACTTTACTCGATAGCATTCACCGTTGCATCGTCAGTACCCGCGAATTTCCTTGAACACCTGCAAGGCCAGAGGATTGTCCCGCTCAATGTACCGATGCCTCAGGTGTTGAAATCGTACAAGGTCAAATGTGTTAAATGGCCAGGATGGGCCGTTCTTGTCATACTTGATGCTGCGGTCTAGGAACTTCAAATAGGCGGACTTGATGGTGTCGCAAAGCGCATCGTCCGTCTTATCATCGTCGAGCAACTTGAGCGAGCACACTAGACCTCCAAAAGTGTCAAGCATTTCCCGGCAGTAAGGCGGCGGAGGTTTTCCATACAGTTGGGAGCAGAACTCGAACGCCTGTTGCCATTCCTCAGCCTCCACAAGCTCTGAAATGAACACTTCCTTGAGCTCGTGGTAAGTATCCGTGTCCGAGTTTTCAAAAGAGCGGTCTCGGGTTCGGCACCCAATGGCTCGACGAAGAAGCTCGATATCCTTAGTGCCATGTACAGCCCATGTGGCTATGTGTTTGGAGTACAAAGCGCGCCATAGAGTATACTCCTCCACTTCAGACATCTCTTGCGGCTTGATGCTGCCTCCTTCAGCGGCAATCGCAATGTCGAAGGTCTCAAGCGCTGCACAGAACCAGTCGATAGCCTCCTCATCGTGATCAAGCACCGCCAAGTCGATGGCATGATCTGTATATGATTTGGCGAGTCAAAACATATCGCCCTTCAGGTGACCGCTGCGATATAGAGATAGAAACTTGCCACGGGTTTTGGTCCCTACCACCATAACGTCCCAGTATTTCTTGTTTGCCGCTTGGCGTCGGTTTCTGAACATGTTCCCACCTGCCTTCGCGCCAGGTTATCCTGGCTTCTAGATAGAGACGGTGAAAGTCTCATTGGGCGGCCTCAGCCAATACTTGTATTCAGGGAGCAATATTATGACCAGTGGGCACACGAGTCTGCTGCCAATCCATGTGGCCAATGTGCTGACAATTGACACCGTCTTGACCTTCACACCTCTCACACCTTGGAGCGCCTTGCCCAAATACACCGATCACGGCGCATGTACAAGTCAACAAATGGGAGGACGCGTTTAAAGAGGATCCAGATAATTCACTCATCAACTATTCTACGGGTGCCGGAGATCAGATATCGCTAGGAACGGAGCGCTCCCGGGAAGCTGCGCATCGGTAATAGGCCACAGCTCTGTTACTCACTGTAGTAGTCTATGGGCGGAAGCGCGGGCGCAAAGTAGTTCGTGTTAAGGCTGAGCGATTCTATGTATTCCCGCAGACTCTGAACAGCCTCCTCGGATACCGCAGGAAGACTGTTTCCACCCGGTTCCGGCTCGAGCAATCTTCGAACTGTCTCGGAAAGCGCGACCCTAAGGAAGGCCTCCCATTGGGCGGGCGTGTCGCGGAACATTTCCTTGATCAAGTCCACCCCGTCAGCATCGAACTCCGATACGATCTCCATCATCAATACCGGAAGCGTTGCATCTGCCGAGTAGTACTCAGGACCCGCAGGCCAGGGCTTGAAACCATTCCTCATCTCTTGCTCAAATAACACCCTCATATATGGCGCTACAGCGACAGGATTGCCTCCCGCCAAAACGATGAGATACGCTTCAGTCATCGGGCTCCGACGCTTCCGCGGCGATGGAGAAGTTAGCCGCTCATGGACAATTCTCATCAGCAACGCTGAAGCCTCCGCTGCACCCTGGCGCGAGAGCGCCGCTGCAGCTTGGGTTCTATGCACGGGCGCAAGCTCGTTGCCTCGGAGCAGCTCTATCAATACCGAAGTCGCGTCCTCGATCTGCAGCACACCGCACAGCCGGCATAGCTCCTCAAAAACCCGCAGATCTCGGAGTTCCAAGAGGTTCACCACAGCTTCTGTAAACTGAGTCTGTTCCTCGGTGCCAAGAGAGTCATACAATTCCCCAAGGGCCAATGCAATCTCTCCCGGCTGGGTGTTTTGCTCGGTGTAGCGCTTCTCCTCTGCAATTTGAAGTATTCTTTGCGCCAAATCCACTATGATCCCCCTTTCAGAGCGAATGCCATTCACCAACAGAACGATGGAGTTGCTCGGTTGAACGGACACTCCTTCCAGGAATCACATGAGCTGTACCACCCGAAGCAAACGGAACACCAAGTCTCCGGTACACTGCCTTGCTCAGCTCTATCCTGACGAAGAATGCCCATTCTCCGCTTCCTTGAGCTAGGCCACGTTCATGCTCCACGTGCGCAACACACTTGCCGATCGCGTCTGATATGGCGACGAATGTGAACCCTTCTCGCTCAAGTGTCGTATTCTGGCTGTCTCTATCAGTGGAAGCTCTCCTAACGACCGCCTTGGAGAGATCAAGCTCACCCAAGGCCCGTCGTCGTAGACGCAGAATGGCTTACGGTGTCACGAGATAGAGTGCTCCAAGGGACTTGCGTAATGCCGACGCGCCACAGCCCCCTCGTCATTCTCCACAGCCAAAATAGTCCATAGGCGGAAGCGCAGGCGTTATGTAGTCCGTGGTAGCGCTGAGCGATGCCATATACTCCCGAAGACGCTCAACGGCCTCCCTAGATACCAGCGGTGGACTGATGCCGCCGGGCCCCGGTTCGACTAATCCTCGGATGGTCTCGGAAAGCGCGATCTTCAGATAAGCCTCCCACTCTGCAGGCGTGTCTTGGAACATCTCCTTGATCAAGTCCACCCCGTCAACGCCGAACTCGGACACGATCTCCACCATGAGCATCGGCAGTGCTCCGCCTACCCAGTAGTACTCCGGGCCAGCGCGCCAAGACTTAAAACCGTTCCTCATCTCATCATCAAATAGCATCCTCAGATACGGTGCCGCGGCAATGGAATTGCCTCCTGCTAAAGCGATGAGACATGAATGGGTTATCGGACTCCGACGCTTAATCAGCAAGGGAGAAGTTAGCCCGTCATGAACAATGCTCATCAGCAATGCTGCGGCCTTCCCGGCACCCTGGCGTGAAAGCGCGATTGCAATGTCGGTTCCATGTTGGGACGCAAATTCTCTGTCGCGAAGCAGCTCCATCAGCACTGGGGTCGCTTCTTCGATTTCGAGCATGCCGCATAGCCAGCACAGCTCGTCAAAAACCCGCATATCTCGCTGCTCCAGCAGGAATATCACTGCTGCTTCAAACTGGGCTTTTTCCTCAGGACCGAGAGGGTCGTACAAGTCTCTGAGGGCCAATGCAATATCTCCCATCTGGGTCCTCTGACCAATGGCGCACATTTGCTTTGCAGTCTGAAGTATCTTCTCAGTAAAATCCATTGTGACGCATCCTTTCAAAGCATACAGGGATTCTGTGGCCAATACTACTTGGCCAATAACGATTCAGTTGAGCCATTGAAAAGCCAATCGTCTTCCGGAATCGGGTACCACGTTATGAACTCCGGTGCCCCTCCAGGGTTGTGTACCCGCCCTGAAGCAAATGGGACAGCAAATCCCCGGTACACTACCTTCTCCGGTTCTATCCTGACCAGAAACACCCATGACCCCCTGCCTGGAGCTAGGCCAAGTTCGTGCTCAACCTGCGCAACCGGCTTGCCAATCATGTCAGGCATAGTGAGGAATACGAACCCCGTTTTGCCCGGTCTCAATGCCCTGGCTGTTTTTATCGTGGGAACAGACGCTTCATCAGTGAAATGGACAAGCATGATGTACTTCTTGTCCGGCTACTCTGTCATAGTCATTGTGTCAACGTGTATCGTCCTCTTAGACCAGAGTAAATCCTTCACTGTGATGGCTGTCCGTAGCATAGGTTCAGCAAGCAGTGCCGTTATGATAATAGTGAACACGTCTGAAGGGTACCTTCCGATCGGTTCCGCTGTTGTGGAAGCTCTCCCATCGGGATCAACGAAGACAAGCGGATTGCCGTCTGCATACCCATACCAATTCAGCCCGTCTTTCGCTGGGTCACTACTCGTAAACCTCCCCACCTCGGGGTCATAGTACCTCGCCCCGAAGTAGTAAAGCCCAGTGCCTTCATCAAAAGGCTTCCCGGTTGCTCTCGGTCCGATTACAGTATGGCGGTGGTTGCACTGCACTAGCAGACCCTAACTTGGCAGCCATTCGCGTCACACTCGCAGTTCACTATCGGCGGGCCGACTGCCTCTGCCTTTGCCCGGTCGCGGTTGGGGTCAACCCTGTTCGGACTCGTGTGAGGATTCGCCGTGCTCCAAGCGCTCCACTAGGGCCTGCACCTCTCGGTTGCCGGGGTTGGACGCCAACACTTCCCGACCCAGCCGGATAGCTTCCTGACGCGAGAACACCCGTTCGGAAACCTGGCCGTAGTATTCGAGGACTCGCTCCTTGTACTCCGATTCGTCAGGCGCAAGCAGGGCCGCTCTTCTGGCGTGGAACAGGCCGGCCTCGGGCGCGCCCTTCAGCTTGTACAGACTCCGCCTTATCTGCCCCGAAGCCCGGCTGTGATCATGGGCGGTCTCATGCTTGATCAGACGAAAGGCCCAGAACGCGTACGAGCAGATATCCGGCGTTTCGGAGCTGAGTGCGTCCAGCAAAGGCTGAACCGTCGATTCCCCCAGCGCCCGGGCCAGCGTATCCGCCTCATCGTATTTCACCAGAAAAACCAGTTTCACGAACTCCCTTACGTCATCCGGCGCGCTCGCATAATCTGCCCAGCCGGCTGCGCACAAAATCTCGTCAACGCATTTCTCAATCGACGGAATCCGCGCAAGCAAGTCAGCGTGCAGTCTGGCAAGGAGCTCAGGAGATTCGCCGAACTCCTCGGCTTCCCTCAGGACTGACTGTACGCCGTGGAGAGGATCGTGCGAATCGAAATCCATCTCTTTAAAGTCCTCCAGGGCAATGCCGTAATCCTGCGTAACCACTTGCCTCAGTTGCTCTCTCAGTTCAGCGATATCGTACCACGACAGGATGTCCTCGCGGACGCTGCCTTTG
>JAQVXE010000101.1 GCA_028709305.1 Bacillota bacterium | reverse complement strand
CAACCGCAACTTTGTCGTACTCCCGCTTCGCGAAAGTCAAGTCGCGCATCATCCTGATTACATCGGAGTCGCCGGTCACCTGCAGCCCGCTCATCTCCGATATCACAGCATAGAAGAGAGACTTGGGAGCAGTTACTTCCATCCATACTCTGCCCGTTCCCATATCGAGCAGGGTTACCGTTGCCGACTCAGTATTCTTGGCCTTCCCGAGAATCTGCACTGCCGTGGAAACATCCCGCACCTTGTCAATTGCGCTAACCGCCTCCTGCACAGCAGAGACGAAGCTGATGCGGACAGGATGATACTCCTCAAGCTCCATGACCCACTCAGGCAACTTCACACTGATCTCGCGTACTGGAAACTCGTACAGCACGCCGCCGAGAACCTGCATGATATCAGTAGTAGACATGTTGAGACAATCCACCGGTATCACTGGCACGTCGTAGTTGCAAGCCAGGGCCTCTCCAAGGGTTCGCGTGGATTCCGCTTCAGGATGTGTAGAATTCAGCACGACGATAAAAGGCTTGCCCAGCTCCTTCAGTTCCGCTACGACCCTTCGCTCCGCATCGATGTACGCTTCCCTCTGGATCTCAGTGATCGAACCGTCAGTTATTACCACCAACCCGATAGTGGAATGCTCTTGGATTACCTTCTCCGTGCCAATCTCGGCTGCCCTCTGAAAAGAAATCTCCTCTTCGTACCAGGGGGTTCGCACCATTCTGGGAGCATCAGCCTCTTCATACCCCAGCGCGCCAGGGACCGAATAGCCCACGCAATCCACCATTCTGACGGCCACTTTGATGTTCTCCCCCAGCGTGATCTCTACCGCCTCGCCCGGGACGAACTTGGGCTCAGTCGTCATGATGGTCTTTCCGGCGCCGCTTTGGGGCAGCTCATCGCGGGTGCGCTCCTTCTCGTAGGCGTCCTTCATGTTCGGCAGAACGACGAGGTCCATGAACCTCGAAATGAAGGTAGACTTGCCCGTCCTTACCGGGCCAACGACGCCTATGTACACGTCTCCCCCCGTGCGTTCCGCAATGTGCCGGAAGATATCAAACTTCTCCATCCACTCGCCCTCCCTCGCATCGAGTCCGGGTGGAGGCGGCCTCACACCCCCACAGGATGCACGTTGGGTTGTACCTGCTCTTAGACGCTACATCTATATGACACTCGGGACGAATTATGCACCATTCAGATGAGCAGAGGAAGGAGGTCAACCATGGCGATGAGGTCGAGCTCATTGTGGTCAAGCACTGGAAGAATAGTATCTGCATCGCCGGTTCTGACCCAGTGGTTGTAAAGGTCAGGTATGAGGAAACCCGGGATGTCTCCGTCTCTTGGGCAATCAAGAACCATGGTCTGTATGGTGGAAAGGCGGCAGTTGGGCAGTGCGAAAGAGAACCTCCGCCTAGCCGGGGGGCAAAGATCTATCACAGACGTCTGCGGATCGTCGTCCCTTCCGTAATATGCCAGACGCCTGCGTATGAAGGGCATGTCGAACCTTTTGCCGTTATACGTGACTACTGCACGCACACCATTCAATCGTACCAACGTCTCCTCCAGTACTGCAGGCTCTTCTTCATAGTCTCTAGCAAAAAGTTGATGCAAAATGAGTCCCTGCTCTGACGGGATAATCATCCCTACCATGAACAGAGTCGAAGTGCTGGAGAGGCCGGTAGTCTCAATGTCAAGAAATACGACTTCATCAGGGGCGCAAAGCGCAAGCAGGTCTAGATCCGGCACTCCGCAGCTTGAAAGCGCCTGTCTGTCGGAACGCTCAAGCGCTTCCACGATAGGGCGCGCCCCTCGACCCCATCTTTCGTGCACGAGAAGGTCAAAAAGGGTTGTGTAGCCGTCCCTCTTGAGCTCTGCTTCCCTAACAGGACCTATCCCGTACACCAGTTGCAGATTACTGGCTATGCGGGAGATAGCAGCACGGGCCGGGGCAATTGGAGCCAAAGGTTCCGCTTCCATCTCCTTCTCTATTCCGATACACGAACCAGAGGAGTTGGTCACTACAGCGCCACGAGGAAAATCATGCACGCCCATTCACCCTCCTTAAAGTGTGTACCTCACTCTAAAGAGAATGTTCGCCTGTCCGCCGGCAGGCACACTCACAACTAGGTGCGCGCGCCCGGAGACAAGGGCTGACGCAGGAGTATTGCTCTGAAGAATAGACCACTGCCCGGGGAACTCTTCGATATTGACAACGGCGGCCTCCACTGTTCCGTCATTCACTATCCTCACCTGGTAGGCGTCTTCCCAACTGCTCGTGCCCACTTTGCGATGGTCAGTGCGACTTCGCACCGCCGTGAGCGACGTGGACGGTCCCAGCCTTGCCATGACAGTAGCATCACTCAGGCATGGAGAGACAATATCCTCGCCAAGGAAGAAGGTTGCCCCGTCCCGGGATCGACTGAAGACTGATATGCGTCCCCCAGGAAGAGGAGAGCTGAGCCCGCTCTCACCTGAAGTCGAAAACTCGAGGCCCACCATAACCGGGCTCTCATCACTTGCCGGTGCAAGCGAATCGGATACCGTCGCCGCTGACTGGCTCCAGTCGACCATGTAGATGAGGCGCGCAGGCACCTGGGCGCCGCCCGCGAATCTGATGTTCCGCTCTGCACCCGCCCGTAGAGGCTCCGGAGAATCTATGGTCGCAAATGTGATTCCCAGGGCAGTATCACCCTTGAACCCAGGTTGTGCCTTGAGAGTATTATCCGGTCCAGCTATAAGAAGGAGCTTTGAGGGCGCAAGGTCGCAGTCTGTCTCATTCCGAATGGAATACCATGCCCAAATCTGCGCAGTTTCCTTCTCGACTTCGAGTGTGGCATTGTAGGATGCGCCCCATGTGACCCCAGAAAAGGGATACACGGCAGTAAAAACGGCATGGGCTGGAGCTTCAACCTCCACATCAAAAACCAATTGACCTGAGCCCCTGTCCATCGCTGCAGATGCGACCTTAAATGGCACAGTTCCGCTCAATAGCTCAACAGCCCCGCAATCAACTGTGCTCGGAACGCCCTGCACTACTACCTTGTTCATTCCGGCCTCAAGGTCGATTTCCACTCTGCACGTGGCCACTGCAGGACCGGATTCCTGCACGACGAGGAAGTCTAGGGTGGAGGAACTCCCTTCGCCCTGAGGTTGATCGGGGCCCCAGAGCTCAAGGGGGCTTGGCGGCGTCTCCGTCGTCCGCGCCGTGTTCGCAGATGACGGCACTGCCCAAAGGACCGCCACAATGCAGATAAGGGCACCTACGCACATTCCCATGTGCAGCTTCCTTGTACGCAACATGACAAACTCAACCTCCAAATACCCGCCGGCAAAGCATGCACAGGGTCTTTTTCTACTACTTAGTTCTCGATTTCGCCCTCACATCCTGCGCGAACCTGAGCATGGCGAATTCAACCTGGTGTCTAACAAGCCCGCCTTGCAGGTATGCATCGTAAGGTGGGCGCAGCGGCGCATCTGCAGAAAGCTCAATAGAGGATCCCTGTATGAAGGCGCCTGCAGCCATTATCACCTCATCAGCATATCCCGGCATAGGCGCAGGTACGGGAAGAACAGCAGCATCCACTGGGGACGTTGACTGGACTGCCTTGCAAAAAGAGGAGACCACATCACGCGACCCAAGCCTCACCGCAAGGACTATGTCATGGCGCGGCTCGCCTGGACGCGGCGAGACATCATAGCCCAGTTTCTCAAGGAAGGCCCCGGCAAAAATGGAGCCGGCAATTGCTTCGCTCACTATCAATGGTGAGATGAAGAACCCCTGAGCAAGTTCGCGCGTGTATCCAAGGCTGGGCCCACACTCGGATCCAAGTCCTGGCGCAGTCAGCCTTTCTGCTGCCATCTCCACAAGGTCTGCCCGCCCCGCTATGTAACCGCCGCCCGGAGCAATGCCTCCTCCGGGATTCTTGATGAGAGAACCTGCAGCGATGTCAGCGCCGACAGCTGTAGGTTCCTTCGTCTCTACAAACTCGCCGTAGCAGTTGTCCACGAATACGATGGCCTCAGGATTCGATTCCTTTACGCATCGCGCTATTCTGCCAATATCATCTACGCTAAGGGACTTGCGCCATGAGTAACCCGGGGACCTCTGCACCAGCACCATCCTGGCTCCTCTGGATGCCGATGCTATCTGCTCAAAGTCCGGCTCGCCATCGGCCACAGGGGCCACCTCAACGTAGTCTACGCCGTACTCCGCAAGCGATCCCCGAACCGGCCTGCTATGGCCTATCATTGTGACCATTGTGTCGTAAGGGGCTCCGTAGGCCGATATGAGAAGATCGCCAGGGCGAAGCAGGCCAAAGAGAACCGCTGCAAGCGCGTGGGTTCCGGAGACTATCTGAATTCGGACCAGTGCCGACTCGGCGCCAAATACATGGGCGAAGACCTTTTCAAGGCAATCGCGCCCTGTGTCGTCATAGCCATATCCTGTAGTCCCTCCGAAATGATAGTCGCCCAGCCCTGCCTCGGCGAAGGCTTCAAGCACCCGCGCCGTATTTGCTCTGCATATATCCTTTGTGACCTCTATGTCATCTGCTATCTCCTTATGCACCACAGATGCCAGGTCAATAATGTCGTCATCGACCCCAAGAATCTTGGCCACCTCAGTTCGATCCAACAGAAAACCCCACTCCTTTGAGCCAACGCTCTGTAGACGCTATGATAATATCTGCAATATCCTCCGGCCCGCCGGCGCGCTCCACATCAATCCAGCATATCTTCTTGTTCCTGCGGAACCAAGTCATCTGCCTCTTTGCGTACTTCCTCGTCTCAAGCTTGAGAGTGTCGAGGGCCTCTTCAAGGCTTTCCTCGCCGGCAAGATACAGGGCAAACTCCTTGTATCCTATGGCCTGGACAGCCGTGTATCTTGGGTCGTACCCACTTTCAATCAGCGAACGGACCTCGTCGACAAGACCTTGCTCGACCATGATGTCGACCCGAGTGTCGATTCGCCTGTTCAACGCCTGTCTTTCCATGCGCAAGCCGAAAATAACTGCATCGAACTCGCTCGTGCCTTCATGTTTGCGCTGGAGCTCAGATATGGGTATCCCTGTCACCTCAAAGACCTCAAGCGCTCTCACGATTCGTCTCAGGTCATTGGGGTGTATTCTCCCTGCCGCGCTGGGGTCAATCTGGGCAAGGCGCGCGTGCAAACCGGCGCTTCCGATCTCTGCAGCCTCGCGCTCAAGGCGCTCGCGTATGTCAGGATTTCGGCCTTCGTCAGGGAAAAGGAAGCCGCGGATAACTGCGTCAACGTACAGCCCGGTTCCGCCCACCATGATAGGCAACCTCCCCTGCGCTGCTATTTCACGAATAGCTTTCCTGGCCAACTCCTGGTATCTGGCCACGCAGAAAATCTCGTCCGGATCCGCAACATCGATAAGATGATGGGGGATCTCGGCCAGTTCAGCATCGGAGGGTTTGGCTGTGCCAATATCCATTCCTCGATAAACCTGCATTGAGTCGGCTGAGACTATCTCTCCGCCAAGCCTCCGTGCAAGCTCAAGCCCTACGGCCGATTTGCCTACTGCTGTAGGGCCGACTATAACAAGAAGCGGAGGCCGCCCCTGGCAAATGCCGCCAATAGTCATCTCGCTCATGAGCTGCTGCCTCCCTCCCCCATGCCGTCTTCATCGAGACGTATGACCCCGTACTCCTGTCGGCTCTTGGGAGCGCCTACTCTCGCGCCCACCCCCAGCCTATCAAGGTCATCCCCGTTCACCCTGTCCTTTATCACCACGCGTCTTCTTGCAACCCTTACACCCTCTGCAAGAGCCTCTTCAGAGAGGGGCTCATGCGATGCCCAAGGCCTCATTGGAGCGATTCCCACAGATGTGGTTACCGGCTCCCGAAACATCGGATCGAAGGAGACGACGTCGAAGCTCTTATCAGGGCATCCCTTCAGATAGTCCAGGTGGTTCCCGCACACTACTTCGATGCGTCTCATCGCCTCTACCGCATCCGGGTCGGCCTCTGTGTAGCTTCCAAGCCCCTGGCGGGTAACGACTGCCACCACTGGACTGACCTCCACTCCCACGACTCGTCCCTTATTGCCCACTACCCAGGATGATACTATCGCATCTGATCCAAGCCCAACTGTGCAGTCGAGCACCTGATCGCCTCTGGCGAGCCCCATGGCCTCAACCATCTGATCTGTTCCCCCATTTCGGAGCCGGCGGATCCTCGACAGGGCCATTCCTGGATGGAAGAAGAGTTCGGCGTGGGGCCTGCCGGCATCTTCAAGCCTAACTACGCTGATTCGGCTAGCCTCGGCAACCACAAAAGCTTCCAGCTTGCCACGGCCGTCCTCACTATATGCTTCTGCAACAGCCTCGAGCGACCGACCCATCCTTCTCATAAATGGCACATCAAGGTCGTGTGCAAGCCTTTGGGCGAGAACAACCTGTGAGTGGCCCCCACGGGCAGATGTGGTCACGGCAATACGATCCATTGGAATCATCTCCGGCCGAAACTCCTCGCCAATGCATCTTTCGGCACTACTACCACAACAGGCCTTCCATGGGGGCATCTGTAAGGATCTTCACATTCAAATAGCCTCTCCACAAGCGACTCCATCTCCCTGGCAGAGAGGGCATCACCTGCTTT
>JAQVXE010000100.1 GCA_028709305.1 Bacillota bacterium | reverse complement strand
CCACAATCCCTACATCGCCGACGGCTTGGGAGCAAGTCCCGAGATGCGCGGCGATATACCGCCTCCGTTCTAGCTTTGGATCGCGTGACGTAATAATAGGAGCAGTCAACCTGGGTTGATTGGGGGCACTGGGCTGGATTGCTATCTGAGAGAGGCTTGAAGGTATTAGCCTTGATAATAGTCGGGGCGGCACTTCTCCTTTGTTTGCGCTCGGCCGACCTCGTTGACAAGCCCGCGTTATCGCCCCCATACCTCAACCCATCGGTGTACCCGGATCTCGTTTACCATCATGCCTTCTGTGAGGGGCCGGCGGTTACTGCCAGAGCCGCCATACTCATTGAGGCCTCCACTGGGACGATACTCTATGCCAAAAATGAACATGAGAGACGGGAGCAGGCTAGCATCACGAAGGCGATGACGGCCATAGTTGCCATAGAACGAGCCGACCTGGCCGACACTGTGCGTGTGTCTGCCGATGCAGCGAGGGTGCCGGGCTCAACGTTGAATCTTTCGCCCGGACAGGAATACAAGCTCGAAGAGCTGCTTCGCGCCACAATGCTGAGGTCGGGAAATGATGGAGCAACGGCTGTAGCGGAGCATATAGGAGGATCTGTAGAGCGTTTCGTGGACCTCATGAACACGCGCGCTGCAACTATGGGCCTCAAGAACACCCACTTTGCCAACCCTCACGGGCTTTCCGCCCCAGGTCACTACTCCACTGCCTATGATATAGCCCTAATGTGCATATGGGGATTCAGGCTCCCCAAATTCGCGGACATAGTCGGATGTCCGGAGCTCTGGACGTCTTCTGTGGAAACAGGCAGGACCAAGTTAGTATACAGCACCAACAAGCTGCTCTGGAGCTTGTCCGGCGCAGACGGCGTTAAGACCGGGACGACTTCCAAGGCAGGGCATTGCCTGGCAGCCTCTGCAACCCGGGACGGACTCCAGTTCATAGCCGTCGTTTTGCGCTCTGGAGCAAGATTCCGGGACGCCGCTAACCTTCTGGAATACGGGTTCTCCACATTCACCCGAGTGAAGGCAGCCGAGGCGGGAGTTGCGGTAGGGGAGGTGCTTGTTCGCGGAGGAGCGGATCGCACTGTTGGCCTTGTAACTGCAAAAGATATTGACGTTGTGGTTCGGGTCGACGAGGTTCCCAGGGTATCGGTGATCATCAGTGTGCCCGAATCGCTGGAAGCTCCGGTATGCGCAGGAGACGGCGTAGGATGGATGGATGTTCTGTATGAGGGGAACCTAATCTCTCGGCAGCAACTGTATGCAGTGGATGATGTGAGAAAGAAAAGCATATGGGAGCGGTGAGCGGCTCCCGGCGCCAACCGCAAAGTGGGACAGCACGTATGTGCCTAGAGCCTCGCGGCCTAACCTATCGACGCGACCGAGCTCTCGGGGTATAATGTTAGCGCATACGCCTTTGTTTCTGATGCGGGAGTAGATTGGTCCTGGTGGGCCTCCTGGACTTCAAATCCAGTGGCGGGCAGCTAACCTGGCCGCGGTGGGTTCGATTCCCACGTACTCCCGCCATTTCCATGCTTCCGACTAGGTGGCTGCGCAGGTCCTGTGGCCGGCGTTATTGGATTCGTGCGAGGCCTGGGCTTACGAGCGGGGTGGACAGAAAACCAAGGGTAAACTAGAGTAAGCTATGGGTTTGCACTCGCAATGTGTTTTTTGGGGGGGGTGAAGCATGACAGACGCTGATCGCATCAGGCTCACGACGATGTCAAGCAAGGCTGGGTGAGCTGCAAAAATAGGTCCGGGGGACCTAATGGCGGCTATTGAAGGACTCGTTGTCCGAAAGGACCCAAAGCTATTGGCGGGATTCGATAAGTCAGAGGATGCAGGTGTGTACAAGATCACTGACGATGTGGCTATCATCCAGACTGTCGACTTCTTCACTCCTATTGTTGATGGCCCCTATGAGTTTGGCCAAGTAGCGGCGGCCAACTCTCTGTCTGATGTGTATGCCATGGGGGGCGTACCCATTGTTGCTATGAACGTGGTCTGTTATCCCTGCTCGCTTGGGATGGAATTGCTTCGGGAAATTCTGCGGGGCGGGGCTGACAAGGTATATGAAGCCGGCGCGGTGCTTGTGGGAGGCCACTCTGTAGATGACAAGGAGCCGAAGTACGGGCTTTCTGTTGCGGGGATAGTCCATCCCGACAAGGTTGTGCTCAATTCGGGCGCCCGCCCCGGAGACGCGCTGGTACTCACGAAGCCTCTGGGCACAGGCGTGATCTCCACGGCTCTGAAGGCAGGAATGGCCGACTCTTCTGCAGAACAGGACGCATACGTGGTGATGGCGACTTTGAATGCAGGCGCGTCCGCTGTCATGCAAGAGGTGGGGGTTAATGCGTGCACCGACGTCACAGGCTTCGGTTTCCTGGGCCACCTCGCAGAGATGGCATCTGCATCTCGCGTATCATTCACTGTTTGGGCCCATGCTGTCCCGATGATCGATGGCGTGCTGAGCTACATAGACAGGCAGATTGTTCCTGGGGGCCTCCACCGCAACTGGCGGCACGTAAGGCCCATCGTGCAAGTGGCAGGCGGTGTTGCCGAGGGCAGGGTCACTGGTATGTGCGATCCCCAGACCTCCGGCGGGCTGTTGATATCTGTAGCTCCTGACAAAGCTGATGAACTGGTGCGCAAATTGGAGGATGGCGGCGCCCTGGCGGCCGAGATAGTTGGCGAAGCATTCAGCCCGGGGCTGGATGGCCCCAGGATAAGGGTAATACCCTGACAAGATCGGCAGGTGCAATCGAGATTGAACGACTTTCTGCGCGCCATTCCATCCGTGTCAGATGTCCTTTCTGAGCCTCGTGCCATGGAACTTGTGGAGGCATATCCGCGCTGGGCTGTGCGGGATGGGGCCCGTGCGCTCATAGAGAGAGAGAGGCGCAGGCTGTGCCGGTCGGCTGACAAGGGGGGGTGCGGGCCGGGCAGGCAGGAGGTATTGGCGCGTGTGATTGCCGACCTGCCGTTTGCCACCATCATGTCTATGGCCCCAGGACCACGGAGAGTCATCAATGCAACAGGCGTAGTCCTCCACACGAATCTCGGGCGCGCGCCTCTTCCGGAATATGCGGCACTGGCTGTGGCGGAGTGCGCTATGGGCTACTCTGACCTTGAATATGACCTCGAGAGGGGCGACCGCGGGTCCAGGCAGGACCACATAGCCAGCGCTCTGGCAAGACTGGCAGGTGCTCCTGCAGCCTATGTTGTAAACAATAACGCCGCAGCGGTCTTCTTGAGCCTTGAGACTCTGGCGCGCGGCCGCAAGGTTTTGGTAAGCCGGGGAGAGCTGGTGGAGATCGGAGGGTCTTTCAGGATCCCTGACATCATGGAAAGATCCGGTGCGACCCTGGTTGAGGTGGGAACGACTAACCGCACCCGCCTTTCAGACTATCGGCGTGCCATCGATTCTGATACGGCGCTTCTCCTCAAAGTCCACACCTCAAACTTCCGCGTAGTAGGGTTCACTGAAGAAGTTCAGCTTGCCGAACTTGTGGGGCTGGGAAGGGAATATGGGATCCCAGTCATGTGCGACTTAGGTTCCGGGCTTGTGTTTGGCCTTGATCGGTTCGGGCTGCCGGGCAACGAACCCACTCTTGCAAGCGTTGTAGCTTCAGGGGCCGATCTTGTCACGTTCAGCGGCGACAAGCTGTTCGGGGGGCCCCAGGCCGGCATTATCCTCGGCCGAGGCGATTTGGTCCGGGAGATATCAGTCAATCCGCTTGCACGTGCTGTGCGAGTAGACAAACTGGCCCTCGCAGCTTTGGCTTCTGTGACTGCAGCCTGGAAGAACCCTGGCGATGCAGCAGAGTCCATTCCTGTCATATCCATGCTGACTGAAGGCGTAGATGTGCTGGCGGAGCGAGCTGCGAGGCTTCTGGAACTCATAGAAGGGGAGCTGGATCGGAGGGAGATTCGTCGCGACGACATAGGCCTTCAGGTAGTCGATGATCCGTCTGAGGCGGGCGGGGGTTCCATGCCTGCAATCTCCATCCCGGGCATAAGCATATCTGTAACGTCCAAGGACGTCCCTGCCGATGAGATTCACCTTCGTCTCAGGAACTCTGAGCCACCAGTTGTGGCAAGAGTTGCGGAAGGCTCTGTTCATCTTCACATGAGAACGCTTTTCAAAAGAGATCTCGAGCCATTGGCCAATAGCCTCTGCGATGCTGTGGCTTCCACTGCTATGGTCAATCGTTACATTTGCCCTGATTGCAAAGGGGGGGAGCAAGGTCCATGAGGCACGCGATAATAGGCACTGCCGGGCATGTTGACCATGGGAAGACTACGCTCATCAAGGCGCTTACGGGGGTCGACGCCGATCGGCTTCGGCAGGAGAAGGAGAGGGGCATGACTATCGACCTGGGCTTTGCCCCGATCGTACTCCCTTCCGGGCAGGTTGCCGGGGTCGTTGATGTACCAGGGCATGAGCGGTTCATCAAGAACATGCTCGCGGGTGCGCATGGCGTGGACGTGGCCTTGCTGGTAGTAGCTGCAGATGAAGGCGTGATGCCCCAAACCCAAGAGCATCTTGACATACTACAGCTTCTAGGTGTGCGTGAAGGCGTTGTGGCCGTTACCAAGGCAGACCTGGCCGAAGATGACGATTGGCTGGAGCTGGTAGTGGAAGATGTCAGGGAGAGCCTGGCAGGTACCTCGCTTGCAGATGCTCAAGTAATCCCTGTCTCGGCCAGTACAGGCTGTGGCCTGGATGAGCTTCTTGCGTCAATGGATCTCGCGGTTGGCCGCGCTGTACTCGAGGATGAAGAGTGGGGTTTTGCCCGGCTCCCGATTGACCGGGTCTTTGCAATGCCTGGCCATGGCACCGTTGTTACGGGGACTCTGACGGCCGGCAGGGTTGAGCCTGGCGATAGGCTGGAACTTCTGCCTTCAGGCAGCGTTGTTCGGGTAAGGCAGGTCCAGGTCCATGAAAGAGTCGTAGAGGAGGCCGTGCGCGGACAGCGCGTGGCGCTCAATTTGGCCGGCGTGGATCGCAGCTGCATAGAACGGGGAATGGTCATCGCCGAGCCGAAAATGATGGAACCTTCAAGCATGTTCGACGTAGAGCTTACCCTCTTGGAGTCGGCTGATCCGATCAAGCACGGTGAGCGCCTGCATCTTCACATTGGCACTGCCGAAGTACTGTGCAGGGCGAGGACGATCGGCACTGATCAAGTAGTCCCGGGTCAACAGGTTTTTGCCCAGTTAGAGCTGGAAGAGGAAGTCGTTGCTACGCGTGGCGATCGATTTATTGTTCGCACTTATTCTCCGATGAAAACAGCAGGCGGCGGCCGAGTACTTGCTTTGTCGAGAGGCCGACGGCGTCGCTTCCGAGAGGAAACACTGCGCGAGTTTGAGACATTGTCAGCAGGGGATCAGCCTGCCATTGCTCGGTTCTTTGCATCGCGGATCGTCTCTGAGAGATCTGCGCCTGCATCTTTCCGTGATGTGGCTCGGGCAATGTGCGCGGAGCCTGCGCATGTCCGCGACATCCTGGAGGAAGGAGCGGCGCAGGGATGGGCTGTGGCTTTTGGTGACTTACCGGATGGTCGCAGTTACATGCCTCGAGACGACTGGGAACAAGTTGTGGCAGTGATAGCTCGGGCGCTCTCCCAATACCACAACTGCGAACCTCTCAGAGCAGGCATGGCCAAGGAGGAGCTTAGAACGAGGATCATGCCTTCCTGGGACGGGAAGGCATTCTCAATGCTCGTTGCCAGAGCGGCAGAGGACGGCCTCATCGAGGAACGCGGCACTGCTGTTGCGCTGCCAACACACGTCGTATCGCTCAATTCTGAGCAGCAGAGGGCAAAGGAGAGGCTTGAAGCCGCCTATCTGTCTTCGCTCATGTCTCCTCCAGAAGCGGGCCAGGCGCTTGCCGAAGGAATCCCTCAGGCTATACTCGACTATCTGATCGACCTTGGCGTGTTGGTGAGAGTAGGTCCGGAGCTTCTTTTTCACCGGCATGCCCTGGTGCGGGCTGCTGAAATAGCCCATGAGCTAGGAGCGGGAGGCCAGCCCTTTACTGCCGCTCAGTTCAGGGATGCCTGCGGAAACACGCGCAAGTACGCGGTAGCGCTCCTTGAATACCTAGACGCCAACAGGATTACTGTGCGGATTGGGGATGAACGTGTTCTCGCATGCTAGTCTCGCGGTCTTGGATGTTCGGCCTTGATGTGTTAAAATCGAGGCAGCGAATTGAATATGGAAGGCTGGTGGGTGCCCGCCATGCGGGCTAAGAGGGAAGTGGCAGCCAGGCGCTTTGGAGAATGCACCTGGTAAAGCCCGCGGTCCCGCCACTGTAGCCGGGGAGCCGATGCGAACTTGATGCCACTGTCGCCTGTGCGACGGGAAGGCGCGCCTGAAGCTATGAGCCGGAAGCCAGGAAACCTGCCCACAGAGCTAGCCGTGGCCACCTTCGGGAAAAAGGGAGGATACGGATGGCGCAGTGGTAGTTGCCAGTCGCAAGCTGTGCCGCACGTGAAGATTGTCCCTGTTCATCCTGGGTGAGCAGGGATTCTTTTATTGGCATAGGCGCTGCGGCCTCGCCAGCCTGTCCGGGCACGAATGTGCTGAACCGGAAAGGAGTGTCAAACAGTGAAAT
>JAQVXE010000018.1 GCA_028709305.1 Bacillota bacterium | reverse complement strand
GTGTTTTTCCATATAGGTCCTATCCGCCAATGCATACCAGCCTTCTGCATCGCTTCCTGCGCGAAAATGACTAAAAGTTGATCAGGCCCTGTCCAAAACTTGAACACTTTGGTTTCGGAAGTGACCAGAACTTAGACACCTTGCTGTAATCCCCAGGCCCTTCCAAGGAATCTCGGTTCTCCGCCGCATGTCCACTCCTCCTTTTTCAAGGAATACGCTCCCATCATGATCATAACGCCACCATGATCACAACGCCACCATGATGAAGCCGCCGCGTCCGCGGCGGCTCCTCTTCTCTGCCGACTACAAACGCCTAGCGGATAAATCATGTCTTGCCAGGCTCCCCGCCATATCGAGTCAACCCCATCCCGCATCAAGCTCCCAAGCCGTATGGAACAGAGCTACCTCAGCACCTCATACCCAGCATCTTCCACGGCGCGCACTAGATCCGCGGGCTTTGCCGCGTTCCTGTTGTATACGACCCTCGCAGATTTCGCGTCGAGGTCCACTTCTGCTGACTCGACGCCCTGCACCCCCATGAGAGCGCCTTCAACAGCAGCCTTGCAGTGTCCGCAGCTCATCCCATCCACGTTGAGAAGAGCCTCACCATAGTCCCCTACCATTCCCGCAGCGGCAGCAGATTTCTCAGTCGATCCAGGCCCGGCCACCATGTTCTCTTTGCTTTCTGAAGTGTTCTTCCTGCCATAGGGCATACTTTCTACCCCTTTCGCGTCTGTCATGGAAATTCGCTGGGGTTGCTCCGCTCTGAATCTCCTCAAACGAAGCGAGTTCGATACGACCGATACCGAGCTCAACGACATTGCAGCCCCAGCATACACCGGCGGGAGAACCCCGAAGGCTGCAAGAGGTATCCCTATGGTATTGTAGACAAAGGCCCAGAAAAGATTCTCCTTGATAATGGCGAGCGTCCTCTTTGACAGCTTCACTGCACTTACGAGCCTGCTCAAATCGCCCACAATCGTGATGTCGGCGGCTTCCATTGCCACGTCAGTCCCTGTGCTCATGGCAACCCCAACATCCGCAGTGGCAAGAGCAGGAGCATCGTTTATTCCGTCGCCTACCATGGCAACGGCAAGCCCAGCTTCCTGAAGGCGCTCAACTTCGCGCGCCTTGCCTTCAGGAAGAACCTCAGCTAGAACATTGTTCTTCGGTATGCCGACACGTTCAGCAATAGCAGCCGCTGTGCGCGCGTTGTCACCAGTAATCATGTATACGTCTATGCCGAGATCCTGAATCCCCCTGATTGCCTCAACCGAACCCGGCCTAACCTGATCGGCGATTCCGTACACCGCAGCGGGCTCCCCGTCTACAGCCTGGACCACCGCGGTCTGCCCCTCATCCTGCATTCTGGCGACAGCCATCCCCACAGCACCTGTGGCACCTGCATGATCCACCTGTATGCCAAGCTCATTCATGAACTTGAGGGTCCCTACAGCAACCTCTTTCCCCTCCACACTCGCAATTATGCCCCGGCCCGGCACAGTACGAAACTCATCAGGCATTGGAATCTCAATTCCGGACAACTCTGCTTCTCCCACAATCGCCCGGCCCAGCGGGTGTTCCGAAGCTCGTTCGGCAGATGCCGCAAGCCGAAGCGCCTCTTCACGTCCGTATGGCAGGAAGGCCTCAACCTCCTGGAGCGATGGCATGCCAACAGTGATCGTGCCTGTCTTGTCAAGAATGATAGCCCGCACCGAGCTGAGCCTCTCCAGATACTCGCCCCCGCGTATCAGTATGCCCAGCTCTGCGCCGCGCCCGGTGGCCACCATGATAGCCGTCGGAGTCGCAAGCCCGAGCGCACAAGGGCATGCGATGACCAGCACAGCTGTGGCATTCACAAGGGCCCGAGAGATTCCGCTCCCCGCGATCATCCATCCTGCAAAAGCAACCACCGCCACAGCGAGAACCGCAGGGACAAAATGGGATGACACCACGTCCGCCAACCGCTGTATGGGTGCCTTGCTTCCCTGCGCCTCTTCCACCATGCGGATGATCTGAGCAAGAGCCGTCTCACTGCCCACCCTCGTAGCTCTCATCTTCAGCATCCCGTGGCCATTAACTGTGCCCCCGGTTATGGAGTCACCCGCCTGCCTATCAACGGGGATGCTTTCCCCTGTAAGCATCGACTCATCTATCGCCGAAAAGCCCTCAACGATAACGCCATCCACCGGCACACGCTCACCGGGCCTGACCATGACAATGTCGCCCACTGCCACTCTGTCGATGGGAACCTGAACTTCGCTGCCATCGGGCTGCAGCACTGACGCGGTCTTGGGAGACAGGGCGGCAAGCTTTCTGATGGCCTCGCTCGTCTTGCCCCTCGCAATGTACTCCAGGTTCTTCCCTAGCAGCACCAGGGTGATGACAACTGCAGCAGCCTCATAGTAAACAGGGCCTGAAACGACGAAGGTATGGACTACGCTCAACACGTAAGCCGCCCCGGTGCCCAGAGCTACCAGAACGTCCATGTTCGCTCCGCCGTGCGCCACGGTGCGCGCGGCGCTGACATAAAACCTGGATCCCGGCACGAACACCACAGGTGTAGCCAATACGAACCCTACCAGGGGATCCATAAGAAACATCAACGTCTCTATCTTGAAAATGTCGGCGATCATCCCCAAAACCAGGGGGATGCTAAATGCGGCGCCGATGTAGAAGAGTCTCCAATCGTGGGCCTCTCGCGCCTTTCTCTCCTCCGCACGCCTGGCATCCTCTTCAGCATCGCGCACGGCCTCCCGCGCACCATATCCAGCAGCTTCTATCACTTCCATAAGCCGGTCCGGACTCGTTTGGTCCGGGTGATACCTGACTCTTGCTGTCTCGGCCGCCAGATTCACAGCCGCGCTGGCCACTCCGGCCTCACTCCCTAACGCACGCTCCACTCGAGCTGCACAAGCAGCACACGTCATTCCAGTGATGGCGAAGTCCATCTGACTCAACTCGAAGCCACCATCCACACTTCCGTCCTTGCGTCCATAAGCCGCGTCTATCTCATCACGGTTCTCTCCGATTTTCTTCACATCCATCACCCCCGCCCGATCCAGTAGTGGACAAGTATTTTCGCCACCATGCTACAAGCAGAATCAGAATCAGTCAACACAACCTCTGTACAGCACTTTCGGCCAGGCGCAGGGCCACTATTCCGTTATTATGGCCTACTGCCCTTTTACATAGTGCATATGGCACCGTAACTAGCTTCGGGCATCAGCAATATACTGCCACTGGAAGACTGGACGGTCCATGATAGGACTTGACTGAGATGATTGAGGTGATATCACGTGCTGCCTTCCAGAGAGTTCATTGAAATGGCGCAGGATGCGTATAACGATGAAGTTCAAGCCGTGGATTTCTATACAAGGATGGCGCAGATCGCTCCTTCCGAAGCGGTCCGCCGCGGGGTGCTTCAGATAAGCAGGGATGAACTGCGTCACGCCTTCTTCTTCGATTCAGTGCTTTCGTTGATGCGCCCCCCTGCAACCGTGCCCTGCCCTGGGATGCCTACCCCCGCTCCAGTAATGCCAGGGCCTGGACCTTGGATGCCTTGTCCGCCGGTGATGGAACCAACTCCACAGCCGGTAGTACCTATGCCGGAGATGCCGTGCCCAGGCATGCCTACACAACCATGGCCGGAAATGCCAATGCCTAGCCCAATGCCGTGTCCTGGTATGCCAATGCATAGCCCAATGCCTAGCCCAATGCCATGGTACGGAGCTCCATGGCCCGGTACGCCTGCAATGCCATGCCCTGGCATGCCTCAACCAGCGCCGTACGCCATGCCCGGACCGATAACATCTCCGCCCGAAGCCCCCGGAATGCCCTGTCCGCCGTATTGGACGCCACCACAGCCGCAAGTCCCTTCAGTGCCTTGTCCGGGGCCGATTCCGCCAGTGCCCGAGTTCCCTGAACCGCCTCCGATGCCGCCGAAAGGACCGTGCCTGGGATGCTTACCAAAGGATGAGGAATAGTAGACTGTGCTAGTCAGGTTTTTCGAAAGGCCTGAATAATCCAGTTCAGCCTGACGCCAGATTCAAGGTGACAGAGAGAACAGAGGCATGAGGCAGGCAAAAAGCAGCTAGAAGTGAAGTGTGCATGGCAAAACTGCGATAGCCGGGCGCTTTCTAGGCAGCCCGGCTATTATCTTGATATCGCCCCAGTTGCGAACCGACCACGTTCGGCTCGGGACTTCACACGTCTTCGCCCCAAGCTCCAACCAAAACTTAACGACTGGGCATGCCATCAAGCTCGAGCAAATGTAGACGTCCTTGAACGACTTGGTCACCCACGAACAACCCTATCGCCGCCCCTGCAATCACGTCAGACGGCCAATGAACCCCAAGCTGGATTCGACTCAACCCTATTACCAGCGCAAGGCCATACAACAGCGAGGCCTGTTCCGGATACCTGTGGGCCAGAACAGTTGCCATTGCAAACGCATTAGCGCTATGGCCCGAGGGCATTGAGTGGTACTGCCCTGACAGGCTGGGCCCTGTGAAACGTCCGTGTTCCCCCGGAACATACGGCCTCGCCCGCCCCAACCCTATCTTGAGCGTCTCCACAACAAGCGCAGTCGATACAGAAGCGTTTATCGCCATCTCGCCTGTTGGCGGGTCAGCGCCTAGAAGCGCGGCTCCAAGAACCAGCGTCCCCTCTGGGCCCCCGAGTAGTGTGACGACCTTCGCCAGCCCGGTCCAATCAAGCCCCGGCGCCCCCGCTCCATCTTCCGGAGTAGACAATGGCGCCACGGTCCTGACTCTCTCTTGACCAGGCATACCCGCCACCAGGGGCGACCCACAAGACATGCCGACCATGATGGCTGCAACCGCCAAAGCAATGGCATTATGCATTATTCTCACCCGGACCCCGGGCACAAGTGCCAATCGACACATCTGCCGCCGTAATCCGCATGGTCTCGCCCCCATCCAGTCTGACCAGGAGAGTCCCATCCTCAAGAAGATCCAATGCCCGGGCTTCGAGTACGCCAAACTCGCCCCGGATGGTGACTCTACGGCCTAAGAAAGACTCCATGAGCCCTGCCGCCTCATCACGGACCCTGCGGGCGCCTCCCTCATGCAGCATTGCATACCGCGCCCCGAATTCGCTTAGCACCGAATCAAGAAGAACATCCTTATCGGGCGCCGAGCCCTCCCCGTCGCAGGCACAGTGTTGGCTCAGTGCTGTGGCTATACCTTCCAGTTCGGGTGGAAAACCGCCTTCCGGATGGGTGACATTAATCCCGATGCCAACCACCGCCCACTCCAGCTGCCTTCCGACTGTGCGACCTTCGGCAAGTATGCCACACACCTTACGGCCATCTATGAGGACGTCGTTGGGCCATTTTAGCACCGCTTCAGCCCCCACGAGGGAGCGTATAGCCTGCGCCACCGCCACGCCAGCGCCAATTCCTAACATCCCGGCGAACTTCGGATCAAACACGGGCCTGAGCAATATGGAGAACCACAGGCCAAAGTCGCCCGACGAGTGCCACTGCCTTCCCAGCCTGCCCTTGCCAGACGTCTGTTTGCGCGCGACCACAACAGTCCCGTCGGGAGCCCCATCTTCGGCCAGTCCTCTTGTATACAAGTTCGTGGAGTCTACCTCATCCAGCCGCAGGACTCTAAAACGCGTCTCCATCTGAGCCATCTTCTTCCTCAACGAGCGGTACTATGTCAGACCTGAACCTAGTGATCTCGCACTCTACATAGTCGGCCGGCCCCCCTATGGGAGCGCTTGGCTTGCGAACTCTAACTGTGACCTCTTCAACCTCATAGCCTGACAGGACCTCATCTGCAATGTTCAGAGCCAGCGCCTCGATGAGATCGAAATCCCGTTCCTCTACGATGTCTTTCACTGTAGCGTACACATCTGCATAGTTCACAGCCATGTCGATGTCGTCAACCCTAGCAGCTGCCTGGAAATCCCCTCGCATGTCTACATCAACCTCAAACTTCTGGCCAAGCTCCTTCTCGGCTTCGAAAACACCGTGGTAAGCGTAGAAAACCAAGCTCTTTAGGGTAATCCTATCAGCTCCCATGGCCTTCCTCCTCTCCGCGCCATCCTCTGATGATTGCATCAGTCATTCGCGCTACCATTGCCATCTCCGCCACATCATGGACTCTCACAATATCCGCTCCGGCCGCTATGGCCATAGCGACTGTGGCAGCTGTTCCCCAGACCCTGTCTCCCACAGGCTTCCGCAACACCTTTCCTATAGTGGACTTGCGGGACGTGCCCATGAGAATAGGTCGGCCCAAACTCTTGAACTCCGCCAGACGTCTCATTATCTCGAGGTTGTGCTGCGGCGTCTTACCAAAGCCTATTCCAGGGTCCAGAATTATGTTACAGGGCGAAATGCCACGCTCACACGCATACGCCATCCGCTCAGCAAGGAAATCGTACACTTCGCGAACCACGCACTCATACGTGGGATCTGCCTGCATATGTGTAGGACGCCCCTTTGAGTGCATCAACACCACAGGGGCATTGTAGCGCGAGATTACTGATGCCATGTCGCCATCGCCGCGGAGAGCTGACACATCGTTGATGATGTGCGCGCCAAAGTCGAGGCAACGCTCTGCCACTTCGGCCTTGTATGTGTCGATGGAGATCACCGCATCAGTCTGAGATGCAAGCCTCTTTACGATAGGAAGCACCCTTTGAAGCTCCTCATCCACAGGCAAGGGGTCGGCCCCCGGCCTGGTTGACTCGCCACCGATGTCTATTATGTCAGCGCCGGCTTCAAGCATGGCCATGGCGTACCTGAATGCGGAATCGGCCGTGTCATGCTCTCCGCCGTCGGAGAAAGAATCCGGAGTCACGTTAAGGATGCCCATTATGTATGTTCTTTCTCCGCAGAGGAATGTCCTTCCTCCGAAGGACATAGATTCTGGGCCCTTATCATAGTTGGCCAGCGCACACTCTATCTGCTTGGCTATGGCCGGAAGCCCAAACGGCTGCAACAGGAGGGTGGCCACAACGCGCTCGTACTGCCTCAATGTGCCCATTAGGAGCAAATCGCATGATTCCATCGAAAGCCCGGCGGCGGAATACGGGAGTGCAGCCTCGCCGCCCTTCGCAAGCATTTCCTGCTTGATTATTAAAGCAGCCTTGATGGGCACATCCCGTAAAGCAACCGTTCGAAAGACGCCTTTGGGCGACATGATATCGATCCCCGCCTGGCTCACGCCCATTCGGAGAAGCTCTGAATCAACGTCTTTCTTGCACGGCAGCATTGCTACTCGCGCATCGTTCCTACGTACCTTGCTCTGTTTCTTACACCGATCCGATCTACAAGCCTGCTCTTTATCTATCTTGTCCATATCCGTTGCAGTCCTCCATAAGCATGAATGTGCTCGTATTTGACAGACGTCTGAGAGATACTCTCAGTTCGCTCCAATTCTCTCTGACACAGCATCAAGAGAGCCCTTCCTCAGTTTCTCCCGTTCGAGGTCGTACGCGGCAACTTTGGCCCTTGCCCGAGAGACAAAGTCCGCATCCTTAATGCTCGACAGGTTGATCTCTATGTTGAAGATGGCCCCGCAGGCGGCGGCATTGAAGAGCTGAGCGCCGACTCCGGCATCGCTCACCGCGTTCTTGTTCCCCTTCTGCGCCATGTATGCTGCAAGATGCAAGCCTTCCATGGCCAGTTCCAAAGTCTTCATCGGGGCATTGGCAGCCCCCTTAAGGCCCGTCTGGATCGCCTCGCGCCGCGTCCGCTTCTCCTCATCGGTCTTCCGGGGCATCCTGTACGCCGCCATGACCGCATTGAACGCCGCAGTATCTTCATCAGCGCATCTCAGAAGCTCCGCCCTCAGTGCCTCAGCCCTCAACCCGGTCTGCTTGATTCTGGCGCTATCATCCTCTGGCATCTCGCTCGTTTCGGTAAGGGCTACAACCATCGACACCAGGCCGGCGCCCATGGCCGCAGCTATGGCCGAAGCGCTTCCTCCACCCGGAGCAGGGCTCTTCGAAGCGAGCTCCTCCAAGAAGCACTCCACTGTCATATCCCTAAATGACATAAGGCATCCTCCTTGCAAAGTCAATAGGAAAGCATGCGGTCGGTTACGACTTGCACGCCTCCCACGAACACATCAGTTACAGGGTTGACTCCGACTGAGAACGGCAAAGCGTCTACAGAAGGAACATCGCAAACCACAAAATCGGCGGCCGCCCCTATCTTGAGAACTCCCGCCCGTCCTCCCCTTCCCACTGCGTACGCTGCATTGGCCGTGGCAGCGCAGAGAGCCTCCTGAGGCGTCATGCCCATCTGGAGGCAGGCAAGGGTAATAACAAACTGCATCGACATCACAGGCGAGGTGCCAGGGTTGTAGTCCGTTGCGAGCGCTACAGGAACTCCCAGGTTTATCATTTCCCTGGCATCAGCGTATTTCTCAGACATCAAAGTGAACATCGTGCCTGGCAGGAGGACTGCCGTCACCCCCGCCTGAGCCATGCTCTCCATTCCGGCCCTGGATGCAGCCGCAAGATGGTCAGCCGATACTGCTCCAAGCTCGCCTGCAAGCTCTGCCCCGCCTATGGGATATATCTCATCAGCATGCAATTTCGGATGCAGGCCATGCTCCATGCCGGCCACAAGCATCCGCCTCGACTGCTCCACTGAGAATACTCCTTCTTCGCAGAACACATCGCAGAACTCTGCCAGCTCTTCCCCTGCCACTTTCGGCAAGACTTCTGCAATCATGAAGTCTATGTAGCCTTCTGGATCATCTTTGAATTCAGGGGGAACGGCATGCGCCCCCATGAATGTGCTGACTATGTCTATTGGGTGTTCGTCGCACGCAGCACGAGCAACCCTGAGCTGCTTTAGCTCGGTATCGATGTCGAGGCCATAGCCGCTCTTCGCCTCCAGAGTCGTGGTCCCGTGGAGCAACATGATATCCAGACGACCCAGGGCAAGCTGTAGCAATTCGTCAAAGGAGGCATTTCTGGTTGCTTCGAGGGTTGCAAGAATCCCGCCGCCTGCCTCCAAAATCTCCAGGTATTTTGCCCCACTGAGGCGCATCACGTGCTCGTTATGGCGGCTTCCGGCATACACAAGGTGGGTGTGGGCATCCACAAATCCGGGAACCACCGTCTTGCCAGTGGCGTCGAAGACTTCCGTCACCGAAGAGGCTGACCCGGCCCGATCTTCAGCTTGCCACCTCGGTTCCCGTGACAGCACTTCTTCAGTAGGGCCAATGTCAACTATAACGCCGTCTCTCACAGCGATCGCGCCGTCTTCAATAACTCCTGCACAGCCAAGATCCGGGCCGAGCCTGGGTCCGCGCTCCTCGTCCAACGGCATGCCGCCGCCGCCAAGCGCCCTGCACGTTCCGAGTTCAACTGCGTGTATGATCAGCAGGTCTGATAGTTCAGTTCTAGGGCGAACGCTCGCCCCTTTCTTACCCATGGTAAGGAGCCCTCCTTGTCTTAGCTTCCGTCTTCAAGCTAGGCATCTTCAGCGTCATTGAGTCTCGTGGTTGCACAATCTGCAACAGCTCCCCGACTACTCCCAAATGCGCGCCTCGATGATCTGGCTTCTCTCCAGTTTGGGCAGTTGCAGGTAGTAGGCGGCTGTATCCAGAACAGCATCCATGGGCATCAAGCCTATGAGCTCGCTCTCGATCACCGGCACCCCATATCTGGCCGCCTCCCGCCTCACCATCTCCAGCACACGGGGAATAGGGGTCTTCACGTAGTCTACCAGGTTCATGGAGACTTGCGCTATCTGCCTCTCCTCGAGCATGACACCAAGGGCTTTCACATAAGCAAGCCCGCCGCTGGATGCGCGGACGGCGCGGGCAATCTTCCTCGCTATCTTTATGTCGCTCGTGCCCAGGTTGATATTGAAAGCTATCAGCGGCATCCTAGCGCCTATTATCGTAGCTCCTGCAGTTGGATGCACGCGGGCAGGTCCGAAATCCGGAGCACGTTCAGAAGTCTCTATGCTCTCCTTGAGTCCCTCATATTCTCCTCGCCTTACGTCGGCCAAATTTCGCCGCCCGGGCCGCGTGGCTGCCTCCTCATATAGGTAGACCGGTATTTCAAGCTCTTCGCCAACACGCTTTCCGACATTGCGCGCAATCTCGACACATTCTTCCATGGTCACACCTGAGATCGGTATGAAGGGAACCACATCGGTTGCTCCAAGCCGAGGGTGCTCCCCCTCGTGTTTCTCCATGTCTATCAAATCGCATGCTCGCGCAATTCCCGCAAAAGCCGCTTCTTCGCAAGCTTCGGGCGATCCCACAAACGTTACAACCGTTCTGTTATGGCTCTCATCGGATGAGTAGTCCAGCACACGAATGCCTGCAACTCTCCTAATCGCCTCCACAATCTCCTCAACAACCTCAGGCCGCCTGCCTTCTGAGAAGTTCGGAACGCACTCCACCACTCTCTGCACAGCTTTATCATTCACCAGATAGGCACCTCCTGCATCATGAGACCTACAGACAAAGGCCAGTATGTTACCGCATACGCTTTCTCCGCAAGCACATCAATTCCTTCTGCCGGGCATGCCCCTGCAAGTTTTCAGCGTCGGCCGTCCCGAAAAATGGCCTCGGATTGATTCAGCCTTGCGTTTGCTGGCAAGCCGGGTCTATAATTAGAGAGGTAGTTGCAAACGATTTGCATTTAGGCCCCTTTCAGGATGTGATCTGATGGCTATATCGCAAGACTCACGGGAGACGGGCAAGGCTGAGGTTTCCCTTTCCTTTTCCCCTGTATCCGGCATGGACAAGACTGCGGACACTTGCGTCGGCAGCTGGTACGAAAACGCTGTGTGCATGCTTAAGAACTCAGGGCGCAAGCTAACCAGGCAGCGAAAGGTGATTCTTCTTCTTTTCGACTGCAGCCCACAGCATCTGACAGCGCAGGAAGTGCATGAATTAGTGGCTGGATCCGAACCCGATATCAACCTTGTCACAGTATACCGTACCCTCGAACTACTGGCAGATGTGGGCATCCTAAGCAAAATCAACTTCAACGACGGCGCCGACAGATATGAACGAAAGCCTAGCGATGCCGAACACCATCACCACCTGATCTGCACCGAATGCGGCCGAGTGGTGGAGTTTCTGGGCTGTGCGTTCTCGTCATTGGCACGTCAGCTTGAGACGGCTACTGGTTTTGCCGTAGACGGCCATTCTCTCAAGCTGACCGGAAAATGCGCGCCATGTCAGGAGATAACCACGGCTTCATCGCCTGGCACCCGCAAGGAGGAGCAATAGATGTCACATTTGCACATTCCCGATGGGGTCCTGCCCCTGCCCTGGATTCTGGTTGGATTTGCCGTTACGGCAATCCTTCTCTTGATCTCCGTGTTCTGGGTGAAGCGCCAGGACCGCACGAGGACAGTCCCCAGAATCGCAATACTGTCAGCCATCATGATGTTGGCAATGAGCCTTCCCATACCAGTTCTTCACTATCATGTGAACCTTACGGTTCTAGTTGGCATGATGGCGGGGCCTGCAGAAGGATTCATAGCAGGGTTCATTGCAAACCTAGTACTGGGCCTGGTGGCTCACGGAGGCATCACAGTGATCGGCCTGAACACGCTCATAACAGGCCTTGAAATCGCCCTTGGCTGGCTCCTATGGAGAGCATTACGCGCTCGAGGGGGCCGTCCTTTCGTAAAGACCGCCATTACAACACTTGTCGTCCTGGCCGTATCTACCACAGCTATGCTAGGGATAGTTGCCGGAACCCAGGTGAATCCCACATTGGCAACGCATGACCATCACACCCATAGTCATCACGCCCATAGTTCAGATGCAGATGGACATCTGGAATCTATGAAGCCGTTCGCCACAATCGTCTATACTGCCGGAGCAGTAGGCTGGGTTATCGAAGCAGTAGTCACCGGGTCTGTGGTCCAGTTCATCTCCGAATCTCGCCCCGATCTTGTTGGCATGAGCGAACCCGAGAAGTCAAAGGACGATGACGGCGAGACTAGAAAACGCTCGGAGGAGGCCTGAGCCTTTGGATATTCAGTTCATCGATGAGCTGGCGGCAAACGGCCAGACTCCTCTCCATAACGCTCTTCCCGGAGCAAAGGTTGCTACATCAGCGCTCCTCCTTGCAGCGGCAATAGCGGCGCCGTCCCCGAGCGCTGCGGGGTTTGTTGCAGCAGGCGTGCTTCTGCTAGCCTACGCTACCAGGCAACCACTGGAACACACGGTCCGCATAGCCCTCTATCCTGTGGTTTTTGCTGCGCTGTTCACCATAGGATTTGTGCTGTCAGACCCCATGTACGCCCTTACTGTAGTGACGAAGGCTTTCAGCGCAGGGCTGATAGCAGCAACCCTCATCACTACGACATCCTTCATAGACGTCTTCGCCATCATTACCCGAGTCTTCCCAAGCGTCGTAGCAGATGCCCTTTTCATGGGGTATAGAGCCTTCTTCATCCTCATAGGCGAACTGCAAGGCCTCATCACTGCTGTGCGGCTGCGGGGCGGGGTAAGCGGAACCCTTCTGCAGCAGCTTAGCGCCTACGGCAAGATGTTTGGAGTTCTGATAATCCATTCGGCTGACATGACCGAACGAATGTACCAGGTGATGCAAGTAAGGGGCTACTCACAACGAATTCCCAGCACGCGCAGGCACCAGCCTTTCGTGGCCCGTGACCTGGCGCTGCTTGCATATTCCGCACTTATCTTGTTGGGGGTGTTCCTTTACCGATGAGCGAAAACATCATTGCCCAAGTAAAGTGCTTGAGGCACGTCTATCCCGACCAAACAGAAGTGGACCTGTGCGGACTCGACTTCGCTGTGCGCGCGAGGCAAAGAATTGCGATCCTCGGCGCAAACGGGAGCGGCAAGTCAACCCTGATATTCCACCTCCTAGGCCTGCTTGCTCCAGTCGATGGCGAGGTGGCTGTATTT
The DNA here is from genome assembly GCA_028709305.1 of Bacillota bacterium. Classification (GTDB taxonomy): domain Bacteria; phylum Bacillota; class DTU025; order DTU025; family DTU025; genus UBA10085. The sequence goes on along the minus strand of JAQVXE010000018.1, from coordinate 14,571 downwards.
GGGATCAACCCGTCAAAACAGTTCAAGGATATACGCCATCGCGTCGGGGTAGTGCTACAGAACGTTGACGACCAGATCATCGGGCCCACGGTTTGGGATGACGTAACCTTCACCCCACGCGCCCTTGGCTGGCCGCAAGACGAGGTGGAAAGGAAGGGCGAAGCCATCCTCAATAGGCTGGGGATATCCCATCTGAAGAGGAAAGTTCCACACTATCTGAGCGGAGGCGAGAAGAGAAAGGTTGCCTTGGCAGGAGCATTGGTCACAGAACCCGAGCTTCTCATAATGGACGAGCCGTTCACCGGTCTCGACCCCCGTTCCCGCACAGAGCTGGCGGCACTACTCGTACAGCTCCATTCAGAGAGAAGCATGACATACATCATCTCTACTCATGAAATCGACTATGTACCCGCCATAGCGGACTGGGTGTATGTTTTGGGAGGGCGTCACGGGATAGTCCTATCCGGACCACCGGAACATGTATTTTCCCAGCCTGGCGCGCTTCGGGATGCAGGCATCGAGCCGCCTGCTCTAACAGAGCTATTTGAATCCCTCAAAAAAAGAGGGTGGGACGTTTCCGTCCCACTCACTGTAGACCAAGCCATCGAGGAGCTGGACTCTGCCCGGGCGCGCTAACCCGGCGTATTGGCCCAGCCCGCCATTGGCCATGACTAGCCGATCTTGGGGATCTTGATTCCATGGCCAGCAGCGAAATCCTGAGCCTTCTCATAGCCTGCATCTGCATGGCGCATGACCCCGGTTCCCGGATCTCCTGTGAGCACACGTTCGAGCCTGGCTGCGGCCTCCCGAGTGCCGTCTGCCACTATGACCATGCCGGCATGGAGGGAGTAGCCTATTCCAACACCGCCGCCATGGTGAAACGAAACCCAAGTTGAGCCGTTCACCGCGTTCAGCATAGCGTTGAGCACAGGCCAGTCTGCAATTGCATCCGACCCGTCCTTCATGCCTTCAGTCTCGCGGTTGGGCGATGCAACTGATCCGCAGTCCAGATGGTCGCGGCCTATCACGATCGGGGCCTTGATCTTTCCCTGGGCCACAAGGTCATTTATCATCAGGCCGAACCTGGCGCGTTCCCCATACCCCAGCCAGCAGATTCGGGAGGGCAAGCCCTGGAACGCTACCTTGTCGTGGGCCATCTTAATCCACTTTACCAGGTGCTCATCGTAGGCAAAGTGCTCCATGATGACCTCGTCAGTTACGTGGATGTCCTCCGGATCGCCTGAAAGCGCCACCCATCTGAAGGGGCCCTTCCCCTCGCAGAAAAGAGGCCTGACGTATGCAGGCACAAACCCCGGGAAATCGAAGGCGTTCTTTACACCGGCATCATACGCACGCTGGCGAATGTTGTTGCCGTAATCAAAGACGACAGAGCCTCGCTCTTTCATGTCCAGCATCGCTTTGACCTGGGTCGCCATTGACTCCATTGCGCGTCTCTTGTATTCATCCGGGTTCGACTTTCTGAGCTCTGCAGCTTCCTCCAGGGTGAGGCCTGCAGGTATGTACCCATTAAGCGGGTCGTGAGCGGAAGTCTGGTCTGTTACCAGATCCGGGATGACGCCGCGCTTAACGAATTCAGGATGCGTCTCTGCAGCATTGCCCAATAGGGCTATTGACCGCGGTATCCCCTTCTCCTGGGCTTCCCGCGCAAGGGCAATCGCCTCGTCTATACTGTCTGTAACCATCTCACAGTAGTCAGTCTTGAGCCTGCGTTCAATCCGCTCCCGATCCACTTCGACTCCGATGACCACTGCATCGTTGAAGGTTGCCGCCAACGGCTGGGCTCCGCCCATTCCTCCGAGCCCGGCCGTGAGGATCAATTTGCCCTTAAGGCTTCCGCCGAAATGCTTCCGTGCGGCAGCAGCAAACGTTTCATAGGTCCCCTGCAGTATGCCCTGGGTGCCTATGTAGATCCAACTTCCGGCCGTCATCTGTCCATACATGGTGAGGCCCTTGGCCTCCAGTTCCCAGAAGTTCTCCCATGTGGCCCAATGGGGCACGAGCATGGCATTGGAAATGAGAACCCGGGGAGCGTCGGCGTGAGTGCGGAATACTCCCACCGGTTTGCCCGACTGGACTAGTAGAGTCTCATCTCCTTCAAGTCTCTTCAATGAATCTACTATGGCGTCGAAGCACTCCCAGTTGCGGGCGGCCTTTCCGGCTCCGCCATAAACAATCAGATCTTCGGGGCGCTCGGCCACTTCCGGGTCAAGGTTGTTCATGAGCATTCGCATGGCAGCTTCCTGCTGCCACCCCTTGCACGACAACTCGGTCCCTCGAGGGGCTCGTATTACTCTTGCCATTGCACTATCCCTCCAGCCCTGCATGTTTGTGCATCTTCATGCCTTATGCCTACCATCATGTTAGCTGCCTATGATGGGTCATTCCAGCTCTCCGACTGCGCCTTCCACCGCGCGCAAGAGGTCACCTGACTCCAGAATCTCCCGGACTGCAGCAATATCAGAAGAAAGAATCCTGTCGGCGTCAAGATGCGCCACCCTCTCCCGAACCGCGCGATACGCCGCCCCGGTCCCCTTACCGGGCTTCAGCGGAATCAGGAAATCAATGCCCTGAGCTGCGCAGATAATCTCTATGGCCAGCACATTCGCAACATTGGCCGCGATCCTCCTGGCCTTGCGCGCAGCGATAGTTCCCATGCTCACATGATCCTCCTGGTTCCCCGAAGTCGGTATGGAGTCGACAACGGCCGGGGATGCCAGTATCTTATTTTCAGAAACGAGGGCAGCGGCTGTATACTGCGCTATCATCATCCCCGAATTGAGGCCGCCATGCTCAGTAAGGAAAGGCGGCAACTCCGACAGCTGCGGATTGACCATGCGCTCTGTGCGCCGCTCCGAAATGCTCGCAAGCTCAGATGCGGCTATGCCCAAGAAGTCCATGGCCATTGCCATCGGCTCTCCGTGGAAATTGCCCCCTGAGATCACATCGCCGTCTTCAGAGAAGATGATCGGATTGTCAGTCACAGAGTTCATCTCCGTCTCCACGACGCGCCATGCGTAATCTATCGCGTCCCGCGCCGCGCCATGAACCTGAGGAGCGCACCTCAGCGAATACGCATCCTGCACCTTCGGGCAATCCACGTGCGATGCCCGAATACCGCTGTCCTCGATGAGGCGCACCAGGTTTCGGGCTGACGCAGCCTGTCCTGGATGGGGACGGACTGCATGGACCCGCTCGTCATATGCCGCCGTAGTGCCCCGGAGAGCCTCTGAGCTCATAGCGGCCGCAATGTCGGCGGCCTTGGCCAGCTGGGCAACATCCCATAGTGCAAGTGCCCCTATTGACGTCATTACCTGAGTTCCGTTGATAAGGGCCAGCCCTTCCTTGGCTCTGAGCGTCACGGTGGGTATGCCCGCCCGCGACATCGCCTCAGCTCCACTCATCACTTGCCCCTTGTATGTTGCCTCGCCCTCTCCTATCATGACCAACATCGTATGAGCAAGAGGGGCAAGGTCGCCGCTGGAGCCCACCGACCCCTGCGACGGAACCACAGGGTGTACGCCGGCGTCAAGCATTGAAAGCAGCGTCTCTACGATCTCAACCCGCACTCCCGAAAAACCACATGCAAGCGCGTTCGCTCTGAGCAGCAAAATCCCCCTGACAACTTCTTCAGGCAGCACCTCTCCTACTCCGCTTGCGTGGGAAAGAAGAAGGTTGCGCTGCAATGCCTCAGCGTCACGGGGGGATATGACCACATCTGCAAACTTTCCAAAACCAGTTGTTACGCCGTATACAGGCCTGTCACGCTCGAGAAGCGATTCCACGAAACCGCTCGCCGCAGCAATCTTCGAGCCCGCGTCAGGGGACAGGGATACGCTCGCCCCTTCGCGCGCCACGGCTACAACCTCGCGCACTGTCAAGCCTCTTCCGTCAACGACAACGTGCACAATGGTCCCTTCCTTTCACCAATACCTAGCAGCCGAACTATCAAAGTCTGAGGCAGCTCCGGGCTGCCAAAAGAGAGACCTCAATCAGACCATATGAAGACGAATCACGATAACCATGCTATATAGATTTTGTCGTCGGACATAGGTTTTCCTGCCAAGGCACCCCAACATCAGTCAACTATGGCTACGCACATGAACAGCAGTGCTGCCTCGCAGATTTCTGGCATCCCACCGCCACCAGCTCAGCCAAGCACCATTGTGCATACAACAGCAATGCAGACCGCCGCGATAATGGTCATTGGAATCCCAACCACGGCCATGTCGCGGACGCTGAAGCATTTTGAGTCGTGGAATACGAGGTTTGCAGGAGCTGATGTTACCAGGACAAAAGCAAGTGGCGCCGCCAGCGCCGCTGGAGCAAGAAACTCCCAGGGTCCAACAGCTACGCCATTGATTGCAGCGAGAACCACAGGCATCACGATGGAGGCAGTCGCAGTATTGCTCGAGAACATGAGCTTGAAGAGCATCACCGCGCCGGAGAGAAGAAGCGCCCTGGGAAATGGCGCAAGGTCGGCCATCCTCCCGAATACTGCGTTTGCAAGCCATGCAGCAGCGCCTGAATTGTATACTGCAGCTCCTAATGACATGCCCACAGCCACCAGGACGAGGTTGCCCCAGTTGATCCTGTGCTCCAGTGCATCCCACGAATGAATCCCATGGGTGGGCAGGAGATATACTACGGCGCCTGCAATCGCCCCTAGCGACATTGACATGTCCAAGCCCCACGCCCGCTTCAGCCAATCACCGAGGGACCATAGGGCAAGCATGGTTACCAGTCCCAGAAGAGCCCAGATCTCGTGGGCAGTGAGTGCACCCCTGTTCTTCCTGGCGTTTACACTTCCCTCGCACCCTGCCTGAAGCTCCGCTATCTCCGGCGGAAAAGCCACGACGAGCAGGGCCCATGCAGGCACCATCATCAGCATCGCCGCCGGAACACCCACAGCCGCCCATTGAGTGAACCCTAGGTTCACGCCTGCAAGGTCTCGCAAGAAACCAATGGCTACAAGGTTGGAAGCACCTCCTGCTGGCGTGGCTATGCTGCCAATTAGGGCTCCCCATGCGCACCCTATGGAAAGGGCGGTGCCGAAGTTGGAATCACCGGGAACCAGGCCATTTGAGGCCATAATGGCGATGGCTATCGGCTGAAGCATTGCGGCCACCGCAAGATTCCCGAGCCATGCCGCACACAAACCGCTGAATAGCAAGAAGGCCAGGATCGCCCGTTTAGGGTCACTCCCAGCTATTCGAACGACTCTTCTTGACACGCGCCGGGCGAGCCCGGACTCGACTACACCTGTTGAGAGTATCATTATCCCCAGGAGAAACGGAACGATGTCTGAACCGACTCCAAACCTGATGACATCTCTCCATTCCATAACGCCGAAAAGGGGAAGCATTACAGCGCCCACGAGTGCTGTGATGGGAAAAGGAAAAACCTCAAGGGCCCAGAGAATCGCGGTGAAGAACACTATCCCCAGTGCCGAACGGCCCGTTGAGGTAAGGCTGAGAACCTCGCCTGTGCTAGAGGCCACGTCCGGCAGAGGAATGAGTTTGGCAGCAGCGAAGGCTCCGAGTGCAATAGCAGTTCCCCAGTAGATCCTGGGCAATCTCCCACTATCCGTTTCCGACATATACTACATCCTCTCAGCCGCAAAAACAGTCAACCATATAGGCGGTTACACAAGCCATCACATGTATCTGGCCGCAAAGAGGCCCTGACGCCATGCCGCTCCGATGAGCACTACGTCAGGGCCATGGGTAGCAACAATCCCTATGTCATGTTCTTACGCCGGGGCGCCTTCCGGTCCGGGTTCCCGCTGTTTGCCCGCCTTAAGCCGCTCTTCGATTGCGGCAATAGCTGACTTGGCCTCCTCCGACTTCGGACCACTACTGACTGCCGCGTCGGTGCCCGACCCAGCCTTCAACTTGCCCTCCGCCCCACTCTGCGCATCTGCCTCGCCGCTATCTTCGCCAAGGAGAGCCTCAAGCTCATCGCCTTCCACTGTTTCCTTCTCTTTGAGCTCGCTGGCAAGCACATGCAATTTGTCCATATTCTCAGTTAGCAGCTGAGTGGCCATGTCATAGGCATCAGTTACTATTCGATGGACTTCTGCATCTATCTTGGCTGCCACCTCTTCACTGTAGTTGCGGTCGCGCGAGATGTCGCGGCCTAGGAATACCTGTTCCTCGTGGCCTCGCCCGTAGGTAATGGGCCCAAGATCGCTCATGCCGTATTCCGTCACCATCTTGCGCGCAGTCTTGCTGGCGCGCTCCAGATCGTTCTGAGCCCCAGTGCTTATCTCGCCCAGCACGATCTCCTCAGCTACCCTGCCTCCCAGCGAAACAATGATCTCATTGAACATCTCGTTCTTCGTAGCATAGCGGAACCTTCGATCATCCTCAGGAATCATGATAGTGTAGCCGCCTGCTCTGCCGCGGCCGATGATCGACACCTTGACCACGGGGTCAGCGTCAGGCAGAATATGGGCGAGAACCGCGTGGCCCGCCTCATGGTATGCCACCAAGTTCTTCTCCTTGGTGCTCATAACTCTGCCCTTTTTCGCAGGACCTGCTACCAATCTTTCAATGGCCTCGGAGATCTCTTCGTTTCCGATTTTTTTCTTGTTATACCTTGCTGAAAGAAGAGCCCCTTCATTCAGAAGGTTCGCGAGATCCGCTCCGGTGAACCCGGGGGTTCGCATGGCAATAGTCTTAAGGTCGACATCCTTGTCAAGGGGCTTGCTCCGCGCATGCACCTTGAGGATCTCTTCCCGCCCCTTCTGGTCAGGCACGTCGACGACGATGTGTCTGTCAAACCTGCCCGGCCTGAGCAGCGCAGAGTCGAGAATGTCGGGCCTGTTGGTTGCTGCCAACACTATTACCCCAGAATTGGGATCGAATCCGTCCATCTCGAAAAGCAGCTGGTTAAGGGTTTGCTCTCGCTCATCGTGGCCTCCGCCGAGGCCTGCGCCTCTCTGGCGGCCTACAGCGTCTATCTCGTCTATGAAGATGATGCACGGCGCGTTGCGCTTTGCCTCGTCGAACATGTCACGAACCCGGCTGGCGCCGACACCCACAAACATTTCCACGAAGTCAGAACCGCTCACGCTGAAGAACGGAACATCAGCTTCTCCGGCAACAGCCTTTGCAAGAAGCGTTTTGCCTGTTCCGGGCGGACCCACGAGGAGTATGCCCCGGGGTATCCTGGCTCCAAGTTCAATATAGCGCTTAGGATGCTTGAGATAGTCCACGACCTCCTCAAGTTCATCCACAACTTCGTCTATTCCGGCGACATCCTGGAACGTCACTCTTCCCCTCTCAGCCGAGTGCAACTGCGCGCGGCTCTTGCCGAACTGCATCGCCTTGTTGCCTCCACCCTGAACCTGATTCATGATGAAGAAGAAGACGACAAAGAGAAGCACGATCGATATTATGTTGGGGATGAGAGCGATCCACCATGCTCCCTGCCCTTCAGGCACCATGGACAGCTCTACCTGATTGGCAAGATCCGGGTCATTGCGCAAGTCTTCAATGAGACCCTGTACGTCAGGATAGTACAGCTTGAATCCAGACCCGTCATCAAGCATTCCCTTGATTGAGCTGTCACCTGTTATCTGAAGCTGTTCAACCCGGCGTTCCTGCCAGTATTGCATGAATTGGCTCGCTGTGATCTCGTCAACGCGGGGCTTGCTTGAGAATAGAGAGTTCGATATGGAGATCGCAATGAGGCCGAGCAGCAGCCACAGCGCGAGACTTTTCATAAGCCTGTTCTTCACGTTAGTGGGCGCAACAAGCCCCGTCCTTCAAACGTGGCGAGGAATGCGCCTTCCCTCCTTCAATAGCATATCTCGGGCAACATGCCGCGGGAGAATAGTCAATTCTAAACGCAATAATACATGAAATGATTATATCATAGCCCTCCTAAACGACACAAACAGGACCCAGAGCCACAAGGCAGAGATGATCTGCCCACAATCGAACTATCTGAGTAGCTCGTATGTACTATTGTACTCTACTTTAACGACCATGCCGCCCTTAATGTTCCTCTTTACCCGCAACCATTCTGCAATCAGCCTACTCCCGTCTGGTCTCCTCCATCGTCTCGTACTCCTATTCAGATACGAGCACCACGTATCGTCTTGTCTTGGCGTCAACAGGCGCAATGCCGCTCGCCCGCAGACCCACAACCCAAATGACCTCGCCTCCAGAGACTACGACAGGCCACTGAGCCCGGTGGCCCCTGGGGATCTTCTCATCTATGAAAATATCAGAAACTTTTTTGGTTCCTTCCATGCCAAATGGAGCCAGCCTATCCCCTGCTTCCCACGGTCGAACTGACAGCTTGTCCATTTCGGCCTTGTCAGCATCGCAAATCACCCATGCAATCCCAAGGCCCGAGGGATCGAGAGTCATCTCTCCAAAGCCGCATTCAACACAAGCCCGACGTGCCATCAACACCAGATCCTGAGGCTGAGGACGCTCGCGCCACACATCCGTGAAGCCATCTGGCTCCTCGTTTACCTCTCCTACAGCTGCATATAGCTTCACTTGGCACCCATGGGCAAGGGTTACGCCTGGAACCTCAAGCTTGGCACAGGCAGCAGCATCGCCGCCGCGGTAATCCGCTCCCCAATCGCCATGTTCGCGCGAGGCTCCTTCGCTGCTCAAGCCAACGTCCGTCTCCTCTGCCTGATCCACAATCAAGCATTCGTATGTCAACCATGCCCGAACACCTCGCGGCAAGTCTATGGAGTCGCCTACGCTCCCCGTGGCGACCAACTCGCACATGGCATTTACATGCGGATAGTAAAGATCATGTTCACCATCGGCAACCATTCCAAACGCCGTGGCCAAGGCCCTTGCGAGCAGCGCAGGCGGAGCGCCTCGCAGCACCGCTAGGTCGAGCTGTACTGCAGCCTTCCGCCGGGAAGGCCCAGCTTCTGCTCCCGCCTCTTCCCCGCCTCCGGCTGTTGTTTTCGCCATGGCCTGCTCCAGCAGCTCATTGGCGTCCGACCGAAGATAGGCCTCATATTCTGCAGCAGTCAGGGCAAGCCTGACCAGGGACCCTCGGACATTGGAATTGTACTTCGCCTCCAGAAGCGGAAGCAGCTCCCATCGCACACGGTTTCTAAAATAGGCAACATCCACATTGGTCCTGTCCTGCCGGGGGTTAATATTCTTCTCTTTGCAGTAGGCTTCTATTGCGCGCCGCGTAGTATTGATCAGCGGCCTGATGAGTCTGATTCCTTCTCCCATATCGCGGGTTGCCGGAATCCCGGCAAGTCCGCGGATGCCAGTGCCACGGATTACTCTCATCATCACTGTTTCTGCCTGGTCATCAGCATTGTGTCCAACGGCCACCTTGGCAAAGCCCAGGGCTTTGGCAGTCTGCCGGAACAGGCCGTACCTTGCAGATCGACCCGCATCCTCAATTGTCGCTCCTGTGGTTCTGGCTGCTCTTGGCACATCAATCCGCCTTATAGTAACAGGCACGCCAAGGCTGTGGCCGAGCTCTTCAACGTAGTCCGCATCTGCATCAGCATCCGCCCCGCGGATCATGTGGTTGACGTGGGCGATGTGAAGCCGAAGATCGAGCTCTGTAGCAATGTCGAGCAGGAAGAGGAGCAGAGCTACGGAATCCGGCCCTCCAGAGACTCCTACGACAATGCCATCACCTGGATCTATCATTGAGTAGCGTTCAATGCACTGCTTAGCTGTGGCATCAAGCATGTCTCCGTTCATGCGGCGCCACCTCCCATACCTCATGTCTACCATCCCGGATCCAGCCCCACATACACACAGGCACACTGCTGCAGCGAGAGAAGCCCTAATGGGCACGGGAGCATGTTTGGTTCCTATTCTTTGTTGTCACGAAAAACCAAAGTGGAAGATTGAACGGAAGCGTTCACCAGTGGAGCCAATGGAACCTTTCTTCATATGATACCACATAGGGGAAGCGGCGCGTCACATCCGACGGGCATCGGCAAGGCTCAGTCTCACAGCAAGCACAGTGATATCATCCCTGCTTTCAATGGAGCGGCCGCCTTCATCGCGTCCTCCACCTCCACGTCTTCCTCTCCCATGCGCGGCTTGCCTAGTAGGCGTCGGACCCGCCTGCGTCCTCTGCTCCTTCCCACCACCCCCGGCATTGCGAGCCCCCGGGCTCGTCCCCCGCGCCCACTCAACTACATCTTCAGCCACGTTCCGCGGCAGATCGGAGTCGGCCCTCTCCATTACGCGCACAAGCTCCATGCCAAATTCGCGCCCATCGCCTCCGGCTTCTGTAACCCCGTCGCTTACCATGATGAGTATGTCGCCTTCTTCAAGATTCATCCTATACCTCATTACTCTCGTCGGCGCCTGCACGCCGGCGGGAACAGAAGGATCCCCTATAGCGATCACGTCATGTCCGCGCTTTATGAAGCTGGGAGGGGCGCCTGCCTTAACCATCTCAGCCTGCCCAGTGTAAAGGTCCACTACGGCAAGGTCCACCGTCGTGAACCTATCATCTTCTGACCTGAGCAACATCACGGCGTTCACGCTCTGAACCGCAAAATCCAGATCCAAGCCGGCCTCAAGCAGCCTCACAAGCATGGCTACTGCTGCGCCGCTCTCTCTGGAAGCCGGCTCTCCGACCCCCATGCCATCAGCGATTATCACGGCCATTCTTCCGTCTCCCAGATTCACGACTGCATGTGAATCCCCACTGGTCTCCCCCATCATCCTGGGCAATGTGACAGCTTCGCTCTCAAGGTCATACTTCCGGGCAGGCAAGAGTCTTACGGAGCATTGACCGCATTCACCGGGCCGGCCCCTGCCCGATTTCAACTTCCACAGGCGTTCGATCCCAATCTCTGCCGCCGTGCTCGAGCGATGCGTGCCATTCTCATCTGTATCAAGCTCTCCGCCTTCGATTCCCTCAGGCCGAGCGTAGAAACAATCTGCCTGCCAAACAGAGACCGGCCTGCCAATGATATCGCCAACTAGAGGCGCAATCGCCCTTACGCATTCTCCGTCCTGCCGGCACGGGCTTTTCACGATGTACACTTCGAGGCCCCCGTAGCCGGTCCACGAGACTCTGACGCTCTTGATGCCTATTCCCGCAGCTAATAGCTGCCTCCGGATCAACCCCTCAGCTTCCTCATCAAACCTGGCCATCCCCTGGGCCTGAGACGATACACGAGAAATGGCATCGGCTACCCCGGCCATCTGCAACGCCAATATGCTTACAGCAGAAGACTTGTCAAGAATCGCCTCTGTGCCCTGCTGTCCGCCTTTGCCCAGTCGCCCCCTCCCCGCCAACGTTGCCCCCGCCCTTCGCCTTCCTGTAGCAGTAAGGGAGGCTGCGATCACTCTCTCCGTTCGCGTGCACCTGTGCTTGAACCCATCCGGAAGCGACTCGGTGCCGCTCTCCCCGAAAAGCTCTATCGCCGCCAGAAGGTCGACAAGATCTCTGTATGTGCGGAAAACCATGTCGCGCCAGCACACGTCATATCTGGGGCAGCCGTTGCATGCCTGCGATCGGATGAAAGCAGCCGCGCGAGCCGCGCGTATGTCAGGGCTGTCGTAGCTTGCAGCCTCAAAAGGATCATCGATTTCCTGAATATCAGATCTCCAAGCCTGCCCTGGCAGCAAATCTTCTCTGAGGTCTGCGGACGCCTCCAAACTGGCCGGGGCTCTTCTACCGCCACTGCTATCATCCGCGCCTCCGTCGCTGTCATCCATGTCCTTCGAATCTCCAATAGGACCGCCTTGATACGCAGCGGCAAGCTCGCCGAAGGTTCGCCCCAACATAGAGAGTTTCCCCATTATAAGATGATGGACGCCGTCCATGCGCGTCCTGTCGCAATCGGATTCGCCAATCTTCTCAGGAAGGCGCCACGAGAACTCTGAAAGCAGCCATTCGGGGGTGATTAGAAACCCGATTGCAGCAACTGACGCTTCAATCATTCTGGCGGTGAATTCAGCTATCGTCCGTAGCTGGTAGCCTGAGAACGTCGCGGCAAGCACTATGGAAAAGGCAGTAACTGCGCGACCATGCTTGCTGACTATTCCCGAAGCGGCTCCCGCCAGGGTCAAAACGCCAATAAGGATGCCCTGCCCCGAGCTGGCAATGCTCAGGCCAACACCCAGCGCAGCTCCGACGATTGCCCCCGCGCCCGGCCCCGCCAACACCCCTGCTATGGCAGAGGCATAGAGGCCTACAGCTGCCCCTGGCGAGACACCGGCGATCGAAATCCAGTCCAAGCCTGCGCAGATGGCCGCAACCATGACAAGGAGCGCGGCTGATTCGACTCGGCCCGGCACCTTCATTCGGCCGCTCTGCGCCCAAGTGGTGACGGTGGGAACCACAACTGCTGCGCTGGCACCTGCCAAGCCCGCTTCAACAAGACTTACGACCGGCACATGCACGCCTGACCCGCTAATCTCATGGGCCAACGCCGACCCAATGAATGTGCATAGCAATACGCATGCGCCCGTGGCCCAGCTACCCGCCTGACCGTCAGAACTCTTCGCTATGTGGGGCCACAGGGGTTTCCTTATAACCTCGAGCAACGCAGCGGAGATGGCAAGTCCAATTGCAGCCGATGCACCCGCGCCGAGCGCCGTTCCGACTAAAGCTCCGGCTATTACAGGCATTGCATATACGATGTCCCACCCGAAAAGCGCCACAGTCACAGCAAGAATTCCAAATGGGCCATAGCCTCCAAACAGGGTGGCAAATCCACAGACGAATCCAATGGCAGCGCCTCCCCACAGAGTGGCCGCAGAATACTTGCCAAAGAGCTGGGCATGGGCAGATCCGCCCTTGCGTCCGCCACCTGAACTTCCATCCAGGGCTCGTCTGTCCGATCCTGTTCCTCGTGCCTGTTTCCGCCTGGTCCGCGATTCCTGTCGTTGGCCCGAGGCGGCTCGTTTTCCACGACCCTTCCCCTTCCGGCTAGATCCCGACCCTCCCACCCTCTTATATGCATCAATGTTGTTGTCTCCATCCATACGTCAGCCCCCCTGTTCTATAGGAAGCTGGATGCCACATTCGAACAGCTACTTGCTGCGGCTGCTTGCTGTCGAGGCATGCCGAAAAACTGAGCCCGGTTGATCAATCTTGGTTTAGCAGTGCTCAGCCACTCCTTCAATCACCGCAGAATCATGGCTACGGATGATTCTAGCATGCTGCCCGCGCGAACCATGTAGATTCGTACAGGACGCCGCATAGAAATGACAACAAAAGAAAAGCAAGGCCTGCCGGTTCCCGAAGGAAGGCCATGCAAGCCCTGCCTAATGCGGGTTGCGATCGAGATCACACACCCACCGTTGTAGAAAGATTGCGATTTTCTGTTGGACCTCCGTCCAGCTCAGCACCGCAGCTGGTTACTGTCGGTAGCTGTCGACAAGTTTGAGAACTCCTGCAGCGATTATCAGAACAGGCCAGTACTTCAGTAGCTCGCGAAAAACCTCAGTGTCCACCAAACGCATGTTGACAACGAGGAATACAGCGCCTATAGCGCAGAGGATTGCCCCGGTTCCTGAAAAATGTGGTTCGTGGAGTGCAGCCGCCTGCGCGAAAAATGCAAGCCCGACTACTATGAGGAATGCTGGCCATAGCTGCCCCATACCAGCAGTTACCAGCCCTATCTCCTTGAGGAAGTACAAGACCCCGATGCCGAATATGATCACTCCGACGAAAACATGGCTCTTATCCCCGCCATGCCGGAGAGCATCGCGGATGAACATCGCTCCGACCAAAGCCACGAGAAGCGGCCAGAAGGTGGACATGTTGAACCGCATTCCCAAGCCCAGATTGGACAGGAGAAGGACCACTCCTAGGATGACCAGTGCAATCCCGGCAAACGCCCTGTTACTCATTACCGTCCCTTCCCCCTTTCAGCAGGCAACGCAGCATGCGCGCCCAGGCACATTTCACAGCGCCCCACATCCGAGCGCTGGAGCCTAGATGTGAATCGCCCGTCCCATGGCAGCTTCAGCAGCTTCGCAGACTGCTTCCGCCAGAGTAGGGTGGGCATGTATCGTGCCAGCAATGTCATCCAGTGTCAGCTGTTTCGAGACTGCAAGCGCAAGCTCTGCAATGAGGTCGGAGGCATGCGGACCAACAATCTGTCCGCCAATAACCCGTTTGGATCCGTCTGCAATGACTTTGACGAAACCATCAGTCTCCCCCATTGCCATTGCCTTGCCCGAGGCCACAAAGGGAAACTTCCCTACCTTGTAGCTAATGCCTGCTTCCTTGGCGCCACGCTCCGAAACTCCGACAGACGCAACTTCAGGCGATGTGAAAATGCAATTGGGGACTGCGAAGTACTCCATGTCATATTTCTCACCCGCAATGTTTCCTGCGACCGCCAAGCCTTGAGCAGAGGCTACATGGGCAAGCTGCGCCTTGTTGGTAACATCGCCGATGGCCCATATCCCAGACACGTTCGTCCTCATTTTCGAGTCAACGATTATCTCTCCACTAGGCCCTACTGCAACTCCCACATCTGCAGCGCCGACGCCCCCTGTAGACGGACGCCTGCCTATGGAGAGGATAGCCTTTTCAGCCTTGAAAAGACTGCCGTCTTCAGTA